>ONKP01000003.1:8622-28228 GCA_900318405.1 uncultured Eubacteriales bacterium | reverse complement strand
TCCGTACACGCGAAGCGTGATACGGTGAGGCGAACGCCGCGTCAGCCCGACATAGTCGGGCTGTATGAGCATGGAGCGATGCGATAGTATCGCGGGAATGCGAATGCATGTGCCTGTCACGGAAGCTGCGAAGCAAAGAAGCGTCAGGTTTCATACACCATGAATACTTATGACACAAAAAGAAATATAAATGAAAGGAAGATAAGCTATGAGCAGCACGATGAAGGAAAAACTGGACAGCATCGTATCAGATGCCGTCAGCAGACTCGCAGAAGCTCAGGATCCCGACGCACTCAATACCGTGCGTGTGGACATCCTCGGTAAAAAAGGCCAGCTGAAGGAACTGATGAAAGGCATGAAAGATGTCGCGGCGGAGGACCGCCCGAAGATCGGCCAGATGGTCAATGAGGCGCGCGACCGCGTGACGGAACTGATCGAGAAGAGGAAGAAAGAGATCGACCTCGAGGTCATGAATGCCAGAATGGCGGCGGAGACCATCGATGTCACACTTCCTGCGAAAAAAGCAGAGATCGGCCATCCGCACCCGAACCAGATCGCTCTTGAGGAGCTCGAGCGCATTTTTGTCGGTATGGGCTATGAGGTCATCGAGGGACCGGAAATCGAGTGGGATGAGTACAACTTCACCAAGCTGAACATCCCGCCGAATCACCCGGCAAAAGATGAGCAGGATACCTTCTACATCAACAAAGACATCGTGCTTCGCACACAGACATCTCCCGTACAGGCGAGACGCATGGAGCAGGGCAAACTGCCGATCCGTATGATCTCCCCGGGACGCGTGTTCCGTTCGGACGAAGTCGATGCGACGCACAGCCCTTCGTTCCATCAGGTAGAGGGACTCGTCGTCGACAAGAACATCACGTTTGCTGACCTCAAGGGAACGCTGGACAAGTTCGCCAAGGAAGTATTCGGACCGGATACGAAGACAAAATTCCGCCCGCATCATTTTCCTTTCACAGAGCCTTCCGCAGAGATGGATGTGAGCTGCTTCAAGTGCGGTGGCAAGGGCTGCCGTTTCTGCAAAGGCGAGGGCTGGATCGAGATCCTCGGCTGCGGCATGGTGCATCCGCACGTACTGGAAATGTGCGGCATCGACCCCAACGAGTACACGGGCTTTGCGTTCGGCGTCGGCCTGGAGCGTATCGCGCTTCTGAAATACGAAATCGATGACATGCGCCTTCTCTATGAGAATGATGCGCGTTTTCTCAAACAGTTCTGACCAGGGAGGCACAGGAGATGAACACTTCTTATTCATGGATAAAAATGTATGTGCCGGATCTCGATGTCTCCGCACAGGAGTACTTCGACGGAATGACGCTCTCCGGCACCAAGGGAGAGACCTACACGGTTCTCGATAAAAATCTGAAAAATATTGTTGTCGGCAGGATCGTTTCCATCGAGCCGCATCCGAATGCCGATCACCTCGTGATCTGCCAGGTGGATATCGGCACGGAGACCACACAGATCGTCACCGGTGCACCGAACGCAAAGGTCGGCATGCTGACAGCGGTTGTTCTTCCGGGCGGAAAAGTAGCCGGCGGACATGACGGCAGCGCTCTTCCGGAGGACGGTATTGAGATCAAGGACGGTGTGCTCCGCGGCGTTCCGTCTCACGGCATGATGTGCTCGATCGAGGAGCTTGGAAGCTCCCGCGAATTTTATCCCGAGGCACCGGAGAACGGCCTCTATGCTTTTTCCGAGGATGACGGTGTAAAGCCCGGCGATGACGCCATCGAGGCACTGGGACTGCACGATGTGAATTTTGAGTACGAGATCACCTCGAATCGTGTGGACTGCTACAGCGTGCTCGGCATTGCCCGTGAAGCCGCTGCAACCTTCCACAAAAAATTCGTTCCGCCGGTGATCAGAAAGACCGGGAACGACGAGGATGTCAACGACTACGTTAAGGTCGATGTTGTAGACACGGATCTCTGCCCGCGCTATACGGCGCGCGTGGTGAAAAATATCCACCTGGCGCCTTCACCGAAGTGGATGCAGCACTGCCTGGCTTCCAACGGCATCCGTCCGATCAACAACGTGGTCGACATCACCAACTACGTGATGGAAGAGTACGGTCAGCCGATGCATGCCTATGATCTGGACAAGGTTGCCGGTCATCAGATCATCGTAAAGCGCGCCACCGACGGGGAGAAATTCACGACGCTCGATGGCAAGGAGTGCACGCTGGATCATGATATCCTCATGATCAACGATGCGGAGAAGCCGATCGGCCTCGCGGGCATCATGGGCGGACAGAATTCCATGATCACCGACGATGTGCACACCATGCTCTTTGAGGCGGCTTGCTTCGACGGAACCAATATCCGTCTCTCTGCAAAGAGACTTGGCCATCAGACCGACGCATCCCGTAAGTTTGATAAGGGTCTTGATCCGAATACGGCCATGGAGGCCATGAACCGCGCCTGCCAGCTGATCGAGGAGTTCGGCGCCGGCGAGGTCGTCGGCGGTGCTATCGATGTCTACCCCGTAAAACGCGAGGAGTCCCGTGTAAAGTTTGAGCCGGACCGCATCAATGCGCTGCTGGGCACAGATATCAGCGCAGAGGATATGATTAAGTACTTCGAGGCAGAAGATCTCCGCTATGACAAAGAGACGAATGAGATCGTTGCCCCGACCTTCCGTCAGGATATCCACAGGACCTGTGATCTGGCAGAGGAAGTGGCAAGATTTTACGGCTATGATCACATCCCGACGACGCTGCCGCACGGAGAATCCACAACGGGCGGACTTTCCTTCAAGAACCGCGTAGAGGCCAAGGCAAGAGATGTCGCACAGTACTGCGGATTCTCACAGGGATTCTGCTATTCCTTCGAGAGCCCGAAGGTGTATGATATGCTGCTTCTGCCGGCAGATGCGCCGGAGAGAAATGCCATCCGCATTTCAAATCCGCTCGGCGAGGATTTTTCCATCATGCGCACGCTGTCCGCAAACGGCATTCTTTCTTCCCTCGCACTGAACTACAGCCGCCGGAACAAAAATGTGCATCTGTATGAGCTCGGCAATATTTATATCGCGAAGAGCCTTCCGCTCACCGAGCTTCCGGATGAGAGGATGCAGTTTACCCTCGGCTTCTACGGCGACGGAGATTTTTACACCATGAAGGGTGTGATCGAGGAATTCCTCGGACAGATCGGTATGCATGATCTCGTTGAATACAAACGGTCAGACAAGACCTTCCTGCATCCGGGCCGCCAGGCTTACGTGACTTATCACGGCAGGACAATCGGCTATCTGGGTGAAGTGCACCCGATGGTTCTCCGCAACTACGGCATCGGACAGAGAGCTTACCTGGCAGTCATCGACATGCCCGAGGTTCTTCCGTTTGCCACTTTCGAGCGCCGTTATACCGGCATCGCGAAGTTCCCGGCCGTGACGCGGGATATCTCCATGCTTGTGCCTCACGACATCGAGGCAGCAGCCATCGAGAAGATGCTCCGTCAGCGCGGCGGCAGGATCCTTGAGGACCTGCAGCTCTTCGATCTCTACGAAGGCGGACAGGTTGCGGAAGGATATAAGTCCATGGCTTATTCACTGACATTCCGTTCAAAAGAAAGAACGCTGAACGATGACGACATCAACGGCGCAATGAAGAAGATCCTGAACGGACTGGACAGCATGGGCATCAAGCTGAGAGAGTAATTGTACAAAAACGGTCGAAGTCGAATATATAGTTACGCTGAGCTGCCTCACCCCGGTGAGGCAGCTTTCATTTACGCGAACAGAGAGCCACATCCGATCACGCAGTGATCGAGTGTGGCGAACGTCGCGATAACGAGATAAAACTCGCGAAGCGTGTTTTATCTCGTTCTGTAAAAGTTCAGACAGTGGCTGGCAAAGAGCGAACAGTAACGCCTGCGCAATATTTTTATCCGGTGCATGTGTCAAATGCGCGGCAGATGATGTACAATACTGACCGGGGTTGAGCAGGAAGGAATGACAGAATGTACATATATGTGATGAGACACGGAGAGACATCCTGGAATAAAGAGGTCCGTCTGCAGGGACAGCACGGCGCTGATCTCGATGAACTCGGCGTGAAGCTCGCAGAGATCACTTCGGACGCGCTGAAAGATGTGCCGTTTGACATCTGCTATACAAGTCCTCTGATCAGGGCAAAGCACACGGCGCAGATCATGGTGCGCGACAGACAGATCCCGGTGATCGATGAGCCCAGGATCATGGAGATCAGCTTCGGTATCTGGGAAGGGAAAATTGTCCGCACCGGTGCTTCTGAGATCCCACTGGATGCTATGAAGAAATTCAATGAGGATTCGTACAATTACATCCCGCCGGAAGGCGGCGAGACGATTCAGCAGGTCATCGACCGCACGCATGATTTTTACGAGGAGCTGATCCGGAAGCCTGAACTGCAGGATACGGTGGACGCAGACGGCAAGAGACATGAGAAGATCATTCTTCTCTCAACGCATGGCTGTGCTTCGCGGGCGATCCTGCATAATGTGTATGAGGATACGTCCAGTTTCTGGCACGGCGGTGTGCCGGTGAACTGCGCTGTCAGTGTGATCCATGTGCAGGACGGTGTCGGTAAGATCATCCAGCATGATAAGATTTATTATCCGGAGAAGTACAGCCATGATTTTTATGCGGGTGCAAAATAATTCCGGAAAATGACATATCCTGAATGGTGCCTCTGCTTTTTATGAAATCTGCAGCAATCATATCAGACCGCTGTGAAGCAGCTGGCCATATACAGCAGGCGGCACTATTCGGAATGGGGCTCTATGAGAATACAGGAGATAGTTTGAGATGAAAACAAGTGATTTTTATTACGATCTGCCGAAGGAGCTGATCGCACAGGATCCTCTGGAGGATCGAAGCGCATCACGCCTGATGGTACTGGACCGGAAGACGGGAGAAGTGCAGCATGAAGTCTTTACGCAGGTGATCGATCACCTGACGGATAAGGACTGCCTCGTGATCAACGATACGAAGGTGATCCCCGCCCGCCTTTACGGAACGAAGGAAGACACGGGCGCTGCCATCGAGGTTCTTCTTCTCACCAGGAAGAAAAATGATGTCTGGGAGACGCTGGTCCGTCCGGGCAAAAAATGCCGCGTCGGTACCCGTCTTGTCTTCGGAGACGGCCAGCTGACCGGAGAAGTCATCGATGTGACGGATGACGGCAACCGGTTCATTCAGTTCCATTACGACGGTATTTTTGAAGAGATTCTGGATCAGCTCGGCGAGATGCCGCTGCCGCCGTACATCAAGCATAAACTCAAAGACAAAACCATGTACAACACGGTCTATGCGAAGCATGACGGTTCGGCCGCCGCACCTACGGCGGGACTCCACTTCACAAAGGAGCTGCTGCAGCAGATTCAGGACAAGGGTGTGAAGATCGCACATGTGACGCTGCACGTGGGACTCGGTACCTTCCGTCCTGTCAAGAGCGATGAGATCGAGGACCACGAGATGCACTCCGAGCTGTACATTGTTGATGAGGATCAGGCAAAGATCATCAATGATACAAAAGCAAACGGCGGCAGAGTGATCTGTGTCGGTACGACGAGCTGCCGGACGCTGGAGTCGGCTACGGATGAGAACGGTATTCTGCAGCCGGGCAGCGCATGGACCAGTATTTTTATCTATCCGGGTTATAAGTTCAAGATCATGGATGGCCTGATCACCAATTTCCATCTGCCGGAGTCCACGCTGATCATGCTGGTGTCTGCTTTCGCAGGCCGTGAGCAAATCCTCAACGCCTACCGCATCGCTGTCGAGCAGAAGTACCGCTTCTTCTCATTCGGGGATGCGATGATGATCATCTGATATTACGGATGAATGGTTACGGTTTACACATTGTCAGCCACTGTCACACATGGAGACTGTGGAATTTATCGTCAGAAGGCTGACAAAAGGTTCCGTTTTCGATAAAATAATACCTGATTTATGCATGTTTTTGATTCTTATGGGTGGAGGTTGCTATGGATTACACGAAAGAGTACAAGAAAAAACTTGTTTCCGCGGACAAAGCAGCGGCTGTTGTAAAGAGCGGTGACTGGGTGGATTACGGCTGGTGCGTGACGACGACAAAGGCCGTCGATAAGGCACTGGCAAAAAGAATGCCGAAGCTGCATGATGTGAAGATCCGCGGCGGTATCCTGAATCACGAGCCGGAGATCTTCAAAATTGATCATCCGGAAGAGCATTTTACCTGGAACAGCTGGCATATGAATCCGGTAGAGCGCCACGCCGTATCGAAGGGCTTTGTCTTCATGACACCGCTCCGTTATTCCGAGCTTCCGCGTCTGTACCGCGAGAGCAGTGATCCGCTGAATGTCGCGATCATGATGGTGTCTCCGATGGACAAGCATGGTTACTTTAACTTCGGACCGTCGGCCAGCCATATGGCAGCCGTTGTGGAGAAAGCCGACAAGGTCATCGTTGAAGTGAACAAAAATGTACCTGTCTGCCTCGGAGGCCATGAGGCATATGTTCACATCGATCAGGTAGACATGATCGTTGAAGGCGATAACGAGCCGATGGATGCGATTCCTGAAGCAGGAGCAGCTACTGATGTTGATAAGGCAGTTGCCGATCTTGTTGTTCCGGAGATTCCCAATGGCGCCTGCCTGCAGCTCGGCATCGGTGGCATGCCGAATGCGATCGGTGAGCAGATTGCTGCTTCCGATCTGAAGGATCTGGGCGTACATACAGAGATGTACGTGGATGCTTTTGTCAAGATGGCAGAAGCAGGAAAGATCACCGGAAACTGCAAGAGCCACGACAGAGGACGCCAGACGTTTGCTTTTGGCGCCGGAACGCAGCATATGTACGATTATCTGGATAACAATCCGGAGTGCATGAGTGCACCGGTGGACTATGTCAACGATATCCGGACCATCAGCTCACTGGATAATTTCATCTCCATCAATAATGCAATCGATGTCGACCTCTATGGACAGGTCAACGCAGAGAGCGCGGGAATCAAAAATATTTCCGGCGCCGGCGGCCAGCAGGATTTCGTTCTCGGTGCTTACCTGTCTCACGGCGGCAAGAGCTTCATCTGCCTGTCATCTACTTTTACAGACAAAAAAGGCGTGAAGCACAGCCGAATCCGTCCGACGCTCGCAGAGGGCAGCATTGCAACCTGCACGCGTCCGAACACGCATTATATCGTTACGGAATACGGCAAGGTTAATCTGAAGGGCCTGACGATGTGGGAGAGAGCAGAACAGCTTATCAATATCGCACATCCGGATTTCCGCGATGAACTGATCAAGGACGCCGAGAAGATGAACATCTGGAGACGCTCCAACAAGAGATAACCGCAGACGGTATGCCTGTAACCCGGGAGGATGCCTTCGGGCATCCTCCCGTATTTTTCGGGAGGGAGAGATTTATGGCAAGTGGCAACAAAAAACCGCGTGAAAAATTTGCCTCGCGGCTGGGTTTTATCCTGGTTTCGGCGGGGTGCGCGATCGGTATCGGAAACGTATGGAAATTTCCATATCTATGCGGACAGTACGGCGGAGCAGCCTTTATCCTGATTTACCTCGTATTTCTGGCAATCATGGGCATACCGATCATGGTGTGCGAATTTTCCATCGGACGCAAGTCACAGAAAAGCGCATCCCGTGCCTTTGAGGCCATTGAGCCTGCCGGTACCAGATGGCACTGGCTGAAGTGGATCAGCATCATCGGCTGCTATATGCTCATGATGTATTACACCACCGTCGCCGGATGGATGATGAAATACTGCTGGCTTCACATCCGCGGAACCTTTGAGGGGATGGATCCGGATGCCATATCCGGCGTTTTCAGCAACACGCTTGCTGATGTGGGCTCTGAAACATTCTGGACAGTTCTGGTCTGCGTGATCGGTTTCATGATCTGCTTTTTCGGTATCCAGAACGGCGTGGAGCGTGTCTCCAAGGTCATGATGACGGCGCTCCTTGTTCTGATGGTCATTCTGGCGGTTCACAGCTGTTTCCTGGAAGGTGCGGGTGCTGGCATAAAGTTTTATCTGGTGCCTGATTTCCAGCAGATGGCAGAGGACGGCATCGGAAATGTCATCTTCGCGGCGATGAGCCAGGCATTCTTCACCCTTTCCATCGGTATCGGCGCCATGCTGATCTTCGGCAGCTATATCGGAAGGGACAGAAGTCTGACCGGAGAAGCCATGACGATCACAGCACTGGATACATTTGTGGCACTCATGGCCGGATTCATCATCATTCCGGCGTGTTTTGCCTACGGTATCAATCCGGATGCGGGTCCCAGCCTTATTTTTATCACAATTCCCAATCTGTTTTCGCAGATGCCCGGCGGTCAGGTGTGGGGCGCGCTGTTCTTTGTGTTCCTTTTCTTCGCGGCACTGACGACCGTAGTTGCCGTATTTGAGAATATCGGCGCCTTCTCACAGGATATGTTCGGCTGGTCGAGAAAGAAGAGCGTGCTGATCAACGCATGTATCGTCATTGTTCTGAGTCTTCCCTGTGTGTTCGGCTATAATATCTGGTCAGCCTTCCAGCCGCTCGGCGAGGGAACGGCCGTGCTCGACCTGGAAGATTTCATCGTATCGAACAACCTGCTCCCGCTCGGCAGTCTGGCATTCGTCCTGTTCTGCACACGAAAAAATGGCTGGGGATGGGACGGCTTCATTTCCGAGGCAAATGCCGGCACAGGCGGTAAATTCCATTATCATCGCTTTTATATCACATGGATCATGCCGCTGATCATCATTGCCATCTACCTGAAGGGCTATTACGACATGTTCAGCCCGATGGGTGTGCCGACGCTGATCTTCTGGTATGTGATCGCAGCGTGCATGCTCTGGTTTATCTTCTGGTGCGCGCTGTCTAAAAAGAAAGTAAAAAGGGTATAGTGTTTTGCCATAGTCGCCCTTACACACCCTTCGGGTGTGCAGGCCGCCTCTGGCATGCGACTTGACACTAAACTGGAACTGTATAAGTCCGCGCGCCGCTTCGCACTGCGTGCTCCCGCGACTGGACTTATACAGTCATAGTTACCAAAAAGTGTGTTAAAAAATTGTCTATATTTCAATCCGATGAGATTGACAAATATTTGACATACAGAGCGATTCGTTGTAGAATAGCAATAGTTGACCGGTACAGATAAGAATTGCCGGGTCACCAACATTCATATTTCATTTTCTATTTCAAGGAGGACGAAATGGCTGATAAGAAAATCGTAATTGCCGGTGCATGTCGTACTGCTATTGGTAAGATGGGCGGAGAGCTTTCTACCGTTCCGGTAGTTGATCTGGGTACCGCTGTTATCAAGGAAGCTCTGAAGAGATCCGGTGTTCCTGCTGATAAAGTAGACATGGTTTACATGGGATGTGTACTGCAGGCAGGCCAGGGACAGAACGTAGCTCGTCAGTCCGCTGTATATGCCGGCATTCCGGTTGAAACTCCGGCCATGACACTGAATATTCTCTGCGGTTCCGGACTGGCTGCTGTAAACATGGCAGCAAACATGATCCAGGCCGGTGAGTGCGAGATCGTTGTTGCCGGTGGTATGGAGTCCATGTCCAAGGCACCTTACCTTGTACAGCAGGGTCGTTACGGATATCGTATGGGCCATGCAGCACTTGAGGATGACATGATCCGCGATGCTCTGACTGATGCATTCCATCAGTATCACATGGGTGTTACCGCTGAGAACGTAGCTGAGAAGTATCATCTGACCCGTGAGGAGCTCGATGAGTTCGCTGCAAATTCTCAGGAGAAGGCATGCAAGGCTATCGAGAGCGGTCGTTTCAAAGATGAGATCGTTCCGTTCGAGGTTAAGGGCCGCAAGGGCAAAGTTACCGTTGTCGATACCGATGAGGGACCGCGTCCGGGCACCACAGTTGAGACTCTTGCAAAACTGAAACCCTGCTTCAAAGAGGGTGGCGTTGTAACCGCTGGTAACGCTTCCGGTATCAACGATGGTGCAGCTGCCATGATCGTTATGACCGAGGAGAAGGCAAAAGAGCTCGGTGTTAAGCCGATGGCTGTATGGGAAGCCGGCGCTCTTGGCGGCGTTGATCCGGCTATCATGGGCGTAGGACCGATCGTTGCTACGAGAAACCTGCTGAAGAAGACCGGCCTTGAGGTTAAGGATTTCGATCTGATCGAGGCTAATGAGGCGTTTGCTACACAGTCTGTTGCTGTTGCCAAGGAACTTGGCTTCAACAAGGACATCCTGAATGTAAACGGCGGCGCTATCGCTCTTGGACATCCGGTTGGATGCTCCGGCGCACGTATCCTTACCACTCTTATGTATGAGATGCAGAAGAGAGGATCTCATCGTGGTCTTGCTACGCTCTGCATCGGCGGTGGCATGGGCTGCGCTACTTCCGTTCTCCGCTACGAGGGCTGATCAGCTGGTGTCAGCGTGCAGGGGATGATCTGAGATTTTATATGTTCCTGTGTATGGCTGACAAAGTCTGAATGCTTAAAATAATCTGAGTCCGGGATCATCGGGCCGTTCGCCGGCCGGGTCCCGGTCTTTACTAAGTAAGCTCTTCGAATCGCAGACAGGATCATCACACGCAAAGCGTGGAGAAATCCGCAGCTTATACTGGATGTCGTCCATGTTCACAACGTGGCACATACAGGAAAGGAAGACATTATGGGATTTGTAAAATACGAAGCTGAAGGCGCAGTTGCTGTTGCAACTATTGATCGTCCGAAGGCTCTGAATGCTTTGAACAGCGCAGTTCTTGACGATCTGGAAGCTGTTATCGACGGCATTGATCTGAACACCATTCGCTGCCTGATCATCACAGGCTCCGGAGATAAGTCCTTTGTAGCCGGCGCAGATATCGCAGAGATGAGCGAGCTGACCAAGAAGGGCGGCGAAGCTTTCTCCAGAAAGGGTAATAATCTGTTTCTGAAGATCGAGAAGCTTCCGATTCCGGTTATCGCGGCAGTTAACGGATATGCTCTGGGCGGCGGCTGCGAGCTCTCCATGGCCTGCGACATTCGCCTGGCATCAGAGAACGCCGTTTTCGGACAGCCGGAAGCAGGACTGGGCATTACCCCTGGCTTTGGCGGCACACAGAGACTTGCCCGTCTGATCGGTACAGGCAGAGCAAAAGAGATCATCTATGCCACAAAGAATATCAAGGCAGATGAGGCTTATCGCATCGGTCTTGTAAACCATGTATATCCGGCAGACCAGCTGATGGACGAGGCGAAGAAACTTGCCGGCCGTATCGCCGGCAATGCACCGATCGCTGTTCGTCAGTGCAAGGTAGCTATCAATGAAGGCATACAGACCACCATTGATTCTGCTGTTGCTCTGGAAGAGAAATATTTCGGTGACTGCTTCGAGACACATGACCAGAAAGAGGGCATGGGCGCATTCCTTGAGAAGCGCAAAGAGAAACATTTCACCAACAACTAAAGAGTTACGGCAGGTGCGCTGACGCAAGCCGGCGAGCCTGCCGTTGCTGTGCCTGAAATTCTGTATAGCTGTTAAAAAATAAATACAGTGGCGTGTGAAATGATTCCACACGTGAAACTGCTAAAAAAGGAGGACAAGACATGAAAGTTGGTATTATCGGTGCCGGCACAATGGGATCCGGAATCGCACAGGCTTTTGCACAGTGCGATGCTGTTGACAAGGTTTATCTCTGCGATATCAAGCAGGAGTTCGCTGACGGCGGATTCGCAAAGATCAAGAAGCAGCTCGACAAGAGAGTAGCTAAGGGCAAAATGGAGCAGGCTGCTGCAGATGGTATCCTCGGCAAGATCCAGACCGGTCTCAACGATATCTGCACAGATGCAGATCTGATCGTAGAGGCAGCTCTTGAGGATATGAAGATCAAACAGGACTGCTTCAGAAATCTTCAGGACAACATCGTAAAGAATCCTGACTGCATTTTCGCATCCAATACCTCTTCACTGTCCATCACAGAGATCGGCAAGGGCCTTTCCAAACCGATCGTCGGCATGCATTTCTTCAACCCGGCTCCTGTTATGAAGCTCGTTGAGGTTATCGCCGGCATGAATACACCGAAGGAAACCGTTGACAAGGTAAAGGAGATCTCCGTTGCTCTTGGCAAGACTCCGGTACAGGTTAACGAGGCAGCTGGTTTCGTTGTTAACCGTATCCTTGTTCCGATGATCAACGAAGGTATCTGCGTATACGCTGCAGGCGTTTCCGATATCGAGGGCATCGATACCGCTATGAAGCTCGGATGCAACCATCCGATGGGACCGCTTGAACTCGGCGATTATATCGGACTTGATATCGTTCTGGCTATCATGGATGTCATCTATCATGAGACTGGTGATTCCAAGTACCGTGCATGCCCGCTTCTCCGCAAGATGGTTCGCGGCGGTCATCTGGGCGTAAAGACCGGCATTGGTTTCTACGATTACAAAGATGGCAAGAAGGTTCCGACGGACAAGGAGTGAGTTTATAACCGATGGATCCGGCTGTAAAAGCCGGATCCGCCGGTAACTCTTATATATTAATGGAGGTTTATGATGGATTTCACGTTAGACAAAAAACATGAAATGGCGAGATCCCTGTTCAGAGATTTCGCACAGAACGAAGTAAAGCCTCTGGCGCAGGAGATCGATGAGGAAGAGAGATTCCCGCGCGAGACGATCGAGAAGATGGCCAAGAATGGCTTCCTCGGTATCACAGTTCCGAGAGAGTACGGCGGCCAGGGCTGCGATGAGCTGACCTATGTACTCTGCATGGAGGAGATCGCGAAAGTCTGCGGTACAACTGCCGTTGCACTTTCCGCACATACTTCTCTCTGCATTGACCCGATCATGTCCTTCGGTACAGAAGAGCAGAAGCAGAAATATATCCCGAAACTCGCTTCCGGCGAGTATCTCGGAGCTTTCGGTCTGACAGAGCCGGGCGCAGGCACCGATGCGCAGGGTCAGCAGACCAAGGCTGTTCTTGATGAGAACACCCATGAGTGGGTACTGAACGGTTCCAAGTGCTTCATCACCAACGGTTCTGAGGCTGATGTATATATCATCATTGCTGTTACCGGCACAATCGAGAAGAGAGGCCGCAAGATGAAAGAGATCTCCGCTTTCATCGTTGAGAAGGGTACACCGGGCTTCACCTTCGGTACGAAGGAGCACAAGATGGGTATCCGCGGATCCGCTACCTATGAGCTGATCTTCCAGGACTGCCGTATTCCGGAGGGCAACCTGCTCGGACAGAAGGGCAAGGGCTTCAACATCGCCATGCACACACTGGACGGCGGACGTATCGGTATCGCCACACAGGCACTCGGCCTCGCTGAGGGCGCTCTTGATCTGACCGTTGCCTACACCAAGGAAAGAAAACAGTTCGGCCGCTCCATTTCCCAGTTCCAGAACACCCAGTTCAAGCTGGCTGACATGAAGGCCCGCACAGACGCTGCACAGCTCCTTGTATACAAAGCAGCTATGGCTAAGGATGCCGTAGGTTTCACCACGCAGTCCACCTACAGCGTTGAAGCTGCAGAAGCAAAGCTCTTCGCAGCTGAGACGGCAAGCGCTGTTACCTCTGAGTGCGTACAGCTGCACGGCGGCTATGGTTACATCAGAGAGTATGATGTAGAGCGCATGATGCGTGACGCGAAGATCACCGAGATCTACGAGGGAACTTCTGAAGTTATGCGTATGGTCATTTCCGGAAGCATGCTGCGCGGATAATAAGGAGGAAAATACTGTGAGAATTATTGTTTGTATTAAACAGGTGCCCGATACTGCGGGCGGCGTTAAATTCAAACCCGACGGAACACTTGACCGTGCAGCCATGCTCGCGATCATGAACCCTGATGACAAGGCAGGCCTTGAGGCTGCTCTCCGCATCAAGGACGCATATCCGGGAACGACAGTAGACGTGATCACCATGGGCCTTCCGAAGGCTGACGCGGTTCTCCGCGAGGCTATGGCTATGGGCGCAGACAAGTCCTACCTTGTTACCGACCGTCCTCTCGGCGGCGCTGATACATGGGCTACTTCTTCCACCATCGCTGCGGCTATCCGCGAGATGGGCGATTATGACATTATTTTTACCGGACGTCAGGCTATCGACGGTGATACCGCTCAGGTTGGACCGCAGATCGCTGAGCATCTCGGCATCCCGGTAATCTCCTATGCACAGGATGTAAAGGTAGATCCGGAGAAGAAGACCGTTACCGTACAGAGACAGTTTGATGACCGCTATCATGTACTTGAGGCGAAGATGCCGGTACTCATCACCGCTCTTTCCGAGCTGAATGAGCCGCGTTATATGACGCCGATGGGAATCTGGGATGCGATCGACGCTCCTGTTACGGATTCCAACGACGCTGATTACGCTGAAAAATATAAGGAAATCCTCGCTTCTGACGGCAAGGGCGTGATCATCTGGCACCGCAAGGATATCCCGACACTGAAGGATGAGGATATGGGTCTCAAGGGTTCTCCGACGAAGATCGCGAAAGCATCTGATAAGGTACGTAAGGGCGCTGGAACCATTTACAAAGATCTGGATCCTGATCAGGGTGCGGCAACGATCTGCCAGGCTCTGGTTGAGAAACACTACATTTGACGGAGGCGGTGATTAGGATGAGTTTAGAAGATTACAAAGGTGTATTTATCTACGCACAGCAGGTAGACAACCACATTGACAACATTGCCTTCGAGCTTCTCGGTGAGGCAACTGAGCTGGCTAAGCCCCTCAACACACAGGTTACAGCAGTTCTGATCGGTTCCGGTGTCAAGGGACTGGCTGAGGAACTCGGCTGGTACGGCGCAGACAGAGTCATTGTTGTGGATGATCCTGAGCTGAAAGAGTACAGAACAGAGCCCTATGCACAGGCACTTGCCGGTGTTATCAATGAGTTCAAGCCGGAGATCATGCTGGTCGGCGCAACGGCTATCGGACGTGATCTCGGACCGACTGTTTCCGCTCGTGTTCATACAGGTCTGACTGCAGACTGCACATCCCTCGCTATCGGAGACTTCCCGATCGAGCCGAAGCCGGGCGTTGAGACCCTGCACAATCAGCTGCTCATGACCCGTCCTGCATTCGGCGGCAACACGATCGCTACCATCGCCTGCCCGGACAACAGACCGCAGATGTCCACCGTTCGTCCCGGCGTTATGCAGAAGCTCGCTCCCGATAAGAGCCGCAAAGCTGAGGTTATTGATTACAACCCCGGCATCAAAGAGAACAACAAGTTCGTTGAGATCAAAGAGGTTGTCAAGAAGGTATCTGAGACCGTTGATATCCAGAAGGCAAAGATCCTGGTATCCGGCGGCCGTGGCGTAGGTTCTCCGGAGAACTTCAAGATCCTTGAGGATCTCGCAAAGGTTATCGGCGGCGAGGTTTCCTGCTCCCGTGCCGTTGTCGACAGCGGCTGGAAGCCGAAGGATCTTCAGGTTGGACAGACCGGTAAGACCGTACGTCCGAAGATCTACTTCGCTATCGGTATTTCCGGTGCTATTCAGCACGTAGCCGGCATGGAGGAGTCCGATCTGATCATCGCGATCAACAAGGATGAGTCCGCACCGATCTTTGACGTAGCTGATATCGGTATCGTAGGCGATCTGAACAAGGTCGTACCGAAGCTCACTGAGGATATCAAGGCTGAGCTTGCAAAGAAAGCCTGAAGAATAGGTAAATCAAACAGGAGGAAGCCCCTGTCACCATTGGTGGCAGGGGCTTCCTCCTGTTACGTTAACAATAATGATCGCTTCCAGACGCGCATCCAGACGCGCATCCAGGCGTCGATGAAGAATAAAGAAGTTGAATTTTTCCCGGCAGGTGATAGAATAGCAACATTGACTGTAAGGGCATACAGGAAGCACTGTGGCAAAGCATAAAGGGTAACTGACGAGAGGTTCACACATGCTGAGAAAGCTATTACATTACGTAGGAAAGTATAAGCTGGTTTCGATCCTGACACCTGCCATGATGATCGGCGAGGTCGTCTGCGAGATGATCATCCCTGTGCTGATGGGAGAGATCGTCGACAGAGGCGTCAACGGCGGAGACATGTCATTTATCGTACAGACAGGCCTGAAGATGCTGGTCGTAGCGCTGATCGGTCTTGCTTTCGGCATCCTCGGCGGGTTTTTCGGAGCGAATGCCGCCGCCGGATTTGCGAAAAACCTGAGAAAAGCCGAATATGACAGTATCCAGAAATTTTCTTTCGCCAATATCGATCATTTTTCTCCCTCGGGACTCGTGACACGACTGACGACGGATGTGACGAACATGCAGAATGCCTATATGATGACACTCCGCATGGCGACCCGCGCGCCTGTGTCCATGATCGTGGCCATGGTCATGTCTTTCCGCATCAATGCGCGCCTGGCCAGCATCTATCTGGTCGCGGTCGTCGGCCTGGGTATTTTTCTCTTTATCGTTTTGAGCAGGGCAAACCGCTACTTCCATCAGGTCTTTGACAGGTATGATGAACTGAATGAGAGCGTGCAGGAGAATGTATCGGCTATCCGTGTTGTCAAAGCCTATGTGCGCGAGGACCATGAGATAGACAAATTCACGAAAGCTGCCGTCAATATTTATTCCATGTTCGTGAAGGCTGAGACGACAGTCGTTACGGTAGCTCCGGCCATGATGGGCGTTGTCTATGCCTGCATCATCCTGATCAGCTGGTTCGGCGCGCACTTTGTCATTCAGGAGACGCTGACGACCGGCGCTTTGATGAGCCTTCTCACCTACTGCATGAATATTCTCATGAGCCTGATGATGCTCTCCATGATTTTTGTTATGATCACCATGTCAGAGGCATCTGCCGGTCGTATCAACGAAGTGCTGGAGGCAAAGAGCACCATCACGAATCCTGTGAATCCCATCATGGATGTGAAGGACGGATCCGTTGACTTCGATCATGTGGATTTTGCCTACAGCAGTGACGCGAAGGAGCCGGTTCTCAAGGACATCAATATCCATATCGATTCGGGAGAGAGCATCGGCATCATCGGCGGTACAGGTTCCGCCAAGACGAGTCTGGTACATCTGATCGACCGTCTGTATGACGTCACAGCCGGCACCATCCGTGTCGGAGGCGTCGACGTGCGCCAGTACGATCTGGATACGCTTCGCGAGAAGGTATCCATGGTTCTGCAGAAAAATGTCCTGTTCAGCGGGACCGTGTATGACAACCTCCGCTGGGGTGATAAAAACGCGACGGACGAGGAGTGCCGGAAGGCATGTGAGATCGCCTGCGCCGATGAATTCATCGAAAAAATGCCTGACGGCTATAACACCTGGATCGAGCAGGGCGGTGCCAATGTATCCGGCGGACAGAAGCAGCGTCTGTGTATCGCGAGGGCCATTCTGCGAAAACCGAAGGTCCTGATCCTGGATGACAGCACGAGCGCCGTGGATACGGCGACCGATGCGAAGATCCGGAAGGGCTTTGCGACAGAGATTCCCGACACGACAAAGATCGTCATAGCACAGAGAATCTCCAGTGTACAGCACTGTGACAGGATCGTTGTCATGGATGACGGCCGGATCAACGGCATAGGCACGCATGAAGAACTGTTGAAAAACAATGCCATTTACCGCGAGGTGTATGAGTCCCAGACGGGTGTCAACGCCGAGGCGGATTTCGATAAACTGAGCTGAGAGGAGGAACAGATTTATGGCTGCAAATACACGTCAGGTACCGGCCGGACGTCATGCCGGCGCAGGCAGACCGAGGCCGCAGATCAAGAATCCCGGCAAACTGTTCCGCAGGCTCATCGGCTATACCTTCCGTTATTACAAAGTCCAGTGGATCATCGTCTGCATCTGTATTGTTGTTTCCGTTCTCGCCAATGTGCAGGGAACAATGTTCATGCGGACGCTGATCGATCAGTACATCACACCGATGATGGGTCAGGCCAATCCGGATTACGGACCGCTGGCACATGCGATCCTGCGGGTCATTATTTTTTACGCACTGGGCATTGCCGCCAGCTATATACAGGCCAGACTGATGGTTTACGTATCACAGGGCACGATGAAACGCCTGCGTATAGAGCTCTTCTCGAATATGGAGAAGCTTCCGGTCAAGTATTTCGACACGCATGCGCACGGCGATATCATGTCCGTATATACGAACGATATTGATACGATCCGGCAGATGATCAGCCAGTCGATCGTTCAGATTCTGAACAGCAGCATTACACTGGTCACGATCATCATCATGATGCTGCAGCTCAACATCCCGCTGACACTCGTCACATTCGGCATGACAGCTGTCATGCTCATCTGCACCATGTTCGCGACAAGGGCGTCCGGCAAGGGCTTCATCGCTCAGCAGAGGGACCTCGGAAAAATAAACGGACACATCGAGGAGACGATGGCCGGCGAAAAGGTCGTCAAGGTCTTCACGCATGAGCAGGCGTGCACGGAGGAGTTTGACCGGCTGAATGAGGAGCTTTACCAGAGCTCCTATCGTGCGAATGCTTTTTCCAATATCCTGGGACCGATCAATGCACAGCTCGGTAATACCAGCTACGTGATCTGTTCCCTGGTCGGCGGTATCCTCGCGCTGAATTCCTATGCTGGATTTACGGTCGGCGGACTGGCTGCCTTCCTCACCTTCAACAAAAATTTCAGCATGCCGATCAACCAGGTGAGCCAGCAGACGAACTTCATCATCCAGGCACTCGCAGGCGCCGAGCGTATTTTTGAACTGATGGATGCGAAACCGGAGACTGATGACGGCTACGTGACACTGGTGAACTCCCGGATGGAAGACGGCAGGATCGTGGAAACACCGGAGCATACCGGCCACTGGGCTTGGCGCCATCAGCATCAGGCGACGGGAGAGGTCGACTACGTGCCGCTGCGCGGCGACGTGACGTTCAACGATGTGGATTTCGGTTATACGGATGATAAGATTGTGCTGCACAACATCGTCATTCACGCGGAGCCGGGACAGAAGATCGCACTGGTAGGCTCCACCGGTGCGGGCAAGACGACGATTACCAATCTGATCAACCGTTTCTATGATATCCAGGATGGAAAGATCCGTTACGACGATATCAATATCAACAAAATTAAAAAGGCGGATCTCCGTCGCTCCCTGGGTATGGTGCTGCAGGATACGCACCTGTTCACGGAGACTGTGGAGGAGAATATCAAATACGGAAAGCCGGATGCAACGCATGAAGAAGTCGTCGAGGCTGCCAGACTGGCCAATGCGGATTCCTTTATCCGCAGACTGCCGGAGGGGTATGACACGATGCTCACCGGCGACGGTTCCAACCTGTCGCAGGGACAGAGACAGCTTCTCGCTATCGCGCGGGCGGCGATCCTGGATCCTCCGGTGCTGATCCTTGATGAGGCGACAAGCTCCATCGATACCCGTACGGAGAAGATCGTACAGGATGGTATGGACAAGCTGATGAAGGGCAGGACGACCTTCGTCATCGCCCACAGGCTGTCGACCGTCCGCAACAGTGACTGCATTCTGGTTCTCGAGCAGGGGCGGATCATCGAGCGCGGTACGCACGATGAGCTGATCGCGCAGAAAGGACGGTATTATCAGCTTTACACCGGAGGCAGCGTAGCTTCCTGAATGGATACTGATATCAGAATACAGATACCTCCATCCGCAACA
>ONKP01000003.1:0-8599 GCA_900318405.1 uncultured Eubacteriales bacterium | reverse complement strand
GAAACCAGCTCCGCTGGGTTTCTCACACTGTCGCGGCGTTCGCCACACTCACACACTTCGTGTGTGGATGTGGCTCACTGCTCGCCACACTCACACACTCCGTGTGTGGATGTGGCTCACTGCTCGCCACACTCACACACTTCATGTGTGGATGTGGCTCACTGCTCGCGCAAGCTCATCCTTCACTGACGTTCGGATTCGCTAACCACCGGCGTCTGCGGATGGTTGCGGAGTGGAGGTATCTGTATCTCTGTACATTATGAAAATAATAAAGCTGATGCATATGAAAAGACTGCCGTGTGTGCGGCAGTCTTTTTTTGAAGTGTTGTTTTTTAGTTCAGACAGTGGCTGGCATAGAGTAAACAGTAACGTTTTTTATAAGAGTGAGGCAAGATCGTCAAAGAAGCCCGGATAGGAGATACGGACGCAGTCGGCATCGGTGATCTCCGCACCGCCGTCTGCGATGAGTGCGGCGATGGCAAATGCCATGGCTGCGCGGTGATCGTGGCGCGTGTCGATCATGGCACTGTGGAGCGGTTTTCCACCGTGGATGATCATGCCGTCTTCGGTTCCGGTGATATCAGCACCCATTGCGGAGAGCCCTTCGACCATGAGGTCGATTCTGTCGGATTCCTTGACCCTCAGCTCTGCGGCATCGCGAATAACGGTTTCGCCTTCTGCGGCGCAGGCCATGACGGCAATCAGTGGCAGCTCGTCGATCAGTGTCGGGATCAGGTCTCCGCCGATCACTGTGCCGTGAAGTGGCAGCTGTCTGATCTCGAGATCAGCATAGGGTTCGCCGCCGGAGGCCTTCAGATTCCGGTAGGTTACGGAGCCGCCCATGTCCTGCAGGACACGGAGAATGCCATCTCTGGTGCTGTTTGTGCCGACATGGCGGAGCGTCACGTGTGAGTCAGGTACAACAGCGGCACCGGCGATGAAACATGCGGCGGAAGAGATGTCGCCGGGGACAGCTATTTTTGCAGCTTCGAGATGCGGATCAGGACGGATGGTCACGGTCGTGCCGGAGGTTTCCAGGTCAGCACCGAAATTTTTCAGCATGCGTTCCGTGTGATCGCGGGAGAGCGCCGGTTCCGTCACAACAGTGGGAGAGTCCGCATACAGACCTGCAAGCAGAATACAGGATTTAACCTGCGCCGATGCGACGGGGGTGTCATAATGGATGCCGTGCAGATTGTGACCGACGATCATCAGAGGTGCACATCCGTTATTGTTTTCACTCTCAATGCAGGCACCCATGCGATGAAGAGGATCCATGATCCGTTTCATCGGACGGCGGCAGATGGAGGCATCTCCCGTGAGCTCGGTCGGAAAATCCTGTCCGGCGAGGATACCGGAGATCAGACGCATTGTCGTACCGGAATTTCCGCAGTCCAGGGTTGAATCCGGTGCATTGAGTCCGTGAAGGCCTTTTCCATGCACGATCACATGATCCGGACTGTCGGGGGCTGTGTCAATTCGGATCCCCATTTTGCGAAAGCAGTCGATCGTCGAAAGACAGTCGGCGCCGGGAAGAAAATGCGTGATTTCCGTATTCCCGTCGGCAAGGCTGCCGAACATCACGGCACGATGGGAAATCGATTTGTCTCCCGGTACCGTGATTTCTCCTTCCAGAGGCTTTTCTGCTTGCTGTAATTTCATCTCTGTGTGCTCCCTTGAAAATTATGATTATTCCGGAAATTCCCAATGTCTTCCGGAAACCTTATATGACAGCTGCAGGAACAGCGATGCGGCTTAAGAAGTCATAGCACCTTCCTGATATGGTAATTCCTGTGCTCCAGTATTTTTTCCGCCTGATCGCGTGCATTTTCATCATAAAATTCAATGCGCATGGCGCCTTCGGCGAACTCGCGGGAATGAAGAATGCCGACGTTACGGATATTGATCTGATTCATGGCCAGCATAGTCGTGATCGTCGCGATCGCACCCGGCTCATCGTAAACATCCACATAGATAAGATATTCGCGGGGCACAGAACCTTTGCGAATGTCGTCGATGGAATCCCGATAATTTTTTGAGGAATCGAACATGGCGTAGATCTGATCCGCATCGCCCGTCTCGATCAGCTTTCTGGCGTTTCCGAGGAAGGAAATATACGAATCAAGAACCTTCAGGATTTCCTTCTGATTGGCGAGGCAGATCTGCTGCCACATAACCGGTGAAGAGGAGGCAATCCTTGTAATGTCACGGAAGCCGCCGGCCGCGACCAGCTTCATGCGCTCATCCTCTGTATCCAGATTTTTTACGGCGTTAACGAGCGCCGAGGCGATGATGTGGGGCAGATGGCTGACACCGGCAACGATATAGTCATGTTCTTCCGGTGTTGCGATGATCGGAAGAGAGCGGATCGAACGGATCAGATCGCTGAAGCGGTCTGTCTTCTCCTTCGGACATCCTTTGCCGGGAGTGAGAAAGTAAAAGGCATTCTCCAGCAGAATATCGCTGGAATTGGCAAACCCGGTCTTCTCCGTGCCGGCCATGGGATGGCCGCCGATGAATACCGGTCCGAGTCCCTCAGATTCAGCTGCCTGCATGGTCTCGCCCTTTACGGATCCAACATCCGTGATCACGGCTTCAGGCTTTGCGGTTTTCTTCAGAAAGGGAAGATAACTCAGATTCGTCTGAACAGGGGCGCAGAGAAAAATATAATCGCAGTCAGCGAATTTCGGATCGTACTGTGTCAGTTCTTCGTCAATGACGTTTTCTTTCATGGCGAGATCCAGCGTAGCTTTTGTACGTGAATACGCGGCCTGTATATAATCCGGGTGAAATTTTTTCATTGCGCGGGCGATGGAGCCTCCGATCAGGCCAAGCCCGATATAGCCGATTCTGGTCATGTCTTCTCCTGTCTGTTTTCATGCATTTTTCTAATGAGGATTCTAGTGAATTGTGCAGAAATTGTCAATGTGATGGCGGCTTGGCAGGAGCTTTCCGCACTGCTGCGGGCAGAGACATCTGTATTCTGGGTTATTGTCACAAGATAACAGGTGTGAACCGCAAATAACCTTGTCATAATTTACAAAAAAGACTTGAAGAATCCCAATATTATTAGTAAAATATAACCATGTTGTGCGAATCTTCTGAATCTGCTCTGATGAAATCTGACAGGAGAACGATCTCGCATGACGAAACTATAACTATGGGAGGTACTTGCATGGAGGTTTACAGAACAGACAGGATCAGAAACGTCGTTATTCTCGGTCACGGCGGGTCCGGAAAGACATCCCTCACTGAAGGTATGGCTTACCTTTCCGGTATCACCTCAAGACTCGGCAGAGTAGAAGACGGGAATACGATCAGTGATTTCGATAAACAGGAGATCAAACGCAAGATCTCTATTTCCACATCGGTCATTCCCGTAGAATGGGAGAAGTGCAAGATCAATATTCTTGATACGCCTGGCTACTTTGATTTTATCGGTGAAGTGGAAGAGGCTGTTTCAGCGGCGGATGCTGCGATCATCGTGGTATCCGGCAAGTCCGGTGTACAGGTCGGCACACAGAAAGCCTGGGACCTCTGCGAGAAATACAATCTGCCCCGCATGATTTTTGTCACGGATATGGATATCGATGACGTCAGCTACCGTGATGTCGTTCTCAAACTGCAGGAGCTTTACGGAAAGAAGATCGCGCCGCTTCACATGCCGATCCGTGAGAACGGAAAGTTCATCGGTTATGTCAATATCGTAAAAAATAAAGGCAGAAGATACATCAATAAGAACGAAAAGGAAGAAATTCCGATCCCGGATTATGTAAAGGATCATCTGGCTGAGTACAGAGATGCTCTCCTGGAATCCGTAGCTGAGACGAGTGAAGAATTTATGGACCGCTATTTCAACGGTGAGGAATTCTCGCCCGCTGAGATCGGTGCAGCACTGGCAACTAACGTGGCATCCGGTGATATGGTACCGGTCTGCATGGGTTCGCCGATCAATCTGCAGGGAATCAAGATCCTGCTCGATGATATCGTCACCTACTTCCCGGATCCGTCCAAATGCAAACGTACCGGTCTCGACAGAAGCAACAATGATACCTTCGAAGCCAATTATGATTTCTCGTTGATGAAGACCGCGACAGTCTGGAAGACGATCGCCGATCCGTTCCTCGGCAAGTATTCTCTGATCAAGGTTTGCTCCGGTGTCATCAAACCGCAGGATACGCTCTATAACGTCACCCGCGATTCTGAGGAGAAACTCGGCAAGCTCTACGTAATGTGCGGAAGCAAGCCGATTGAAGTAGAAGAGCTTCACGCAGGCGATATCGGAGCCATTGCGAAGCTCGGCGATGCAAAGACCGGCGATTCCTTCGCTTCGAAGGAGCACCCGATCGATTACGGTCCTGTTGCTGTCTCCAAACCTTACACGGCAAAGAGATACAAAGTGCCGAACAAGGCTGAGGTCGACAAGGCTTCACAGGGACTTTCCAGACTGGCACTCGAGGATCTCACGATGAAGGTTGTCAACGATTCTGCCATTCATCAGACGCTGATCTACGGTATCGGAGACCAGCAGATCGAGATCATCGCCGACAAGCTGAAGGAGCGCTACAAAGTTGAGATCACACTGGAGCAGCCGAAGGTTGCCTTCCGTGAGACGATCCGCAAGAATTCCGATGTAGACTCCAAGTATAAGAAGCAGTCGGGCGGTCACGGACAGTATGGTCATGTAAAAATGAAATTTGAGCCGTCAGGCGATCTCTCCACGCCTTATGTATTTGAGGAGCAGGTTGTCGGCGGTTCCGTACCGAAGAACTACTTCCCGGCAGTCGAAAAAGGACTTGCAGAATCCGTGGAAGCAGGACCTCTGGCAGGATATCCGGTTGTCGGTGTGAAGGCAATTCTTTACGATGGATCTTATCATCCGGTAGATTCCTCCGAGATGGCCTTCAAGACCGCAACAAAGATGGCGTTTAAGGATGGCTTCATGAAGGCAGATCCGGTTCTTCTCGAGCCGATTGTCGATATGAAGGTGACGGTGCCGGATGCCTTCACCGGTGATGTTATGGGTGATCTGAACAAGCGCCGCGGCCGTGTGCTCGGCATGACGCCGACCAAGGACGGCGGTACGGTTGTTGAGGCTGAAGTACCGCAGCTTGAGATTTACGGCTATTCCAATACGCTTCGTTCCATGACGGCAGGCGCAGGAGATTTTGAGTACAGCTTCGTCCGCTATGAGCAGCTGCGGCGGGGAAGGTTATTTTCTTATGGGGAAGCATGTGCTGCAGCAGCGCATGCTTCTTCTTTTGCTGATTTTTCAGTGGATGATACAGATGTCTGCGCGTCGACGGCTGCTGCCTGACATATTAAGCCCGACTGCTCCATCGCTACGCGATTCCCGCAGTCGGCACGTGCATTCGCATTTTCGCGCTGCTTCGCATCGCTCCATGCTCATACACGTTTGCGTCGATCAGACATGCAGTTTTCCATGCGTACTTCGTACGCCTGAAAACTGCCTGTCTGTCGACGGCTTAATACGCTAAAGTTTTTTATCTCATATGTGAGAAATGTGTTACAATAGCACATAGATTTTTACTGTCTGTCGACGGCTTAATACGCTAAAGTTTTTTATCTCATATGTGAGAAATGTGTTACAATAGCACATAGATTTTTAGATTAGCGGGAGGAACCTAAGATGGCAAAGGATATTGACTGGGGAAGCCTCGACTTCTCCTACAGAGAAACTGATTACAGCTATGTATCCATGTACAAGGATGGCAAGTGGGATGAAGGAAAGCTTACGAAGGATCACACCGTCACCATGAGTGAGTGCGCCTGCGTTCTGCAGTACTCCCAGTCCTGCTTTGAAGGCCTGAAAGCTTATACGACCGAAGACGGACGTATCGTATGCTTCCGTCCGGATCTCAATGCACAGAGAATGTATGATTCCTGCAAGCGCCTTGAGATGCCGCCGTTCCCTGTAGACAGATTCGTAAAGGCTGTCGAGGAGACAGTAAAAGCAAACGCCGACTGGGTACCGCCGTATGGCTCAGGTGCAACGCTTTACATCCGTCCGTACATGTTCGGATATAATGCAGTTATCGGTGTAAAGCCGGCAGAAGAGTATATGTTCCGTATTCTTGTTACGCCGGTTGGCCCGTATTTCAAGGGCGGCGCAAAGCCTGTTGTTGTACGTATTCCTGACTTTGACCGTGCTGCACCTCATGGAACCGGCGGAATCAAGGCCGGCCTGAACTACGCTATGTCCCTGCACCCGATCATGGAGGCTCACAGAGAGGGCTTCAATGAGAATATGTACCTCGATCCTGCTACCCGTACAAAGGTAGAGGAGACCGGCGGCGCCAACATCATCTTCATCAAGGATCATGGCAAGACGCTCGTTACGCCGAAGTCGGATTCGATTCTGCCTTCGATCACCAGACGTTCGATCTGCTACATCGCAGAGAATCTGCTGGGCATGAAGGTTGAGCACAGACCGGTTCTTTTCAGTGAAGTTCCGGAGATGGAGGAGATGGGTCTCTGCGGTACCGCAGCAGTTATCTCCCCTGTTGGTCAGATCAATGATCACGGCAAGATTATCAACATCCCGAGCGGCATGGAGAAGATGGGCCCGACGATCCAGAAGCTGTATGATACACTGACCGGTATCCAGATGGGTCGCATTGAGGCACCGGAAGGATGGATCTACGAAATCAAGTAATTTATAAATGGTCAGAATAATTGACGATTTGTCTGTTAACTTTGACCGTGAGTAATACGTATGATAGAATAGGGCTGTATATTGCATCGCCGATGATGCAGTATACAGCCCTTTTTCTTGCGCGAACAGAGAGTCATGGCTGATCACAAGGTGATCGAGTGTGGCGAATATCGCGATAATGAGATAAACCTTCGAAGCGCGTTTAATCTCGTTTATCAGGAGCATTTACTTTGGCAGATTATGACAGAACACATCTATCACAGGACAGAACGCCGCTGATCGATGCCATCCGGAAGTATGTGGATGGAGAACCGGCTTTTTTCAGAGTGCCGGGACACCGGTTTGAACACGGTGTGGATGCGGCGGCACTGGATCTCCTCGGTGAGAAGGCCTACAGGGCGGATCTCACGGAAGCTGAGGGACTGGATGATCTGCATCATCCATCGGGTGCAATCCTCGAGGCGGAGGAACTCGCTGCCGATCTGTATGGCTCAGATTATTGCTGGTTTCTTGTGAATGGAACGACAAGCGGCAACGAGGCCATGATCCTGTCTGTGGTCGGACCGGGAGAAAAAATACTGATCGACCGGAATGCCCACAGATCTGTGTTTCAGGGGCTTATTCTGAGCGGAGCCGTGCCTGTCTGGATCATGCCGCGTGCTTATCCGGGCTGGGATCTGACAGGATCTGTGGATCCGGAGGCTGTGGAGACTGCACTGGATCAGGATCTGGACATCAAAGCGGTTTTCCTTACGAGTCCCACCTACTACGGTGTAGCAAGCGATCTGCGCCGGATTGCGGAGATCTGCCATGCGCATGGTGTGCCGCTGCTGGTTGATGAAGCACATGGCTCGCATCTGAATTTTTTCTCCGCAGATACAGGGGCTCCGGAGGAAGCCGTGGCGGCGGGTGCTGATCTCGTTTCACAGAGCACGCATAAAACCTGCGGCAGTATGACGGAGAGCTCGATGCTGCATCTGCAGGGCAGCCTGGTAAGCAGAGAACGGACGGATGCCTGCCTGAAGCTTGTGACGAGTACAAGCCCGAATTATCTGCTCATGGCATCGCTTGACGGAGCGAGACACCTGATGGCGCAGCACGGGGAAGAGCTGATGACAAAAGCACTGCGTCTGGCACACATGGCAGAAGAAGGTATAGCCGGTATCCCGGGTTTCATAGTTCTCGGCTTTTCACCATCTGAAGATACAGCAAATCATATAGTGACAGATGACATAGAGCCTTCCGCAGAAATTGATGAAACATCGGGAGATCAGAGTGTCTATGGAAAAGATCCTCTCCGCCTTGTTTTCTCTGCTTGTAACGCTGGAATTTCCGGTAACCGTCTGCATGAGCTTCTTTACAAGGAGGGCGGCGTGAGCTGCGAACTCTCGGATTCCCGTCATGTCGTATGCGTGATCACCTGGGGCAATACGGAAGAAGATATTCACAGGCTGATCGATACCTGCAGGATCATCCGGGACAGGTATGGCTCAGAGACTGCTGGCCCAAATTACTCAAAGTCAGATGAAAAGTATGACTCTGAAGCAGCTGGCAACAGCGCTTCAGGACCAACCGACAATTGTGGTTCAGAGACTGCGGACAGGTTTATAACAGGAAGCAATTTCCTGCTGCGGCCGATGCCGCCGATGCGGATGACACCGAGACAGGCTTTTTACAGCTGCAAGGAAGAAGTACCGCTTGAGAAAGCTGTGGGAAGAATCGCGGCAGAGTCGATAACACCATATCCGCCGGGGGTTCCCATTATCTGTCCCGGCGAGGAACTGACGGAGGAGACGGTGCGTGACGCGCTCGCGTATCAGGCAGGGTCAGCCGGAGGGAATGCGGGAAACATTCTCGTTACGAGAATCTGATTGACCATGCATTTTCGACCGTGCGAGATCAGATCAGTAACTTGAATTTTTT
>ONKP01000021.1 GCA_900318405.1 uncultured Eubacteriales bacterium | reverse complement strand
GATATAAGAAATTATCGAAATACGGAAAGCCAGCGGCTCAGATAACCGCTGGCTTTCTGTTATTATGTTCAAGTGACATATTTATCTGATTTTCTGATCTGGTGCGAACGCCACACTTTACCACATCTCCTGCTTTCTGATCAGGTGCAAACACTACACTTCACTACATCTCCTGCGTATTACCCGAATATTTATCTGGGCAGCAACACTTATCAGAAATTCGCCGGCTTCTTCTCTTCGATACTTGTCTTGTATCCCTTTTCCTTCTGCGCGATCGCAGCTTTCAGAAGTTCTACCGTTCCGTCGATGCCATATTTGGCGCTGTTGATACAGAGATCATAGCTGTCGGCATTGCCCCATTCTTTGCAGGTATAATAGTTGTAATAACTGGAACGGCTCTTATCGTTCTTACGGATCCGGTCACTCGCCTTATTGGCCGTCAGCCCGTAAATATTGGCTATACGGTGAACTCTCGCATCCATATCCGCGTGAATGAATACGCTGAGAAGGTTCGGATTATCCTCGAGCGCATAATCAGCACAGCGTCCGATAATGACGCAGGGTCCTTCCTTTGCGAGCTGCTTGATGCTGTCAAACTGAGCAAGGAAGACCTTCTGGTTCAGCGGCATGTCGTTCATGACATTGGAAGAATAACCGAAGGAATACGAATCCATAACAAGAGAATACAGAAAACTGCTTGTCGGTTTTTCATCCTGATTTTCAAAAATTTCCTTGCACAGCCCACTGTCCTTGGCTGCGCGCTCCAGAAGTTCCTTGTCATAATAGGGGATTCCGAGATCGTCCGCCAGGATCTTGCCAATCTGATGTCCGCCACTGCCAAATTCTCTTCCGATCGTAATAATAGTTTTCATAGCCACAACCTCCTTCTGGCCTTCTCTGTACACCCATCATATCATACAATTCGGAAAAATGCATATAAATTGTGCAAATATTAAAATTATTTTGTGAATTATTTTGAATTATGGTTCCTGAATTCCATTTGCTGAAAGAACTCATTTCGCTGACAATATGATGATAACCGTGTCAAAAGTTATCATGCTTCCGACACATATCATAATATGACGCAGCCGACAGGAAATCATTGATGATTGATTTCACTGCCGGCCTGCCTGTATGATGAGATGAAAATGGTGATATATAAATACAGGACCTGGGGATGTCGCTGCATTTATCATAAGTAATCGGTTGGAGATTTTCACCCCTTATATTCCGTCGAAAAATATGGGACAACAATCTTCTGTCCTGCTTCAATATGTGTACCGTTCAGATGATTGATGGATGCCATTTCATCGATCAGATCATTGCAGTCCTGATATCCCGGCGACATGTGATCTTCGGCGATCGTCCAGAGACTGTCTCCCTGATCTGCCTCAACCACCGTATAGTATTTGTACATCTGCCGGTCTACGGCCGATACTGACTTCGACGAAATAAAAAGGAAGAAAACCACTGCAGCGAATATGATCAGCATCAGGATTCGGACGGTTCCCACTCTTTCAGCATGATGTGCTGCTGTCTTTCTGTATTTGATTTCAACGGACTGAGCGGTTTTGCTATGCGCAGATGTCTTTCTGTATCCGCTTTCGGCTGACTGAGCTGTTCTGCGATTTGTATCCGTCTGATTACGGGTAAAAGTCATCCCAATTTGATATTCAGAAGTCATCCTGTTTTGATAATCTGCAAAATCAATAATAGCTGCGCTCATGATCCGTTCTCCTCTTCCCATTCTGATACGAAAATACGAATCCGGATTGTATCCGTTTCAGGGAACATAAGAATATATGTTCTGAATGTATGTTCCGAACATTTGTTTTCATAACCGTGATTATACCCGCAGCGATCGAACATGTCAATAAATAAATCGAAAATATGTTCGGAATAAATGTTCGTGATCATGTTGTTTTTTACTTTTGCCTATGATAGAATGTTCATTATCTAAAGGCATCCAGCTCATTTTTCAGACTAAAGACAAACCTGTCGGATATCTCCCGAATGACGGATGTGGATATAAAATACAGGTTTACATATAATGATCAGCAGTTAAAATACGGGGTTCGGAGGAAATATATTATGTCATCAGCTCCTTCATCTGAGCAAAAGCAGCGACCGATCAGCAAAAAGCAGAAGGAAATTCTTGATTATCTGAAAGAACAGATTCTTGAGAAGGGTTATCCGCCGTCAGTCAGAGAAATCGGCGAGGCGGTACATCTGAAATCGACCTCTTCCGTGCATGCACACCTGGAAGCACTGGAGAAAAACGGATATATCAGAAAGGATCCGTCAAAGCCGAGAGCCATAGAAATTCTTGACGAAGAATTCCGAAGCAGAAGGTTCAGTGAAACTGCTTCAGATATGTCCTCTGCTCCTTCGACCATGCCATCCATGCCCTCTTCTGCTCCTCTTGGGCAGAAGAACGGGAACAGCCTTGCGGCGGAATTTCAGGAAGTGCCGGTGATCGGCAATGTAGCTGCAGGTCAGCCGCTCCTTGCTGTGGAGCATGTGGAGTCATATATTCCGATTCCGGTCAGCAAGCTGCCCAATGCACAGACATTTCTTCTGCGGGTGCGCGGCGAGAGTATGATCAATGCCGGTATCCTTGACGGGGATCTGGTGCTCGTGCGGCAGACGAAAACCGCCTACAACGGGGATATGGTCGTTGCTCTGATCGACGATTCGGCTACGGTGAAGACATTCTACCGCGAGAAGGATTATATTCGTCTGCAGCCTGAGAATGACAGCATGGATCCGATCATTGTCCATCCGGATCAGTATTTTGAGATTCTCGGTCAGGTGATCGGTGTCCTCAGATTTTTCCTGTGATCGTTTGATTAACTGTACTTCTGCCGCATGGCAATGCACATTTAAATTTCTGTTCACGAAAAAAAAGCCGCAGCTTCTGCTGAATGAGAAGCTGCGGCAGTATTTTCAGGAATCCTGCAGGGATTTGGGATCGATATTTTTTCCATCGCGCCAGATGCGCTCCAGATCATAGAAACTGCGGCTCTCCCTGTCGAAGAGGTGGAACACGACGTCGCCGTAGTCCATGAGGATCCAGCGTGCGGCAGCATAGCCTTCGATGCTTCTGGCGTGGATCTTCTCTTTTCCAAGCGTTTCCTCAACGGCATCAGCCATTGCCTGCACCTGATTCCGGTTGGTACCGCTGGCAATGACGAAACAGTCAGCAATAGACGATATTTCGGCAATATTGATGATTTTCACGTCTTCTGCTTTTTTACTCTCCAGTGCCTGTACGGCTGCCGCCATCATTTTTTCTGTTTCTGACATGCATATCCTCCCTGTGTGACATGAACATTAAATTTCAGATGGTTATATATCCTTACCGACTGCTGAAATTGCAAAACGATGAAGCAGTCAGATCTTATACATGCCGCAGTTCGCTTACGGCGCACATGTTATTTTTCTGACATCTCAAAATCACAGATCCCCGGCCTGCTGTCTTCTGTCATGAAGATCCTGATAATATGTGAAAGCACGCAGTGTCGTCTGATCCATGGACTTTGGATTTTCATCCAGATAGGCGACGGTATCATGAAGGATCATATACATACACTCGTCGATATCATGGAAAGCCTCCGCACGGATCTCTTTAAGATTCGGCTGTTTATCCCGGTTCGGTTCTATATAGTCGGAGATAAATACGATCTTCTCCAGCATGGTCATCTCCGGCTTTCCCGTTGTGTGCCAGGTGATTGCTGACAGCACCTCCGGATCTTTTACACCATAGTCATTCTGGGCTACATAGGCACCGAGTTTTGCGTGCAGAAGCACCGGATGATCCAGTTCGAACTGTGTTACCGGCACTTTTTTCTTCTGACACATGGCGATCTTGTCGGCATTCGGTATACACTTGGCACAATCGTGAAGTAGTCCTGCCAGGCGCACCTGCTTAAGATCGACATCATAAACCATGGCGAGCGCACAGGCCGTGTAGGTAACGCCCATCGTGTGGCGATATCTGCTGGTTGTCAGTGCCTGCCGGAGTTTATCCTCGATCGCATCCCACTCAGATTTATTTTTACCCATGTAAATCTCCATCTCCTCACACATATTCATATGCTGCGTTACGCCTGATAAATTCCATTGTCAAGGATATACTGCCGCACAGCTTCCGGCAGATAGTACCGCACGGATTCCCCATTGCCGATCATTTCACGCAGATTTTTTGAAGAAATGTCCAGATTCGGTGTGTCCAGGCGCAGAAAGTCTCCGTGATACTGCTCCTGCCGGCTGTTCAGCAGGCTGTTGAAGACATCCGGATCCATTTCATTCCTGGTGGCAACGACGATATGCGCCGCCGCGGCAATCCTCTGCGGCTCTTTCCACGTATCGAAATCGACGAGGGAATCTGCCCCCATAATGAAAAAATAATCGTTATCCGGATGTTCTTTATGCAGTCTTTCCAGTGTGCGATAGCTGTAGCTGTAGCCATCGCTGTTCATCTCGATCATTGACAGCTGAAAATACGGATTTCCGGCAATGGCAAGGCGGACCATCTCCGTTCGCTGTTCATCTGTCGCACGGCCGGCCCTGTGCCGTTTGTGCGGCGGATTTCCCGCCGGCATAAAAAATACCGTGTCCAGATGAAACTGCTGGCAGGCCCGTTCTCCGAGGATCAGATGACCCATGTGAATAGGATCAAACGTTCCGCCCATAATTCCGATACGCATTTTTTTCGACTGCTGATCTGCCAAGAGTTCCTCCATCATTCTGTCTGCCCTCAGAAGTCCTCTATCATTCCGACGACCTGACCTCAGGAGGCCTCCATTATTCCGACAACCTGAGCTCAGAAATCTTCCATCATACTGACCTCAAGCCTTGTTTTTGGGGAGGATGATCTTCCTGTCATCTCCCATGCCCTCTTTATAGAGAACGATCTTCTTTCCGATGATCTCCACGACCTGGGATTTTGTTCTCTCTGCCAGCGTCATGGCCAGTTCTCGCGGTTCTTCTGTGCAGTTCTGCAGAATGCCGATCTTCACCAGCTCACGCGCTGCGAGAGCCTCGCTCACGTTCTGGGTCAGCTCAGGTGTAATCCCGCCCTTGCCGATATGAAGAATGGTGTCTTCGGTCATAGCAAGACTTCTCAGAAACGCTCTCTGTTTACTCGTCATTGACATATTTTATTCCTTTACTTTAAGTGGAGGACGCACGTCTGCCCGGAAAAATAAGACAGGTTCCAAGCGTCGTATTCAGCTGACTCACTTATTCCATGCGAAGTTGCAGATCAACAGCGGTCTACTGCTACTGTACGCAGAATATTCCGATCGACAGCCTAAGAACAGCAACTTCCGCGCACGCGATGAGTCTCTCGTCAAATCACTCGTGGATAATCCCATGCGCCGACGCCCTTCAGATCGTCAAAGCGGATGCGGGAAGCGTCTCTGCATTCACGGAAGGCAAGCTCCTCGTAATCTTCCTCCTCATCCGTATGAAAGGAGACGTACTTCTCCATACGGATCGGACTCTCCTCGAACGCCGTGATGTGATAGGTGCGGAGAATCTGATCCCGAGTTTCATTTACGCGGATGGAAAAAGAGGTGATCTGAGATGTCTCGCAGAGCACACCCAGATGGCCGCTCTCCGTATGGCGGAGAAGGAGACCGCAGGAATTATCCTCGCGATCCAGATATTTTTCCACCTTCCATGGACTGCCCTCTTCCGGGAGATCGATCCGGCTTTCCGCGTCAAAATCACAGTCGGCGAACGGCTCCACCGTCTGACGGTAAACAAACAGATGCGGATTGCGGGGTGCACCGAACCACTCTCTCTTTACGGTGAAACGCACGTCATCCCAGGTGAATTCCGTCTCCGTGTGCCATATGCCATAGGGAGCGGATTTCTGAGGTTCGCTGAAGTGTTCGTCCGTATCTCTGTGAGAACCGAATGTCATGCGGATACCGCGCACCTCCGGCAGCGTATTCCATATCTTTTCATCCATATTTTATTATCCTGAAGTTAATCTGATAACAGTGTCAATAGTCATCATCCACTTGCCCTTGTGCAAAAGTGACTGAATGATTTATCGATACGCCCCTCATGTTTCCTGTTACTTGTAGTACTCGAAGTGCTGCCCGTACATCTGTACCGTATCTCCGTCCTTGATGCCGGCCTCCTCCAGATCATGGAGAATACCTGAATCCTTCAGGAAATTCTGGAAGAACTGGAAGCCCTTCTCTGAATCAAGATTCGTGTAACCGAGCATTTTTTCAATGCGGGGTCCCTCAACGATATACGTATCCGGGTCCGTATCCGATTTGGTGACGGTATAGGGAAGGCTGCTGTCATCCTGCATCATGGTCTCCGGATCGAATTCCTGCGGGAAGCGCTCTTCATCGCGCGGCAGCTTTGCAAGCTCATTCTGAACAAAGTATAACAGCTCTTTCAGTCCATTGCCAGAAGCTGCTGAGATTGGGAATACTTTTATTCCCTTCGGCTCAAATTCGCGGCGCAGTTTCTCGACAGGATCTTCCTGTCCCTCCTCCAGCTGGATGACATCGACTTTATTCGCGGCGATCACCTGGGGAAGTTTTTCCAGATCGGCGTTGTAATGGGAAAGCTCCGCGTTGATTTTGTACACGTCATCGACAGGATCTCTTCCCTCCAGCGATGCTGCATCGACCACATGAATCAGCATGCGGCAGCGCTCGATATGACGTAAAAATTCAGTGCCAAGCCCGGCGCCCTCCGATGCGCCCTCGATCAGACCAGGAATATCCGCCATGACAAAACCGTCGATGCCATCCACATCCACGACACCCAGGTTGGGCACCAGTGTCGTAAAAGGATAATCGGCGATCTTCGGGTCAGCATGACTCACGCGTGAGAGAATCGTAGATTTTCCCACGCTGGGAAAGCCGATCAGACCGACATCTGCGATCATTTTCAGCTCGAGGCGAAGCTCCAGCTCGCGGGCCGGCTGTCCCGGCTGCGCGTATTTGGGCACCTGCATGGTCGGCGTGGCATAATTCATATTGCCCTTGCCGCCGCGTCCGCCCTTCAGAATGACAACCCGCCGGCAGCTGCCGGACATATCGGCAATCACCTTATTGCTGGAGGCCTCATAAATGACGGTGCCCGCCGGCACCTTCAGGATCACATCTTCGCCGCTCTTTCCGGTCTTGCGTTTCTTATCGCCGTCTTCGCCGTCTCCGGCCTTGAATTTGTAATGATGTCTGTAGGCAACGAGTGTGGAGAGCCCGTCATCCACTTCAAAAATAACGCTTCCGCCGTTTCCACCGTTTCCGCCGTCAGGACCGCCGGCCGCAACGAATTTTTCTCTGCGAAAGCTCACATGTCCGTCACCGCCTTTTCCTGAGCGGACGGCTATTTTTGCATGATCAGCAAACAATTTTATCACCTCGTTAAATATGTGAAAACGTCGTAAGGTCACCGTTTGTCTGTCTGTCGAATCAGAAAGCGCTGTTCAACATTCAGCGTGCGTCTGTCTGCCAGATCGCAAAACCTGTTTCGGCATATGGATTTCACCGTTCGCTTACTGCAGCCGATGAAAATATCAGATGATACACGAAAAGGGGCTGCCGCTCATGCGACAGCCCCTGTTAACTGCATCCTTATTCTGCAGCTTCCGCTGTCTCTTTCGGAACAACGGAGCAGATTTTTCTGTCTCTGCCCTTTCTGGTGAATCTTACAACACCATCAGTGGTAGCAAACAGAGTATCATCCTTTCCGAGACCTACGTTCAGGCCGGGATGGATATGTGTTCCGCGCTGTCTGTAAAGGATGTTGCCGGCCTTAACGAACTGTCCGTCCGCTCTCTTGGCACCCAGTCTCTTGGACTCGGAATCACGGCCGTTCTTGGTAGAACCTACACCTTTCTTATGAGCGAAGAACTGAAGATTTAACTCCATCATTTCTTACACCTCCGAATACTTAACCTCGATAAAATCCTTATAGGATCTGTTGTTCTGCATATCGGTCAGCGTTGCCTCCAGAGCCCTCAGAAAAAGCTCAGCCTGTTCTCCGGGCTTCCCTTTTATCCGAAAACGGATCTCTGTATGCTGCTCATCCTGCTGCCCTTCATACGCGTCGTCCGTAAACTGCTCGATAGCGTTCACGGTGTGGATCACGAGCGCTGACACCGCCGCACAGACGATATCGGAACCCTCTTCCGCATAACCGGCGTGATCTCTGGCAGTAAAACCTGTGAGCTCACCTTCCCGATCTCTGTAAAAACAAACCTTTGTCATTTCCTTTACGGAACAGATTAGCCGTTGATCTTGTCGATCTGTACTTTCGTATACTGCTGTCTGTGACCGTTCTTCTTATGATATCCGGTTTTTCTCTTGTACTTGTAAACGATAACCTTACGTGCTCTTGCATTGTCAAGAACAGTTGCCTCAACGGTAGCGCCGGATACATCTGCGCCTACCTTCATGGCATCATCGCTGCGTACTGCGAGAACCTGATCAAAAGTAACTTTGTCACCCTTCTCGGATCCGAGCTTCTCAACGCGGATCACATCGCCTTCGGAAACCTTGTACTGTTTTCCACCGGTAGCAATAACTGCATACATGATAGGACACCTCCTATTTCTATAAACTCGCCAGATTCGGTGCCGGCTGCTTATTCTGTATTTCGTCCGGATCGAACATTCATGAAAAAATATCCGAATCCATCCGCAGCCAGACTTTTACCCCTCTGCGCGGCACACTTTGGTATTATGACACAGACTTATCGGGCTGTCAATCCCTATTTAAAGCACAATTTTCCTTGATACAGTCACTGCCAGACTTCCGGGTCCGATGTGGCATCCGATAACAAGACTGAGCGGCTGACCCGTGATCTCATATCCCGGGAAGGCCTCCTCGAGTTCCGTATGCCATTTTTTTACCTCTTCGGGATCATCGCCCTCGGACCAGGAATAATTGATGACAGCTTCGCCCTTGTCCACGAACCATTTGAAACGGCCGTCCATATCCTTGCGGATCGCCTCGATCATGATCTTCTTGGCCTGCTTTGTACCACGGGCCTTGGCATAGGCATCGAGTTTCTCTCCCTGAATCTGGAGAACAGGCTTGATATGAAGCACGGAGCCGATCAGAGCAGCTGCCGGTGTCACGCGTCCACCCTTCTTCAGAAATGAGAGCGTATCTACCATAATATATATACTGGAGTTGGCAGCCTCTTCCTCAAGCTTTTCACGGATCTGCTTGGTGCTCCAGCCTGCTTTCACAAGCGTAAGTGCATCATATATGGAGAGGAGCATGGTAACGGAAATGCGTTTGTTATCAACCACTTCTACTCTTCCGTCGTAATCCTGCGCAAGCATTTTTGCCGTCTGACATGAATTGGACAGGCCGCTGGACATGGGGATATAGACAACGGAATCATGATCCTTCAGGGCTTCATCCCAGAGATCTGTTACTTCTGCCGGTGACGGCTGTGAAGTAGAAACCTTGAAATTTGGGTCACTCAGTCTCTCAAAGAATTCCTTCTGTGTGATATCCACGCCCTCGCGAACCACTTTGTCATTGATCAGAAATGACATGGGGAGCATATAAATCCCGAGAGCTTTCGCCTCTTCCGGCTGCAGACCGCAGTTAGTGTCTGTTGCTATTGCCACAGATGCCATTGGTATCCTCCTTACAAAACGCCTCAGTTACCGGACATTATACATCGAATGTCGTTAAATGACAATGAACGAAAATGGTTGCTAACCACCGACGCCTGCGGAGGTCTCGGCTTGGGAGTCTCCATGTGTTCCGTGGCTCTGACAGTGTCTGCATTGTATTACCTCACATCTGCCTGATTTACAATTATTTGCACCTTTTGATATCCATATACGGTTGATATGGGTATCCATATATGGTAATATCATTGTATACGTTAGCTCCACTTATACAGTACGCGGAATCTATAAAGGAGGACCGGTATATGACGATTGAGGAGATGATCCGGAGAAAAAATGAACTTGGCCTTACGAATGAAGAAATTGCAAGACGTTCCGGTGTTCCGGTGGGAACGGTGCAGAAGATTTTCGGCGGTTTTACGCAGTCGCCGCGATACAGAACCCTGCAGGCACTGGAAGCAGTCCTGAAGCCGGACGAAAATGTTCCTGTTTATGCCGATTCGGGAGACAGAAATTCACAGGAAAACGTAAATCCGCAGGAAAATCTGCTTTGTGAAGAGCAGGCAGCGTTCGGAGATCCCGGACAGGGGCATTACACGCTCAGTGATTATTACAAGCTTCCGGATGATCGCCGGGCAGAACTCATTGATGGTGTGTTTTATGATATGACTGCTCCGCACACCGATCATCAGATGATTCTAGGCCAGATTTATACAAGGCTTCTCTCCTGTATCACGGAACATCATCTGAATTGTATTCCCTTTATAGCACCTACGGATGTTCAGCTGGACTGTGATGAGAAGACGATGCTCGAACCGGATGTATTCGTCGTCTGTGACCGTAAGAAGATCACAAAGTCGCATATCTACGGAGCTCCGGATATGGCTGTTGAAATTCTCTCAGCATCCACAAGAAAAAAGGATATGAATCTGAAAAACTGGAAATATCAGAATGCCGGCGTTCGGGAATACTGGATCGTCGATCCGATGAAAGAGAAAATTATCGTATATTTATATGGTGATCAGCCCGATATCAGCATTTACAGCTTCCAGGACAAGGTTCCTGTTGCGATCTCCGGCGGGCTCTGCAGCATAGATTTTCAGGAAATCTCAGCGTATATTCATTTCGATTCGGACAACTGAAGCACATCTTCATAACAGAGACACATTACATATAAAAAATGTGCCCCTGCCGCTGGGGAACGGTCAGAGGCACAGGATATATGAGCACCGGCACCGCCTTCTGCGAGATCTACTCGACAGCGGTTTGTTCAAACACATAAAAACGCCCATATCATAAATACGACATGAGCGGTACTGTATTCGTAAAAATGCCCATGTGATGCAGTGAGGTGATTTATTGTGCCTGCGTTCCGTCGTCAGCTTCCGTCAGGCAGTAACACTGCTCCTGCAGGGAGCGCGTTTTTTTCTGCCGTGTCAGTTCCATAATGCCGAGCGGCGTCATGTCGATGACCTGCACGCCGGCATGATCACTGTGAACCTGCTCGCGCATGCAGTTTATCAACTCTTCTCTGTCATTCTCTTCCTTCATATTGATAAAATCGATGAGAATCGTTCCGGAGAGCTGGCGTAGTCGTATCTGGCGGGCTGACTCTGCGGCTGCCTCGCGGTTTGTCATCAGCGCGGTCTCCTCCGCAGATTTTTTTCCGCTGTATCGTCCGGTATTCACATCAATGCACACGAACGCCTCTGTCTGCTCGATCACAAGAAAGCCTCCGCTTTTCAGCCAGACCTTTTTGGAAGCTGCCTCGGCAAAACGTGTGGACAGATTGTAAAGCCGGAACAGTTCCACCATTTTATCCTGATACAGTTCACACATATCTGTCTGCCGGGCGAGGTCATGGAAAACAGCCGGATCATCGGTAATAACCCGTTCGCAGTCCTCCTTTCGGATCTGTCGAAACAGCTGCAGCCAGACGGGGTCACCGTTCCACAGGCAGCTGCCTCCTGTTCTGGTCCGCCCCTTCAGGAGAATGTCATCCATCTGTGAGACCAGACGGGAATATTCTTCACACAGTTCTTCCGTTGTACAACCGGCGGCATTGGTGCGCAGGATCACGCCATATTGCAGACTGGCTGCGAGATTATATTCTTCATGAGTGTTTTTTTTATTTTTCTCAGAAACATCGTCTGAAATTGTTCCGTCGTCATCTTCAGAGAATTCTTCGAATACATCAGAAGTATTCCTGGAATCAGATGCGAAGCGTTTTTCAGAAGCATCAGTAATTTTCCCGGAAATAGCATCAAAGAACGTCTGCTTCAGGATTTTCTTTTCCGCAGGATCAATTTTCGAAGAGACTTTCACGCCCTTCCATCCTGAGCAAACGACAAGAAAGCGCCCTGTGAGGCGGATGTTCTCCGTCAGACGGGGCAGTTTCATTTTAATCGCTTCCTTTTCGACCTGAACGGGGATCACCATGCCGGCCTTCAGTCCGTCTCTCAGCGGCAGGTATCCGCGGAGCTTATCTGTCAGCCTCACAAAGGCACCGTTCGTGCTCTTCTGCACCTGCTCGATGACACCCGTGTACACATTCCCCAGGATCGAAGTGCTGTCAGGATCTGACAGATACATCTCCACAGCCCTGCCATCCTCATAAAGAACCGTCATCAGGCAGTCTCTGATTCCGGTGCTGTCCCTTCTGTTCATTGGAAAATGTGCTACCACAAGACGTTGTGTCATATCCTGTATCCCAATATCTGAAGCTGTTGTGAGCGCTGCGAAGCAACTGCAAATATATTTATCAGCATTTTGTTAACAGGCTCTGTCAATCAGTGAACATTTGCTCCGCTCTCATTCTCAGACTCCGCATACAGATCCATCCGATGGACAAGCACAGCGCTCTCCGGGATCTCCAGTCCGGCATACGAAGCAAAGGTCTTGATCAGGAGCTCCGGTTTCAGATTCTGTCCGCTCTTCGCCGATACCAGCATGGAGAACGCCTGCGGATCCGCCTCGACATTCTGCGGATGCTCAGCGAGCTGCGCGGGAGTGAGTGTCAACGCCTGAAAATCCATGATCCACGGGCGAATATCCGTCTCTTCCTCGCTCTTTTTAGTCTTGCGCAGGACCATGATATGCTCCTGTGTCATGAAGGCAACAACCTGTGCAGATGGCTTCTGTTTATTAACGTCCATTTCCTCAGGTTTCAGAGAGTTCCACTGCACCCGCCCTTTCCGGAAGCTGACCACATACGATGCCGCCGCAACCTGCGACATGCCTTTATTTTTCTTATTCGACGGGATCTCTACGGCGTTGACGCAGGAAATGCCGTCCGCCATCTCCGCATTCAGCCGGCGCAGGAAATCTTCTCTGTCGAAGATAGCGCCTTCCTTCAGATCCAGGTCGAAATACTCGCCGCTGCTCGTTTTTCCCACACCGAGCGGCTGGGCAAATGACATAATCATATGCGGGCTGAACCCTTCTGACAGGGCAGCCGGAATGTCTGCGCGGCGGATCGCCTTCTGAAAATACCGCATGACGTCCAGATGGCCGATAAACTTCAGAGGACCTGTCTTTGTAAATTTAACTCTTATTCTCATAACAGATGCCTCCTCCGTAGCCGCGACAGCCGCATCCGCTGCACTGTGCGCGGCAGTTCGGCGTCGTCACGCCGGCCTTTGCGCGCTCCCATTCCCGCACAAGGAATTTCCGGGAGACGCCGCAGTCGATGAAATCCCACGGAAGAAGCTCATCTGTCTCCCGCGTCCTCGCCGTGTAAAAATAAGGGTCGAGGCCACAGGATGCGAAAGCCTTCTCCCAGCGCTCCCGGTCAAAATATTCCGTCCACGCGTCAAACAGCGCACCGTTCCGGTATGCCGTCTCGATCACACGGCTGATGCGCCGGTCTCCACGCGCGAAGACGCCCTCGAGGATCGACACCCAGGCGTCATGATAGGTGTACCGGATGCTCTTCTGGTTCAGCTGCCTCCGCACTTCATCTTTGACCGAGTGTGCCTTGTCCAGATACACTTCCGGCCTGTCCATCGGCGCCCACTGAAACGGCGTGAAGGGCTTCGGTACAAAAAATGAACTGCTTGCCGTAATGGATATCTTTCCGTTTCTTTTTTCCTTCGGGATGTTGTCGTAGTAGCACTCCGCGACACGCTCGCAGAGGTGCGCGATCTCCAGCACATCCTCTTCATGCTCACCCGGAAGGCCAAGCATGAAATAGAACTTTACTTTGTTCCAGCCACCGCGGAAGGCCTGCAGCGCGCCGTTCATGATCTCATCCTCCGTGATACCCTTGTTGATCACGTCGCGCATGCGCTGGCTTCCGGCTTCTGCCGCAAAGGTCAGACTGCTCTTTTTGATGTCCTGCACCTTGTTCATCACGTCAAGGGAAAAGGCATCGATCCGAAGCGACGGCAGTGAGATATTCACACCGTGTGCGTCGCAGTATTCAATCAGGAAGGTGAGCAGTTCATTCAGCTGGGAATAGTCGCTGCTGGAAAGGGAACTCAGAGAGATCTCGTCATAGCCGGTGCTGCGCAGCATTTTTTCAGCCTGCTGCTCCATCCGCTCCGCGCTCTTCTCACGCTGCGGACGGTAGATCATCCCGGCCTGACAGAACCGACAGCCGCGGATGCAGCCACGCATGATCTCCAGCACGACGCGGTCCTGCGTGGCCTGAATATAGGGCACGACCGGTTTGTCCGGGTAGGGTGCGCTATCCAGATCCATGGCGATCTGCTTCGTTATTTTTTCAGGGACCGTTGGATCCGTCCGTGTGAAGGATGCCAGCGTTCCGTCTTCGTTGTATGAAGCCTGATAAAACTGCGGTACATAGATGCCTTCGATGCCGGCGGCCTGACGCAGGAATTCCCTGCGGCTGATCTCACCGTTTTTCTTTTTCCGGTAGAGCGCGAAGAGCTGCGGATAGACCGTCTCACCCTCACCGATGTAGAACATGTCGAAGAAGTCAGCGATGGGCTCCGGGTTGTAGGTGCAGGGGCCTCCGCCAATGACGATCGGATCGTCTTCGCCGCGATCCTCCGCGTGCAGCGGGATCTGCGACAGATCCAGAATCTGAAGGATATTCGCATAGCACATTTCATACTGGATCGTGATGCCCAGAAAATCAAAATCGCGGATGGGATCCTGTGATTCCAGCGCAAAAAGAGGGATGTTTCTATCCCTCATGATGTGGTCCAGATCCGGCCACGGCGAGTAGACGCGTTCACACCACACGTCATCCATGCGGTTAAACATATCGTAGAGGATCTGAATGCCCAGGTGCGACATGCCGATCTCGTAGACGTCGGGGAAACACATGGCGAAACGGATCGAGACGTCAGCTTTGTTTTTTACGACGGAATTCACCTCACGCCCGATATAGCGCTCCGGCTTTTCGATGCTGAGGAGAATTTCGTCATCCAGTGCAAGTTTCTGCATATGTATCTATTACTCCAGACCTGTATATATTGTATGAGTACCACGAATTGCAGACAGAAATATAAAACGGTGCACCTAAAAGATCGTCTGCGGTTTTGAAAGCATATGGGATTGCGTGCGCACCAGGCACGGCAATCCCACAGCGCATATAGTATTGTAGATCTATTGAAAAGTCCTTAGTGAGTTTCGGTCGGTTTCAGCGTCAGACCGCCGCAAAGTTTTCCGACGTCCGAGCCGTCGCGGCGCATCGAGAACTTATCCATCGGATATTCTGACAGGTTCTCGAGAACCTTCCAGTCCTGATCCTTGCTCAGCAGCGCCTGACGTGCCTTAACGGTTTCGATCTCCGTGCGGTGTCTGGACGGTCCGCCCACGCAGCCACCATCGCAAACCATGCCCTCGATGAAATCCTCGGGCAGCTTGTTGAACTTCAGCAGCGTGAGTGCCTTGCGGCAGTCCTCTCCGCCGGCGCAGCGACGCAGCTTGATATCAGATATATCTTCACCGCGCTCCTTCATGCATTCGAGAACTGCGCCTGCCACACCGCCTGAGCGGGCAAACTTCTTGCCGAAGATCGTTGCCTGCTGATAATCGTTCTCCGCCGGCTTGATCGTAATATCTCTGCTTCGCAGGAAAGCACGGAACTCGCCGTAGGTCATGACATAATCAGCGTTGTCCGGCACGCTCTTGTCAGCAGCCTCGGATTTCTTGGCGATGCACGGTCCGATGAAGACGGTGACGCAGCCGGGGTGGATGGCCTTCAGATAACGGCTGACAGCACACATCGGGGAGACAACCGTAGACATGTCATTTTTGTAGATGTCAGGGAAGTGGATCCGAAGCATGTTGATAAACGCAGAGCAGCAGGACGTCGTCATTTTTCTGCCCTCGGCTCTTGCCTCGCTCCACTCTTCCGACTCATAGGCAGCGGTCATATCGCCGCCGAGGCCGACCTCGGCCATATCTTTGAAACCGAGCTGTTTGCAGGCATTACGGATCGAAGCCATCGTGATATCCTCACCGAACTGACCTTCCGTCGCCGGTGCGCACATCGCATAGACTTCTTTACCGGCACGGATCTCGTCGATGACCTTTGTGAGATAGGTCTTGGACGCCGGCGCACCGAACGGGCAGGCGTGAATGCACTGGCCGCAGTTGATGCACTTGTCCTCATCGATGACACAGATGCCGTATTCATCATAGGTGATGGCGCCGACCGGGCAGGCTTTCTTGCAGGGTCTTACCAGATGGACGATGGCGTTATACGGACATGCCTGTGCGCACTTGCCGCACTCACGGCACTTCGTGGGGTCGATGTGCGAGCGGTGGTTACCGATGCTGACAGCTCCGAATTTGCACGCATTCAGGCAGGCCTGGCCCATGCACTTCCGGCAGTTGTCTGTGACAGAGTAAGCTGAGATCGGGCACTCCTCGCAGGCAGGACTCAGAACCTGTACGATATTTTTGGAATCACTGCCCGGGACAGGATTTTTTCCCTCTGAAAGGCGGATTCTCTGCTTGACGAGCTCACGGTCCTTGTACACGCAGCAACGGTACTGTGCGAGCGGTCCGGGGCAGAGCTTGTAGACCAGTGCCTCCTTATGCTCCTCATCGAGATTTCCATCCCAGGCGAGCCGTGCCACCTCTTCGATGATCTTGTGTTTCAGTTCCACCAGACTGGCGTCATTGGTAATCATGTGTATTCCCTCCCATACAGCACTTATTTCATTATCTTACAGCATTGTCGTATCAACTGTGATCTATAAGATTGCTGTGTTATTTAATTCTATCCGATTACAGCTCTATCCTGCGCTGATCTATCCTGCATAGATCCATCATGTATCTTAAAACCTGTCATCATGATGCCTGAGTTTTTTCACCAGGCGTCACTTCCCGGAAATCGTTGTATGCTTCCGTCCGGCTGTGTGCCGTCATGATAAGCATCCGATTTCCCTGCTGTTCCCGGATCAGTTCAAAACAGCGTTTTCTGTTCTCCTCATCGAGTCCGGAGAACGGTTCGTCAAAAATAATGATGCCGGCATCCGACATCAGGGCACGCACGATGCACACTCTCCGTCGCATACCGCCGGAAAGTTCCCTGACCGGCTGATCGATACTGTCAGTCGGCAGCAGCCTGACGAGCATCTGACGGATCTCGGAAAAGCCGGAACGGTCCAGTCCGTCAGCGGCCGCCACATTTTCCACAGCTGAAAAATCACCGGCCAGCCTGTCATCCTGAAAGACACAGCCGGCTCTCAGAGCACCCTTTCCTGATCGCGGCAGGTCCGTATCCACCCTTCCGCTGTCGGGCTTCTCCAGTCCGAGAAGTATACGGATCAGCGTTGTCTTGCCTGTACCGGAGGCGCCGGTGATCAGAAGTCTCCCGCCTTCCTGCATTTCAAACGAGAGTTTCTGAAAGATCGTGCGCTCGTCATATGTTTTTGTCAGATTTTCCGCTCTCAGGTACAAGCTGTTGTCTCCAGATTATTTTAACACAGATAATGCGTCACATCTGCTCATTCAAAACGGGTAATCAGCACATCCGCTCATATGAAATATGGAACTGTCAGATGATAAATCCGCAATCTCTTCTATCATTTATTTCGTGGGTTTGTGAACCAACAGGCGGCTTAAAATCCAGTCCGCTATCCGTTCGAATAACACAGACAGCAGAACAATGACCAGCGTCCAGGCAAAAAGCCGCGCTGTGTCCAGATTGATCTTCGACCGATACAGTCCGTTGCCGATCGTGCCGAGCGGCTGGCCGATGACCTCAGCAGCGACGCCGCTTTTCCAGCACATGCCCAGAGCCAGAGAAAAAGCGCTCAGGAAATACGGTTTCAGCTGCGGCAGGTAAATCGTCCGGATCTTCGCGGACAGATGCATACCAAAAACATCTGCCATTTCCAGCATGCCGCGGTCAGACGCATCAAGTCCTTTTTTGGTGTTCAGATAGAACACCGGCCAGACAACCAGCAGGGGGATCCAGAAGGAAAGCATCCGGCTCCCGGTCCAGATCAGCAGGATCAGCACAAAGCTGACAACCGGCACAGATTTTATCGCCTGCATAAACACGCCGAAAAAATCCGAAAACCACCGGTATCGGTACGCTGCTGCCGCTGTTATGATGCCAAGAAGACTCCCCACAGCAAAACCGCAGAGAATATGCAGCGAAGTGTTCAGCATCGACAGCCAGAAATCAGCGGTTACAGCGAGCCTGCCAAGCGCCTGCAGGGTGTCCCACGGACCAGCCAGGAGCAGCGGATTCTTTACTGCCAGAGAAAGGCATTCCCAGATGGCGACCCATAATATGACGGCAATCAATTTTCGTTTCATGACATAATTTTACTATTCCGAGGCAGTCATGGCAACCGTTTTGCGTCAGACGGACGTGTGACAGACCTCTATCCTTTGAGTTCTGTGCGCTTGTTATCCGGAGATCAGGATGCTACACTGTATAAGCTAAGATTATTAAACACAGGTTGCGCCAGCCAGTTATCAGGATGACACAGAAAAACGTACAGTAAGTTGATCCCTGTGGCAGCCGTTAACTGTATGCAAAACTTTACTTCAACATAATATCAAGAGGTGTATCACATGAAATTTTATTATCCTGCTATCGTAACCAAAGTATCTGATGAAGAATTCACAGCTTTTTTTCCGGATCTGGAGGACTGCAAAGCGGTCGGTGACTCTCTCGACGACGTACTGGAAAACGCGCGATCTGCCGCTCACGACTGGATCGAGACAGAAATGCTCGATGATGACTACAGTCTCCCGTCATCTTCCGATACCTATGATCTGAAGAAAACGCTGAAACCCGATCAGTCCGTGCATGAAATCCTGATCACCTACCGGATGATGGACGGGTGGGAGGAATAGTCTTTCTGCTGCTTTTTCATGACAGCGGGCAGTGCGAAAATCGCAATGGCCATCGTTGCTATCGATATGACAATGATGATCGTCCTTCCCGACCCTGAATACCGGATTCGTGACATTTGTCTCAGGTGAGTTTCCTGCCCGAGGCTGTATACAGAAGTGCATTGCAGATGCAGGCAGCGATATTGCTGCCACCCTTGCGTCCTCTGGCTACGATGCAGGGTACACCAGTCTGCATGATCTTTTCCTTGGATGCAACGACGTTGACAAATCCGACGGGAACGCCGATCACGGCTTCCGGCCGGATTTTTCCCTGTTCATACAGCTCAGCCGTGCGGATCAGTGCCGTCGGCGCATTGCCAATGGCAAAGATCAGCGGCTTTTCCAGCTTCGACGCTTTTTCCATGCTGACAACAGCACGGGTTACACCTCTCCGCTTTGCTTCTTCAGCCACATCCTCATCAGCCATGAAGCAGTGAACCTGACCGCCGAAGCGAGCCAGTGTCTTTTTACTGATCCCGGCCATGGCCATCTGCGTATCCGTCACAATATCCGCGCCGGACCGGAGTGCCTCGATGGCTCTGTCAATGACACCATCGGAAAAATACAGGCTTTCCGCATAGTCGAAATCAGCGCTGGTATGGATACAGCGCATGACAATCGGCTCCGTACCAGGTATCAGTGTGATATTTCTCTTCTTCAATTCATCGGCAATAATCTCAAAGCTCTTCTTTTCAATGTCTCCGGGTCTGATATTCTTTATTTCCATCCTGATTCTCCATAAGGAATGATCTCCACAGTTGAGGTGTACTTATTGGCAGTTTTTTGATTCTCACGCTAAGATGCAAACAATAAATGTTGCAGCCGTCCAATTCAAATACCGTTTTGAATGATGCGGTCGATGGCATCCATGTCCAGATATTTTTTCAGCGTATCAGCGAGAATATCGTACTGTGATTCCTTGTATTCACGGTAATCGGTGCCGCTGATTCCGGACGGATCAATGCCCTTCTTCGCGGCAAGTGCCCGGGCGATCCTGCCCGCCGCATCCGCGTGATCAAAAATGCCGTGTACGTAGGTGCCGTAAACATTGCCGTGCTGGGCGCCATCTTCAATGATTGTATCAGAGGCATCAAATGCGCCTTCCTCACGGAACACATTTGCTTCTGATTTACTCTCTGTATGCAGCACAGCGAACGGCTGGCAGTCCTCCGCTCTCTCCGTGACGCCATTGTGGATCTCATATCCTCTGATCTCCTGACCGCTGACAGAAGACAGGATTCCGCCGGTATTCTGTACGGTTCCGGCAACCTGGAGACGGGTTTTCTGTCCGGCGAATACGGTTTTTACGGGCAGAAGCCCCATGCCGCGCATCGTGCCGCCTGCTTCCACGCCCTGCGGATCAGATATGCTCTCTCCGAGCATCTGATAGCCGCCGCACACGCCGAAGATCACGGTACCCTCTTCCGCTTTATCCCGTATTGCCTGCTCAAGGCCGTTGTCCCGCATCCACTGAAGGTCATCCATTGTATTTTTCGAACCGGGAATAAGGATCATATCCGGATTTCCGAGGCTGCGGACGGAGGAGCAGTAACGAATCGAAACGCCGCTGACCAGATCGAAGGCATTGAAATCGGTAAAATTCGAAATGCGCGGAAGACGGATCACGGCGATATCGATCGCAGCGTCGTCGGAACTGTTTTTCGCGTGGAACCGCTCCGTAAGACTGTCCTCGTCATCCACATCGAGCTGCATATACGGCGTCACACCGAGTACGGGGATTCCTGTGATCGCTTCGATCATCCTGACGCCGGAATCCAGCAGGTGGATATCGCCGCGGAATTTATTGATGATCAGGCCTTTTACCATGGCGCGTTCATCGGGATCCAGCAAATGGACCGTGCCCTCGAGCTGGGCAAAAACGCCGCCCCTGTCGATATCCCCGACGAGAAGCACCGGCGCCTTCGCTATTTTTGCCATGCCCATATTCACAAAGCCGTCGGCATCCTTCAGGTTGATCTCCGCCGGACTTCCTGCGCCCTCAATGACGATCAGGTCATTTTCGGAGGCCAGGGATTCGTAAGCCTCACGGACCTTTGGTATCAGATTCGGTTTAAAACGGTAATAATCCGCCGCCTTCATGGTCCCAAGCACTTCGCCGTTGACGATGACCGACGAGCCCATGTCGCTGACAGGTTTCAGCAGGACAGGGTTCATGCGCACATCCGGTGCGATGCCCGCACATTCCGCCTGCATGACCTGTGCACGTCCCATCTCCAGCCCTTCCGACGTGATGTAGGAATTCAGCGCCATATTCTGCCCTTTGAAAGGTGCCACACGCAAACCTCTTTCCGCGTAGATGCGGCAGAGACCGGCAGCGATCAGGCTTTTCCCGACATTGGACATCGTGCCCTGAATCATGATGGATTTGGCAGATTTCTTCATATCAGCAGCCTCCGTAAAGTGCTTATCAGCTTTACATTGTCTTCATGCAGCCGGACGGCCACGCGGAAATAACCGGGGCCAAGGCCGGTATAATTGCTGCAGTCACGGATCAGGATACCCTCGCGGAGAAGCCGTCCTTCAAATCCGCCGTTTTTCCCCTCCGGAACACGAAAAAGAATGTAGTTGGCCATTGCCTCCGAGGTCCAGAGTCCGATCCTGTTCAGCTCCCCCAGAAGATACGCTCTTTCCTTTCCTATGACCTGACGTGAACGCGTCAGATAGGAAGGATCCGTCCGAAGCGCAGCGACGCCTGCCATCTGAGCAGGAATCGAGACATTCCATGGCTGACAGAGGGATTGCATCCGCTCCAGAAGCGCGCGGTCACAGGTCATGCCGTAACCGAGCCGCAGACCTGCCATCGCGCAGGTTTTGGTAAAGGCATTCAGGAGAAAAATATTATGGTTGGTTTCCATATATTTCCTGACCGACCTGTCTTCTCCGACGTCACAGAGTGCAAGAAAGCACTCATCGACCATCAGACTGATGCCATTCGCCGCGCAGCGCCGGATGATGTCTTCCATGAGACCGGGATCTGCAAGAAGTCCGGTGGGATTCTCGGGATTACAGAGAATCAGCGCATCGGTGTCTTCTGTGAGCTTATCCAGTATTTTTTCCGTCAGGCGGAATCCGTTCTCGATGCCACGCATGTGCATAACAATATCGTCACAGCCGGCTGCCCTGAGAGCCCGGGCGTATTCGGCAAAACATGGCGCGGCGAGCACTGCCCGATGCGGCCTGACGGCCTCTGCCCACAGAAAGATCAGTTCCGCGGCGCCGTTTCCGAAGATCAGTTCCTCAGCCGGCACATTTTCACGCGCAGCGAGCAGCCGTGTCAACTCTTCTTTCCTCGCGTCAGGATAGCGCGCAATAAAGGCTGCGCTCTCCCGCACGGCCTCTGTCACGCCGGGAGGCGGGCCAAGGGGATTCAGATTCACAGAAAAATCAACAACATCCGGGTGGCGGTAGACATCACCGCCATGGATATGCATATCCGTCATTTTTCATTCTCCATTTTCAACCACAACATCACACGGGCTCAGTTCATTCTTCATACAAACCATTGAGCTGTGAATAACATGATAACAGGAGCGCATGATGTACCCTGTGATACCTCTGCCCATCCGGTGATAAATTACAACAATATTCTGACTGTTATACGCAGTGCCGCCAGCAGCAGAAGCACAAGTACGGATGTGGCGATCATCAGCCTGTTCGCACGCGGAATATCCTCCGGGACAACGGCCCTGACCGGATCTCCCAGAAACTGCTTCTTATGCAGCTTACCGAAATACCAGGCGTCGCCGGCCAGCTGGACATCCAGCGCGCCGGCCATGGCAGCCTCCGTGTGTGCGGAATTCGGGCTGTCATGTTTTTTCCTGTCGCGCACAAAAATACGCAGTGCATTTTTTCCATCCATGCGGAGCAGGCCTGCCGCAAGACACATCAGAATGCCGCAGAGACGCGCCGGCAGAAAGTTCAGCACATCGTCGAGACGGGCGGCGAAGGTACCGAAGCGGATGTAGCGGTCATTTTTATAACCGATCATCGAATCCATGGTATTCACAGCCTTATAAAAAAATCCACCGGCTGCACCGAACAGCATCAAATAGAAAAGCGGAGCGGTCTCACCGTCGGAGGCGTTTTCTGCCGTCGTCTCCACAGCGGCTTTCACCACGCCTGTCATGTCCAGCCGCTCTGTGTCCCGGCCGACCACCATGGACACTGCCTGCCGCGCCTGACTGAGATCGCCGGTCATAACAGCCCGGTACACCCGCATGGTCTCATCGCGCAGAGAGCGTGCAGCCAGCAGGCGGCCGCACCACCAGGTCTCAAGTGCAAATCCGACCCAGAAATTCAGATGATAGAACAGACGAAGCAGCAGACACGGCACAGCTGTGCTGATCAGAAGAACAGTGCAGGCACAGAACACGCCGGCAGTCCGCTCCCGGGTGCCGAAGATCCGCCGGTACATTCGCTCACATCCCGAGATCAGTTTTCCGATCAGCTGCACCGGGTGATACCAGCTGTGTGGATCCCCGATGATGAGATCCAGAATAAAGCCGGCCACAGCGGCAAAGAGCACCGGGTCGCGCCGGATCAGTTCTGCCATAAGTTACGTCCTCCGTTTGCAGATATTAAACTTACATAAGTCCTCGAAGTGCCGGTTGTGCACTTACAGCATCCTGCGCTGACTGTATTGCCAGCACCGGTCGAGGAATGCCGCAGCCACACCGGGATTCGCGTAGTAATACAGATGTGGAAAGCCGGCATACATCGCGTCCGTCTCCCTGACGCAGCGCCAGCTCCTTTTGCCGGACGGTTTGACCGCCAGCATGGCGCTGCCCGGATTATCCGACTCATAATAATGAAATTCATGAGCACGCACGGGACCGACATCTCTGCCGAAAAATCTGCCCTCTCTGAGTTCCACATAGCCGAATCGCGTCAGATGACCGGTGTCATATGCTTTTTCAGGAAACATACCAACAAGAGGATACGTCTGGCCCTTCTGATCTGTCAGTGTCCGATGCAGATAGAGAAAACCTCCGCACTCCGCCTGTACGGGCATGCCGCCTGTGATGGCGTCACGGATGGCACGACGCATGGATTCGTTCTTCGACAGGGCTTCTGCGTGAAGTTCCGGATATCCGCCGTGCAGAAGGAGCCCGTCGAGATTTTCCGGCAGCTTCTCATCACGCATCGGGGAAAAAGGAACCAGTTCCGCGCCGAACTGACGCAGAAGTTCGAGATTATCTTCATACATGAAGCAGAAGGCCTCGTCCCGTGCGAGACCTATGCGAAGTCTGCCGGCCGGGATATCGTACTGTCCTGCTTTCGCATGGCTTTTATCTGCAACGTACACACCGTTTTTCCGCTCATAGCCCTCTGCTGAAGCACCAGCATCCGGATTTGAAGCACCGGCTTTCGGGTTGTGATCAGATTCCCGCCCCCTGACATCCGGCATCATTTCCATCCGCACACGATCTTCCTCACGCTGTATCTCCTCATCCGGAATGTCGGGCGCGCTGTCTGCGATCGCCAGAATCTGCTTCAGATCCATTGTCCGCTGAAACAGTCCTGCCAGCTGCCCGAGCTTCTCCTGAAGGCCGGGAATCTCGTCAGGCATGACGAGACCCAGATGCCTGCTCTCCAGCGTCATCGACGCATCAAGCTTCGGCACATATCCAACAACCGGAATGCCGGTCTCGGTCTCGATCATTTTTTTCAGAGTGGGGAAAAATGAAGCCGACACACGGTTGAGAATAATGCCCCGGATCATCTGACCGCCCGGAAAGCTGAGGAATCCGTGGATCAGCGGCAGAACCGAACGGCTCATGCCGTGTGCCGGAACAACGAGAAGGACGGGTGTGCGGGTCACCTCAGCGAGATCAGCGGAGCCGCCGACGGAAGAATCCGGAGAGATGCCGTCATAAAATCCCATGACGCCCTCCAGCACAGCGATATCTGCCTGCTCAGCGCGGGTTGCCATCAGCATTCTTGTGCGGCCTCCGTCCGTGAACCACGGGTCCAGATTTCTGCTCTTCGTACCGAGGACCGTTGTGTGGAACATGGGATCGATGAAATCCGGGCCGCACTTGAAGGATACCGGTGTCATCCCCTGCTCCTGCAGCAGCCTGAGAAGACCGCAGGTGATGAGCGTTTTACCAGAGCCGCTCGAAACGGCAGCGATCATGAAGCGATTGATCTTCATAATGATATACACCTTTACTTTTGGACTGCCACTGTCACACATGGAGACTTCTGAACGGTACTTCCTGTATGAATCCTCAATGAGAAAAACAAACTAAGCCCCGACGGTCAGGATGTATACGGGATCCTCCCCGCGCATCAGATGATACCTTCCTGCCTTCATCGCTCTGGCGGCTGACAGACAGACGACATCAGGATCCGTCAGACCGTTTTCCTTCAGTGCGGCGAGTGCGGCACTCAGTGTCTCGAGTGTCACGGCATTGATCACGATCCGTACAGACGGATTTGCCGTCATAACCATTCGAACGATATCTCCTATCCTTCCTCCGCTTCCACCGATAAACACATGGGTCGGCGCCGGCAGACCCTGCAGGGCTTCCGGTGCTGTGCCTGCGATCACATGCACGTTTGCCGCGTGAAATTTCAGCATATTCTGCCGGATCAGTTCAACGGCTTCCGGTTTCTGCTCAATGGCAAAGACCTGTCCCCGATAAGCCCTGAGAGCGGCGCACATGGTGACTGATCCCGTTCCTGCGCCGATGTCATAGACAACAGCATCCGGCGTCAGCTGCAGATGAGCCAGTGAAGCGGTACGAACCTCTTCCTTTGTCATCGGCACCTTGCCGCGGATAAAAGCGCTGTCCGGCACAGAGCCCATAACCCAACATGCGGGATCTTGCTGAAGTTCCGGTCTGTCGATCAGGATCACGGAAAGCGCGCTGAAATCTTTTCCGATAAATTCAGCCGGCCGCCCTGTCAGAATATGTTCCATTGGCGAACCGAGATCACATCCGATGGTGACACTGGCTTCGCCAAGGCCGAATTTTTCAAGACGGCTGCACACATCGGATACACCGTCTCTGCTGCCGAGGATAGCAAATGTATGCGGATGATAGAGGACTTCGCCGACGATATTGCTCTGATTCCCATGCAGACTGATGAGGTGAAGGTCCTGCCATGAGCGATGCACCCTGCTGCAGAAATAAGAAACGCAGGAAATTCCCGGCATTACGCGGGTTTCCTGCGGAAGCACACGAAGCAGTTTCTCCGCACCGCTGTAAAATCCGGTATCCCCGGAGAGCAGGACAGCGATCTTTTCCGCATCGGGATGAACCCTGATCACGCCGAGCACATCATCCGGCAGATACGCCTTTACACGAGTCGCATCTTCTTTCGCCGAAGCGGCAGCCTCACTGTGCAGCATGCGCTCCGCCCCGATCAGCAGATCCGCCTTCTGAATAAAATCCTGTGCCTCTATTGTCAGGCCTCCGGCATAACCCATGCCGATGCCAATCAGTGCGATCTCACGCATATGCGACCTCCATAGTAAGCTTTACGTCACATACTAACCATCATACGATAAAACGCTCCACATACTATATGTATCTGTGCAATGCTTCATTCAGAAACCCGGGAAGCAGTGAAAAGCTGCCACAGATGACCGGCGAACATTGTACGTTTTTCGTCGTGAGTGAGCCAGTCGCTGTGTCAGCTGTTCACGTCCTCTTAATAATACGACGTTTACCTGTCCAGATCCCGCAGCATCTCCAGACACTTCTCCACCGACACCGCATCACTGCACTCCTTCGGCCGCGTGAGCACGACCAGATGGCAGCCCGTCTTGCGCGCGGCAGCTATTTTTTCATCAAATCCGCCGTTTTTACCTGACTCCTTGGTGACCACATACCGGGCCTCTGTTTCCCGGAACATCACCTCATTCAGCTCCTCGGAGAACGGTCCCTGCATGCAGATCAGATGCCGGCCGGCGATTCCGAGCTCCGTGCACTTTCTCACGACATCCGGCAGCGGCAGCACACGGGCAAAAAGCCGGTCGCGGTAACCCGGAATGACGGTATAATCGCCGATATCTCTGCTGCCCGTCGTCAGAAAAATATTGCCCTCCGTCCCGCTGAGAAATTCAGCAGCTTTCCTGCTGTCCGCGACTGCCGTCCACGCACATCCGGAAAGGAGATCGGAGAGCTCCTCCGCGCGTTTCACACGGATACACCGAAGGCCGGCCTTTTCAGCTGCCAGGCGGATATTTTTGGTTACCTCGACGGCATACGGATGGGTCGCGTCAATGACAACTGCCCCCGGCGCTGCATAAGCGGTGAACTCCTCCGCCATCTGTGCCGCATCCAGACGCCCGCTCACGTGAATGAGCGGCGCCACCTCCGGGATCAGCGTACTGCCATAGGCAGTAGCCGTGTATACGCGCGTCCGCCATCTGCCGTCATTTGCAATGGCTTCTGCGATTTCTCTTCCCTCAGTCGTGCCCGCAAAAAGGAAAATGTACGTATCTTTCAATATCGCAGCCTCTCGAAAACTTCTGTATTTCTCAAAGCTGATATCCACTCGACAGTCTCTGCAAGCTCAGAGTTGATATCCCCTTGGTGTCACCATCCTGCCGGCGATTTCCAGCGTGGTCGAATTACCGATGAATACCGTTGTGAACATATCAGGTTCCGTGCTGCGGAGCTGTTCGAGCGAAAGCACCATCGCTTCTTCTCCCTCTCTTCCGATATTGCGGACGATACCGCATATCGTTCCGGGATCCCTGTAAGCGAGCAGGATATCACAGGCCTTCGCCAGATATCCCTTCCGCTTCCTGCTGCCCGGATTATAGAGGACGATGCAGAAATCGCCCTCGCCGGCAGCCTTCAGCCTCTTCTCGATCACATCGGCCGGCGTCAGATAGTCGGAAAGGCTGATAGCGCAGAAATCACAGGAAAGCGGTGATCCGAGAAGCGCCGCGCCGCTCAGAGCAGCTGTCACGCCCGGAATCACACGGATCTCTACCTCCGGATATGCGTCACGCATCTGGTATAAAAGCGATGCCATCCCGTACACACCGGCGTCTCCGCTGCAGATCATAGCCGTCGCATGTCCGCCATTGGCTTCCTCAAGCGCCAGCCGGCAGCGGTCCGTCTCTTTTGTCATCGGTGTGCTGATAAATTTTTTCCCCGGAAGACGGTCTTTTACCAGATCAATATAAACGGAATAACCGACGATCGTGTCACAGGACTGCATGGCTTCTTCCGCGGCGATCGTAATTCCTTCTCTGCCGCCGGGTCCGATGCCGATGGCATAGAGTAACTTATTCATCTGCAGCAGGTCTCCTTAATCATTGCAAAATGTGCAGATATACAGATGCTTCCAAACCGCAACCATCTCTAAAATTTAATCACGAGATGATTCATCGCCACAGCCAGCGTCACCCCGTCGGCCGACTGTTTCCGGATGATCAGATCCCCACCGGCATCGATCACCGAACTTCGCTCACAGACATTGTCAACGCCCGTGACCTCTTTCACAAAATTTGAGCCGGTGAAGCTCCCCTGCAGGCTGTTCAGTTCAGACGCCGTGTATGTGTGCAGCGGAACGTTGTGAATCTGACAGAAACGCAGAAGCCCCGGTTCATCTTTTTTGAGATCGATCGTCGCGACAGAGGCGATGGCCTCAGGATAGAGGCTGTAAGCCCGGAGTGTATCATCGACGAGTTTCTCGATCTTCGCCATGGGCGTATCCTTTTTGCATCCGATGCCCAGTGTCAGGCACCTCGGGATCAGCCACAGCGTGTGGTCAAAATAGGCCCGGTTGTACGACGGACTGATGTAGATGCCGAGGGATGTGCCATTGGGATCCTCTGCCTTGTCTTCTCTGGCCTGCCCGAGCTTCTCCGCCCAGTATATGCCGTCAGGCAGATTACCCTCGACCTCAAAATTTGTATAGAAACCGACAGGCTCTCCCGCGAGGAGGGCCGCCGAAACCTCTTTGGCATACGTCATATTGGAGATCTGCATGCCGTTTCTGACAGCATAGCTGTCAACAGCGAAACGGCTGCTCACATCCGTTGCCGTCGTGATGACCGGTATGCAGTTCAGCGCCGATGCGAGGACCTTCACCATTTCATTTGCGCCGCCGATATGCCCGGAGAGCAGGGAGATACAGAATTTGCCACATTCATCCATGACGATCACCGCTGGATCCGTTCTCTTGTCACGGACAAATGGTGCGATCGCGCGGACGGCGATCCCTGCAGCTCCGATAAAAATAATCATGTCGTATTTTTCAAAACATCTCCCTGCCCAGGTCTGTACCGGCTTATCCACATATCTGGCGTAGGAGTCTTCCATTTTGCAGAGGTTTCTGACATATTTTCCTTTGCCGAAAAGCTTCACCTCTGCCTTTTCTTTTCCGGAAGGCAGCTCTTCAAACACCTTCCGGATCCTGTCCTCCAGTGCATAGCCCTTTTCTGTAAAACAGATCACTGCCGTTTTCATTTTTGATCAAACCCCACCTGACATCATAATCTCCAGTTACATAACCAGTTCAATGCTTCCCCGTCACATTCTGATAATACGGTTTCCCGCAGTAACTCTTTTCATTAATTTCTGTTCTCCGCTGTATTTTTTACCCTTGCCGCTCTCCGGTTATCTGCCCTGACAGAAATTCTGCCCCTGGTTATCTGCCCTGACGGAATTCCGTCGTAAAACACGGATCATACAGCTTTGACCGGTCATAATTCGCCTGCCGCACCGCTTCTCCCACGATGATCAGCGCAGTTTTGCTGATGCCGTTTGCTTTTGCCGCATCATGCAGTGTTCCCACCGTACACAGAACAGTTTTCTCATCCGGCCAGCTGGCGCGGTAAACGATCGCCGCCGGGGTATCCGCTGACATGCCGCCCTTCTCCAGCTCTTCTGTCAGTCCTTCGGTCATACCGGCACTGAGAAAAATAACCATGGTCGCCCCATGCGCAGCCAGCGCCCGGATACTCTCCTTCTCCGGCACCGGTGTCCTTCCGGCCATTCTCGTGATGATCACGCTCTGTGAGATACCGGGCAGCGTGTATTCCATATGCAGCGCTGCCGCTGCACCGCAGAAGGAACTGACACCCGGCGTCCAGTCATAGGCAATGCCGAGGCTGTCCAGCGCATCCATCTGCTCGCGGATGGCTCCATACAGGCAGGGATCACCTGTGTGCAGCCGCACGGTCATCCATCCTTTTTCCTCGGACTGCTGCATGACACGAATGACCTCTTCCAGCGTCATTTCTGCGGAATTATGAATCTCACAGCCTTCTTTTACCGACTGAAGAAGTGCTGGATTGACAAGGGATCCCGCATAGATCACGCAATCCGCTTTCTCCAGATATTTTTCGCCGCGCACGGTGATCAGATCCGGCGCGCCGCAACCTGCTCCCACAAAATGTACCATTCTTCGCACTCCTGTATATTTTCACCTGTTCTGTTCTGCCACGTTCTGATCCTGTTTATGACAGGATCCTGTTACGTCTGAGATCCTGTCTCCGCTCTGATCGCCGGACTAAGCCAGTTACCTTTGATCAGCTGACTATATTGCTGCATGGAGTCAGCTTCAGATGACCGAGCAGTTCCCCCGCATTCTCCGTTGCCGCAGATATTTCGTGTTTCGATGAAAAAATAATGGCACCAGTCTTCAGCTTCCCGCCGCTTCGAAACGCGAGATGATCTGATATTGCCACCATGATGTTCTGCATGGTGCGGGAAGTCATAGAATCCTCACTGTCGCAATGTGACACACTATTCCCAATATTCTGACTGCCATTTTGTGCGACGTTTTTTTCATCATCAGGCTGCTGATTCGAAAATTTCGCTTCGTACTGCAGAAGGATGTCCAGCGCATCATCCGTCGTATTGCACGCCAGGATCCGCCGCGCGAGGTCGGCATCCGCGCCGGCCCTGAGAGCCGCAGCGGCAAGAAGTTCCATCCGACAGTCCGCCTCGTGGGAATGCGTATTCATGATCCCGCCTGCCACCTTGACAAATTTACCGATATGCGAGACAAAAAGGATCCCGTCAAACCCATATTCAACGGCTGCATCGATGGATTCCCCGATGTAATTGCTGCACTGCGTTTCTTTCTCCGGATCAATCCCCAGCACATCCAGCGCATAGCGTTCACCGTAATTCCCCGGTGCCAGGCAAAGCCAGGAACCGCTGTTTGCCCGGCGCATTTTCATCTCCACGCGGATGGAATCTACCAGTGCTTTGCTGCTCATGGGATAAACCAGGCCCGTTGTTCCGAGGATGGAAATACCGCCGACGATACCGAGCCTTGGATTAAACGTCTTTGAGGCAATCTCTTCACCATCGGGCACCGAAATCACGACGTCCGCTCCGCCGGCAAATCCGGCATCGTCCAGTGCTTTCTGTACGGCTCCGGCGATCATCTGCCGCGGAACGGAATTGATCGCCGCATGGCCGGTCGGCTGATCCAGTCCCGCTTTTGTGACACGTCCGACACCTTCGCCGCCGTCGATCCGTATTCCCTGCTTCTTCGATTTCCGCACTTCCGCGCAGATCAGGATACCGTCCGTCACATCGATATCGTCCCCTGCATCCTTGCGAACACCGCAGGACGCCGACACGGTATCCGGGCCATCGCGTTCTATGCGGGGATCTTCCACGTTCAGATACAGTGTAACGCCTGCCGGTGTGACAAGAACAGTTTCTCTTACCGGTTTACCGATCATCAGCATGACAGCCGCCGCACCGGCAGCCGCTGCGGCACACGATCCGGTTGTATAGCCCACACGCATTTTTTTCTGATTGACGGTCACAAAGCCCGTCCCGCCCGCATTTCCAGAACCTTGATCCGTATCGGATGCAGAACCTTTTCTTATCGTGTCATACGTTTCGTTACTGTTCACATGCCCTCCCGGGGTGGCCCGCATTATCAGCCCAAAGCTTTAACGATCTTCACGCCTTTTTTTCTGTAGCGCTTTACATCCACATCCAGCCGATAACCGCAACCCGGGTGCACCTGAAAGCTGTAGTAATCGCCCGCCGGCTTCCCGTAAGCCGACAGAATACTCATCACGGTACCGCCGTGTACGATCATGGCCGCCCTCTTTGCGTGGGCATTCCGGCATTCGTCCATGATCCTGTCAAAGCCTTCCAGACATCTTTTCTGGAATTCCTCGCGCGATTCGCCGTCAGGGAAACGCATCGTCCCGCCGCTGTCGATCCAGCGCTGGTAATCCGGATCTCCGGTGAGCTCGCGGTAATTTTTATTTTCAAAACGCCCAAATGATATTTCCCTGAATTCCGGGACGAGCGTCTGCTCAGATGACGGAAAAAGAATGGCGGCGGTCTCGCGACAGCGGATCAGCGGGCTCACGAATACCCGGTCCGGCTCTTTCCACCTTTTTTCGGCGGCAAAAGCATGTCGCCGCAGCTCCATTTTTTCTCTTTCCTCCGGCAGAATGGATTCATCTGTCGTACCCACATATCTCAGTTCCCGGTTGCCCTGCACAGCCGCATGACGAAACATATAGAGGATCATGTTCTCTGCTCTTTCTTGATGATCATGCCCTGCCCGTAGACCACACGGTGGACTTCATCGGAAAAAGAAGCGAGTCTCGTACAGAAACGTCCGGCCGCCTCACGGAACGCCCTCTCTTCGCTGTTGACAGGTACAATGCCGCATCCCACTTCGTTGGCGATTACGATCATATCCGGATTGAAGCGGATCATGTTTTCCGCAAGCTGCATGGGATCACCGCCCCTTTTCAATGTCCTGCGCACCAGTTCCTCCGCATGCTTCACGCATTTGCAGTTCAGGAGTTCACGCTGCGTGCATTCAAGTCCGTCTGCAATATCACCTTCCGAAAGGCCAAACTGCCATCTGGCGTAATCGGTTTTTCCCTCATACGCGCCGCCTACTACCATTTTCATCGTTCATATCTCCTGCACAATTGATTTTCATCAAACCGCCGCCCACCTGCAGACAGCAGCTGCGATCATCCCTGCCGCCAGCATGAGGAGCTCACTGTAAGTCACAAAAAATCCGGCAAGATCTCCTGTCGTTCCGCCGAAATACTTCATGCAGATATGCCTGTACAGAAAAAATGATGCCAGACTGGTTCCACAGATACATACGCCCGGTAAGCCGCCCGTGAAGATCATCAGTACGGCGATCATAACCAGGTAACACAGACAGACCACCCGAACGGTCTTTTTCTCCGCTGTATCAGAAAAAGCCGCCAGCGTTCCCTCCGGGTTCGCCTTCGGAAAATACGGCGAAACGACGGAATATGCCGAATACGTCCTTGCCAGTGGAAAAATCATGCAGAGGGGAACGATCAGTGTTTCCGTCACTTCAGAAGCAAGCCCGAAAGCGAGAAGGAAGTAAATGCATACCCAGATCACCGCCTTCGCCCCTGTGTGAGAATCCTTCATGATCCTCAGGCGCTCTTCTCTGCTCCGCCAGGACGACAGTGCATCACAGGTATCCATAAATCCGTCCAGATGGATGGCGCCCGTCACGGCAACCGGCACAGTGACAGCCACAGCCGCATACAGCAGAGCTCCGAAAACGCCCGCCTGATACGGCAGAAAACACAAATATTCCAGAAGCCCGATCACAGCGCCCACCCATGGAAAAAAGCACATGGCGTAGCGCATGCTGTCCTTTGACCACTGAATGTTCGGTACAGGAATTCTGGAATACATGGAAAAAGCCGAAAACAGGCTCTGCATGATTGTCTTCATTGAACCAGGGCTCCCATTTATACAGATGATAACAGGATTGCGAGAGCGCGTATAGATCATGTTATCATGCTTATGACACCCACATCATATGATAAGTCCGGTCGCATACCGGATGTGTCTGGGCGTGAACTAATACGGTTTATTTTATTTTCACAGGTATACCGTACACAACCTCCGTGACGCTTTCCGCGAGACTTGTGAGATTCTGACTGATCAGGCCGAGCAGCTGCATATACAGTTTCGTTCCGCCCTCATAAGAGCATGAATCAGCAAAGACATCGTCCGTGACAATGTACAATTCATCGGATGCCTGGTCCAGATATTGAATGCCCTGCATGATGCGGCCGAGCGCATGGATGCCAATACCGTTCGGCAGATACATCTCGTTTGCCAGCAGATTCGGCAGATCCTCAAGAAGTACGGCACAGTCTTCCGGCACTGTAATATCTGAGAGCATAAGAGAACACTCAATAGTCTTAAAGCCCATATCTTTTCTGCGTTCCCTGTGCTTTCGAATCCGCTCCAGATTTTCAGGATCTGTACCGGCTGACATCGTTGCTACATAGAGCCTGTTCTTACATCCCGATGCCAGGACCTGTGATTCTGCATATTCTGATTTTCCGCTTGCGGCACCGCCTGTGATCAAATGTATCATCTTTTTACCTGTACTGTAACTGCACGCGTCCGGTATTCGGAACACTTGCTGTGTGCGTCCGTCAGGGAACCCTGAACATCTGTGCTCTGAACAAACCGCAGTGATGCAGAAGCATCTAATGCGTAAGAATGCGTGGACTTATGCAGTTTGTGATCATAAAAAATATCAGATTAAGTCAGAGGTTTGTACGCCTCGATGTCGTCTTCCTCAAACGTCGACATGCTTTTATACACCCTGAGCGTCATATCCAGCAGCGGAAAAAGCATGACAGCGCCGGTTCCTTCGCCCAGACGCATGTTGCAGGTGAGAAACGGGCTCAACCCCAGCGCATCCAGGATCAGCGGTGTCGCCGGCTCATCTGATACATGCGACGGAATCAGAAAAGCAGCCGCAGCCGGACAGATCCTTACCGCTGTCAGCGCCGCGACAGCCGAAATAAAGCCATCGATCACCACCGGCACACGGCAGGCTGCACCTCCCAGATACAGACCTGTCATCCCGGCAATATCCAGCCCGCCGACCTTGGCGAGGACATCGAGAGGATTCGCCGGATCCGGTCTGTTTTTCTCTATACTCTGATGGATCACCCAGATTTTGCGTTGAAGACCTGCGGTAGAAAGCCCGGCACCTCTGCCCGTCATGCGCTCCACTGGCTGGTCAAGGAGAACAGAAGCCATGGCACTGCTCGTCGTCGTATTGCCGATGCCCATTTCTCCTGTCGCGATGATCCGGTATCCTGCAGCAGCTTTCTCCTGCGCGATCCGGATGCCGGTCTCCACAGCTTGCACTGCCTCCTGCCTCGTCATGGCAGGTTCTGTGGCCATATCCTTCGTTCCATAGAGCGTCTTACAGCGGCGGACCTTTGTATCCCTCGCCATACCGATATCGATCGGAAAAATATCCGCGCCGGCCTCTCTGCAGAGAATGGCAGCCGTTGCCTTGTCCGTCAGAAAGTTTTCGGCGACCTGCGCCGTCACTTCCTGTCCCGTCTGGGTCACTCCCTCTGCAACTACCCCGTTGTCAGCGCACATCACGACGAGACATTTTCTGTCCAGACAGACATCCGGTGTTTCCTGTATGCCGGCAATCCGGACGATCACATCCTCCAGTTTGCCGAGGCTGTGAAGCGGATGGGCAATGGCATCCCAGTGGCGGGCAGCCGCGTTCTCCGCGTGACTGTCCGCCGGCCGGATCTGCTGTATCGTATCTTCCAGAAGCCCCATGCAGCCTTATCCTCATGTCAGCGGATGCTGAAATCTTTTAACACTGTTATCATACTTATGACACCCACATGATAATATGGATGACTTTTCCCTCAGATGCCGAGCATCTCTCTGACGGTCTTCTGCATATCCTCCACAGACGATACGGTCTTGTGGCGTACCGGCGCCGTCCGGATCTCTTCAATGGCATTCGGTATTTTTACACCGGAAACCTCATGCAGCGCGTCAAACTGCTCCTCATCGGTCATGCTGTCAAATTTACCGGCATCGATGGCGTGCAGGACGGCGCGTGCGAACTTGTAAGGGCTGGCTGTGGAAGCGATGACCGTCGGCGTCTCATCGCCGCTCTCTTCTCTGTAGCGGAAGTAAACGGAAGCGGCCACTGCTGTGTGCGGATCGATGACATAATGCTCATCTTCATAAACCTTGCGGATAGCGGCGGCCACCTCATCCTCAGAAGAAAATTCAGCCACAAAATCGCCGAGCTCAGCTTTCATTTTATCCGTGATCTCGTAACGGCCGGTCTCGCGCAGCTGTTTCATGAACGCGGCAGTCTTCTCCGCATCCCTTCCGCAGCTCTGATAGATCAGGCGCTCCAGATTACTGGATACCAGAATATCCATAGACGGCGAGGTCGTCAGGATAAACGGACGGTTCCTGTCATAAATGCCGGTGTGGAAAAAGTCGGTAAGCACGTTGTTCTGATTGGATGCGCAGATCAGTTTTTTCACCGGAAGTCCGATCTGTTTTGCATAATAAGCGGCGAGAATATTACCGAAATTACCGGTCGGCACCGTGATATTGATGCTGTCGCCGGCTTTGATTGCACCGCTTCTGATCAGCTGTGCATAAGCGTATACGTAATATGCCGCCTGCGGTACCAGCCGGCCGACATTGATGGAATTGGCAGAACTGAACTGAATCTCCTTTGCACTGGCATCCTCTGCAAGCTGTCTGTCGCCGAACATCTTCTTGACACCCGTCTGAGCGTCATCGAAATTGCCCGTGATGGCTACCACATGCGTGTTCTTTCCCTTCTGTGTCACCATCTGGCGTTTCTGAACCGGACTCACGCCGTCCTTCGGGAAAAATACGATGATCTCGGTTCCCGGCACATCGGCAAATCCCGCCATGGCTGCTTTTCCGGTATCTCCGGAAGTTGCTGTCAGAATACAGATCCTGTTGGAGATCTTATTTTTACGGGCAGCCGTCGTCATGAGATAGGGAAGAATGGACAGTGCCATATCCTTGAAAGCGATGGTTTTGCCGTGAAAAAGCTCCAGGAAGTAAGCGCCGTCCGCTTTGCGCAGCGGAGCGATCTCCGGCACATCAAATTTGCTGTCATAGGCATGATTGATGCAGCTGCGAAGTTCCTCCTCCGTAAAATCGGTAAGAAAAAGCTTCATGACTTCATAGGCGAGATCCCGGTAATCCATACGGGCGAGATCATCGAAGGAGACCTCAAGTGCCGGGAATGAATCCGGCACGTAGAGCCCGCCGTCACCGGCAAGTCCGTTCAGAATAGCTCTGGAAGAAGGTACGCCCTTTTCTCCGCCTCTCGTACTGCTGTAAAATACCTGCATTTTTAATCCTCCGGTATGATGATCCTCTTTGCCGGCGCAGCCGGCTTACTGTTTAGTCTGAATGCCATCAGAAGTATATCATATTGTCCGCACGCCGGTCAAAAAATTACAGGCGTCTGCGGTCTTGTGGATGGATGCATCTGTATTCCGGTATCAAATTGCGCACTGACAGTTACGAGCCCGGAACAACTGTCCGGGCTCGCAATGGATCATGTTTATCGATTGTTGATGGCAGTCACCAGCGCATCGATGGAAGCGCGGATGATATCGGGGTCTACACCAGCACCCCAGGAGGTCTTGCCTTCCGGTGTTTCGATGCCGACGTAGGCGATGGCCTTTGAGCTGGAGCTCTTGGAGAGTGCGTGCTCCTGATATGTCGTCAGGGTGTATTCCAGACCGAATGCATTTTTCAGCGCGTTGCTCACGGAATCCAGACGGCCGTTTCCTTCTGCTTTTGCCATCTTCCATTCGCCGTTGTTGTATCTGGCATTGACGGAAGCTTCGATCATACCGTTTTCCATCTGGCGGAAATGCACACCGTTGACTTCCAGCGGCGATTTGATGTTCTCAAACTTCTGCTTGAACAGGCTGAACAGTTCGTCCGGCTTGAGTTCCTTGTGCAGATGATCGGACAGATCCTTCGCCGCATAGCCCATGGCCTCACGCATTTTTTTCGGAAGGATCAGGTCATAATTGGTCTCCAGTACATAGCCTACGCCGCCCTTGCCGGACTGGCTGTTGATACGGATGACATCGGCATCGTAGCTTCTGTCGATATCCGTAGGATCGATCGGCAGATACGGAACCGTCCAGTGATCCGGATCGTTCTCCTGGCGGAAATGCATGCCCTTGGCAATGGCATCCTGATGAGATCCGGAGAATGCCGCGTATACGAGCTTTCCGCAGTAAGGCTTTCTGTCATCGACCGGCATACCGGTGAACTCTTCGTATTTCCTGCAGATCTCCGGCATATGGTCGAAGTGCATCTCCGGATCCACGCCCTGCATGTAGAGGTTCATGGCAAGCGTGATGATATCAACGTTTCCTGTACGCTCACCGTTTCCGAAGAGTGTGCCCTCCACACGGTCAGCACCTGCCAGCACACCGAGCTCTGCGTCACTCACGCCGCATCCGCGGTCATTGTGCGGATGAAGCGAAAGCACAACGTTATCTCTGTAGTTGAGATGCTTCGACATATACTCAACCTGGCTCGCGTATACATGCGGCATCGAGAGCTCAACGGTGGACGGCAGATTGATGATGGCCTTGCGGTCAGCCTCCGGCTTCCATACATCGAGTACGGCATTGCAGACCTGCAGTGCATATTCAGGCTCCGTTCCTGTGAAGCTCTCGGGGCTGTACTCGAAGCGGAAGTTCTCACCGGCCTTATCGGTCAGCTCCTGAAGAAGCTTTGCTCCGTCGACAGCGATCTGAAGAATCTCATCCTTGCTCTTCTTGAAAACCTGCTGTCTCTGCGCAAACGAGGTGGAATTATATACGTGAACGATGGCCTTGTTCTTGCAGCCCTCCAGCGCCTCGAAAGTTCTCTTGATGATATGCTCTCTGGCCTGTGTGAGAACCTGAACCGTCACATCTTCGGGGATCAGGTTTTCTTCGATCAGACGGCGGAGAAAAACGAACTCCGTCTCGGAAGCTGCCGGGAAGCCAACCTCAATTTCTTTGAAACCGACTTCACAGAGCATCTTGAAGAACTCGATCTTGGTATCCAGATCCATGGGAATGACAAGTGCCTGATTGCCATCGCGAAGATCCACACTGCACCAGATCGGAGCTTTGTCGATGGAATCCTTTTTTACCCAGTCGTAGCATTCTTCCGGCGGCATATAATACTGTTTTGTGTACTTTCTGTAATTCATCATAATG
>ONKP01000072.1:5236-8392 GCA_900318405.1 uncultured Eubacteriales bacterium | reverse complement strand
GGGTTGGCAAACCGGAGGAGATGACAGCTTTCTCAGAGAGCTTTGACAGTCATATCCCCGAGCTCCTGCATAAAGCGGCTGCTTCCCGCCGTTTCGGCAAAACAAAAATGTCGCATTACGTGTCGCGTTCGGACATGGAGAAGGACAAGCAGATGGCGGCGGTTACGTTTCTGCTGGAGGACGGGACAAAATATGTATCCTTCCGTGGCACGGATGATTCCCTGACGGGATGGAAGGAGGACTTTGACCTCAGCTATATGGATGCCACGGCAGGCCAGAAGGATGCCGTGAAGTACCTGAACTGCACGCTTCGGAATAACCACGCACCGGTGCGCATCGGCGGACATTCCAAAGGCGGCAATTTTGCCGTTTTTGCTGCGGGATTCTGCAGCCCGAAAATCCGTGACCAGATCTTTATCGTGTATTCCAACGACGGACCGGGATTTAAGCCGTCCACAGCGAAGAGCCCTGAGATGCGGGAAGTCCGCAAAAAGACTGTAAAGTATTCGCCGGAATATTCGGCGATCGGTGTCATCCTCACGAATGTGGTCCGTGCTCACCTCGTGCAGAGCGACATGAAGGGTGTGGATCAGCACAATGCTTTTTCTTGGCAGGTGCAGGGCACGCATTTCGTAGAGGCGGATGAGAGAGATCCGGGCAGCATTCTTTTTGACAGGACAATGAATTCGTGGATCAATGGCGAATCAGAGGAGAACCGGAAGCTTTTCATTGAAACACTTTTCGGTATGTTCACGGATGCCGGCGTCAATACACTCTCAGAAGTGACGAACAACAAAGTGCAGTCGACCCGGATTGTCTGGAACGCACTGCGCTCCATGCCGAAGAAATCGAGAAATAAATTCCTGCAGATCTTTCTGCATCTGGAGCAGAGTCGGCGGAAGGCGCAGGCGGAAAATCTGGTAGTCGCGAGCCAGCCACTGGCAGAGAAACTTGGTATTGCGGCGCAGCCATTGGTAGAAAAAATGGCAGCGGCAAATCAGCCGCTCGCGGAGAAGGTAGCTGCTGCAGCCACTGGCGGAGAAAGTCAACGCGATGATGCGGAGTATCTTCCATATCGAAGATCCGCAGGAAACCGGGGAAGACTGGTGAGAAAAATTACGAAGTTCCGTTCCCAAACGGAATGAAATTTCGTGATTTTTTCCTATTATGCGGTGCCGGAAAATTGATTAAAATATAGGAGTTAACTGAGCAGCAGTGTCGATAGCTTCCCTTTGCAGATGATGGAGGGGAATAAGCGAAGACCTTTGAAGATGCGTAAGTCCGGGTTATCCGGACTTACGCATCTTTTGCGTGAAGGGAGAGATTTTCATGGAACAGACAAAAGCAAACACCTGGCTGGAGACCGAGAGTCTCGGCAAACTGATGCGCAGGTATGCGCTGCCATGCGTCATATTATGAATGGAACATGATCAGTTTTTGCCGGGGGTTCCAACTATTAAGATTTGAATATGCGTCGATATAATGTATAATCGTAGGCGGATGTGTGAGCTGTCTGATCTGTATACAAAATTCAGACATCTCGCACAGCACTGCTGAATCTATCGGACTGGGGGAAAGACATGAGAAAGAAACTTCGAGACGCTTCCATCAAGACCAAATTTGTACTTACCTGTGCTTTTCTGATCGTCTGTGTGGTGACCTGTATGCTGCTCGGCATATATGCATTTACCAGCGTCAGAAACAGCGCGACAAATTATATGAAACAGCTGCTGGCATCAGGAACGATAACAACCGGGCAGATGGCTGAATATACAGCGCACATCCAGACGGTGCAGTCCAGAACGATCATCGGCATCGTTGTTTTCCTGGCTGTGATCCTTGTTCTGTCCGTGCTGATCTTCAGCGTGCTCGCCCGATATATCTCCGGCGGCATTGATGAATTATCCACCGCGATCGACGCCATGAATCACGGTAAGTTTGACCACAAGGTCAACAGCGACAGGCTCGGCAATGACGAGATGGGAAAAGCGGTCCGCGACTATGCGTCCATGACAGAAAAGAGCCGTCTTGTCATCAAGAATACCGCTGACTGTCTGGAGCAGATGGGACAGGGTGATTTTTCTGTTCACCTCACCAATCCGGAGGCCTTTGTGGGAGATTATGAGATCATCCATCTCTCCCTCAGAAAAATAAAGGCGAATCTCGCGGATATGATCAGCAAACTGAGCAGCGTTGCCCAGGAAGTAAAGGCCGGGAGCCTTTCCCTCTCCAATGAGTCCACGGAGCTCAGTCAGGGCGCGGAGGAACAGTCCGAGACCATTCAGAATCTGGCAAAAACTGTGCAGAAACTGAATAAACAGGTGCATGATAATGCGGACAGCGCCGGTGAGGTGTCGAAATTCACAGGTGATGTAGGCCGCAGCATTGATGAGCAGGATAAGCTCATGACCGAGACGCTGGAGGCCATGAAGGCGATCGAGGAGAAATCCCAGCAGATCGGCGATATCATCAAGACGATCGACGACATTGCTTTTCAGACGAATATCCTGTCGCTCAATGCGGCGATTGAGGCGGCGAGAGCAGGAGAGGCCGGCAAGGGCTTCGCTGTCGTAGCTGACGAAGTACGTTCACTCGCGGGCAATTCGTCCAAGGCAGCCAGCGAGACGGCGGCTCTGATCGAGGGCTCCATCAATGCGGTTCACAATGGTTCGGATATCATGAGCAGATCGGCGAAATCTCTCAAGGAGCTGATGAACCAGTCCAATAAGAGCCGCGAATTAATCGAGAAGATGGTTGACGATCTGAAAGACGAGGCTGCGCAGATCTCGAACGTCACCGAGGGACTTTCCCAGATCTCCACAGTCGTTGAGCAGAACAGCCGGACGGCTGAGTCGAGTTCCCAATCCAGTATTGATCTCGACGGCCGCGCCGAGGAGCTGAAGAAGATGCTCGAGGGCATGCGCGTCTGAACTGTCGTTCAGATGGCATCAATAAAAATCGAACATTAACACAGAAAATCGCACCTGCGGGTACAGAAAAATGTGCCCCGGGTGCGGTTTTTTGCGCTTGCGGGCCGGACAAAACAGAGATTAAACGAACCTTTTCGAAAAGATTTTGAATTTACCCAAAGGTATTCGGTTGCTATGATTTGTTCAGCAAGTGACACAGGGGGTGTCGCAAAACATTCATTCTTTC
>ONKP01000072.1:0-5226 GCA_900318405.1 uncultured Eubacteriales bacterium | reverse complement strand
GCAGCAACTATCATCTCAGCGGTCATGGTAACCGGACTCGCAGCATGTGGTTCGTCCACAGCATCCACAGCCACATCCGCAGCATCGTCGGCAGCTTCATCCGCAGCGTCTTCTGCCGCAGCATCGTCAGCAGCATCTGAGGCTGATTCCGCAGAGGATATGGAAGAGCTTGCCAGCTCCATCTCCGCAGATGCAGGAAACACGAGCGGCGATCTGATCACCGTCGGATTCTCACAGGTTGGTCATGAATCTGACTGGCGTACCGCATCAACGAACTCCGTAAAGGAAGCATTCTCACAGGAGAACGGCTTCGATCTTCAGTTTGTAGACTGCGATAACGACTCCGAGGCACAGCTCGAGTCCGTAAGAAACTTCATTCAGCAGCAGGTTGATTACATCATCATCGACCCGATCGTTGCAACAGGATGGGACACCGTTCTGACAGAGGCACAGGATGCTGATATCCCGGTTATCGTTATCGACCGTACGATTGATGACTCCGACAAGTACACCGCATGGATCGGAACCGAGACCAAGAACGAGGGCCTTGCAGCAGGTGCATGGCTGAAGGCATATGCAGAGGCAAAGGGCATCAAGGATCTGAACATCCTGGTTATCTCCGGTACGACAGGATCTTCCGCTCAGATCGGACGTACCGAGGGCTTCGATCAGTATGTAGAGTCTGAGGGATGGAACAAACTGGATGAGCAGACCGGTGATTTCACACAGGACGGCGGCCAGAAGGTTATGGAGTCCTACTGCAAATCCTATGAAGGACAGTTCAACGTAGTTGTCTGCCAGAACGATAACGAGGCATTCGGTGCTGTTGATGCCATGAAGGCAGCCGGCGTTTCCTACGGTGTTGACGGTGACGTTATCGTCATCTCCTTCGATGCCTGCAAGGCAGGTCTGCAGATGGTTCTCGATGGCGACATCAATGCAGACTTCCAGTGCAACCCTCTGCAGGGACCTGACTGCGCTAAGATCGTTCAGGAACTCGCTGCAGGTCAGGATGTTCCGGCCAAGACCTACATGGCAGAGCCGTGGTACGCTCATGATGACACTGTTAAGAGCGTAAGCTACACCAACGCAGCAGGCGAGGATGTAACTGAGGATATGATCGTCGTTGATCAGAGCATTGTAGACGCAGGATATTAATCAGTTACCGGATTAAAGAGCACGGACTTTCCACAGTCCGGCAGTTACACCAGATAGATTCTGGAAGGGCTGTCGCTTCTCAAGCGGCAGCCCTTTTCGCAGACAGCTTATTCGTAACGAATCAGATGCTGTCAGAACCACAGAACACATGGAGACTCCCAGGCCGAGGACCAGCGAGAGCGGTCGAGGCTGGAAGTCTCCATGTGTGACAGTGGCTGGCAATGAGTGAACCGTAACCATTATTCTGAACGGGAGATTGGATCATTATGGAAGAAAATGTTCTTGTGGAAATGAAGAACATCGTCAAGACCTTCCCGGGCGTCGTAGCACTTGATCATGCCTCTCTGACGCTGCGCAGCGGAGAGATCCACGCGCTGATGGGAGAGAACGGCGCCGGAAAATCCACCATTATCAAGTGCCTCACGGGCGTTTACGAGCGGGACAGCGGCGATGTGTATGTGAAGGGGGTCGAGGGCAATGTCTACTGCCATTCGACCATGGACGCCCAGAAGATCGGTATAGCAACCGTGTATCAGGAGGTCAACCTCTGCCCGAACCTTTCGGTAGCTGAAAATCTGTACATCGGCCGTGAGCCGAGAACAAAGTTGCATACCATCGACTGGCGCACGATGAACAGACAGGCGAAGGAACTCATGGAGCGCATGAAGATCGAGGTGGATGTGACCAGAACACTCGAAAACTATTCGATCGCCATTCAGCAGATGGTCGCCATCGTGCGTGCCGTCGACATGAATGCGAAGGTTCTGATCCTCGATGAGCCGACATCTTCCCTCGACGACAACGAGGTGGAGAAACTGTTCAATATGATGCGTGCGCTTAAGGAAAAAGGCGTCGGCATTATTTTTGTCACCCACTTCCTGGAGCAGGTTTATGAGGTCTGCGACCGGATCACGGTTATGAGAAACGGCAAATTCGTCGGCGATTATACCGTGGCTGAGCTGCCGAGAGTCAAACTTGTGGCGGCCATGCTCGGCAAGGATTTCGACGATCTCGCCGCGATCAAGAAAGAGGGAGAGCACACGGCTTCGGACGAGGTTCTCTACAGCGCTGAGAATCTGAGCCATCGCGGCACCATCAAGCCGTTTGACTTCAAGATCCATAAAGGAGAGGTTGTCGGTCTGGCAGGCCTTCTCGGCAGCGGCCGAAGCGAACTTGTACGCTGCATTTACGGCATCGACAATTCGCAGACCGGTCATGCGGAGATGGAAGGAAAGACCCTGAAGATCCATATGCCGATCGATTCAATCCGCGCCGGCATGGGCTATCTGCCGGATGACCGTAAGCTCGACGGCTGCATTGCAGGTCTTTCCATTCGCGAAAACATCTGCATCGCGCTGCAGGCAAGGGCAGGCGTGTTCCATAGGATCCCGACAGCGAAGCAGAATGAGATCGCGGACAAATACATCAAGATGCTGCAGATCAAGACGGCATCGCGCGAGACACTGATCAGTCAGCTCTCAGGTGGTAATCAGCAGAAGGTGATCCTCGCCAGATGGCTGGCGACCAACCCGAAATTCCTGATCCTCGATGAGCCGACCAGAGGTATCGATATCGGAACAAAGACAGAGATTCAGAAACTGGTTCTGCAGCTTGCATCCCAGGGCATGAGCGTGATCTTCATTTCGTCTGAAATCGACGAGATGCTGCGTACCTGCTCAAGGATCCTGATCATGCGTGACGGACGCAAGGTGGGAGAGCTTGATTCAAAGGATGTTGAACTGACGCAGGAGAATGTCATGGGTGCGATCGCCGGAGGTGAGACGGAATGAATGCATGGAAAAAAATAAGAAAAAATCCGCTGTTCATGCCGATCCTGATGCTGATCCTTGTACTGCTGATCAATCTGTTCAAGGATCCGTCATTCTTTGCGATCGCCATCAAGAACGGCGTGCTTTACGGACGACTGATCGATGTACTGAACCGTGGAAGTGAGATTGCGATCCTCGCCGTAGGCCAGACGCTTGTCGTCGCGGTTTCCGCTGGAACCGATATCTCGGTCGGATCCGTCATGTCACTTGCCGCGTGCGGCGGCTGTATGGTACTCGCCGGCTACGGCAATACGTCAGTCACCGGCATCGTGGCTCCGATTGCTGTCGGCATCATCGTCGGCCTGCTTTTCGGTCTCGGCTGCGGCTGCGTGAACGGCGCCATGGTCGCCAAGCTGAAGATTCAGCCCATGGTCGCTACGCTGATCCTTTTCACGGCGGCACGTGCCATCGGCCTGCTGCTCTGCAACAACCAGATCATCTATATCCGGTATGAGCCGTATCAGTATCTGGGAAATTTCCTGCCTGGCGTACCGATTCCGACACCGATCATTGTCACGATCATCGTTATTATCATTGCACAGCTGATCCTGAAGAAGACAGCGCTGGAGACCTACATTCAGTCCGTCGGTATCAACAGCAGGGCATCCAAGATCTGCGGTATTAATTCCGACAGGATCTGCTTCATCTGCTACGCGATCTGCGGTCTCTGCGCAGGTGTTGCCGGTATGATCGCATCTTCGAGAATCTACTCGGCCGATTCCAACAACATCGGTCTTAACAACGAGATGTATTCCATTCTCGCCGTGGCACTTGGCGGTAACAGTCTTGCCGGTGGTAAATTCAACATGGCTGGTTCCATCGTCGGCGCCTACACGATCCAGGCAATCATGACAACACTCCTCGCCATGGGCGTTTCCACCGACCAGTCTCCGGCTATCATGGCTGTGATCATCGTGATCATCGTTGTGATCCAGTCTCCGGTATTCAGAGAGTGGTTTGCGGCGCGCAGGGCAAAAAAGGCTGAAGCAGGAAAGGAGGCAGAATGATGGCTGCGAAACAACAGACAGTGAGAAAAAGAAAAGTGATCAACAGCAATAATCTGCTTCTGTTTATCACGATCCTTCTGTTTATCGGAATGTATGCGATCGGCTGCGTGGTCTACGCAAGCAAGGGATTTGCACATTTTCAGACATTCCTGAATCTGTTCATCACCAACGCGGGCCTGATCTGCGTGGCTGCCGGCATGACCTGTGTCATGCTGACAGGAGGTATCGATATCTCGGTCGGCTCCCTGATCGCCATGAACTGCATGATCCTCGCGGACGGCATGGCAAACAAGCACATGAATGCGGTACTGCTCGTGGTTCTGGTCATGATCGTCGGTGTGATCTGGGGTACCGTACAGGGATTCCTGATCGGTTATCTGGACATCCAGCCGTTCATCGTCACCATGGCCGGCATGTTCTTCGGCAGAGGTATGACCGCCGTTATCAACACGGAACAGGTTCCGATCACGCAGGACTCCAGCCCGCTTTTCTACGGCTGGGCGAATGCGAAGATCATGCTTCCGTCGTTCCTGGGCTACATGGGCAAGAAGAGAATGATCGCGCCGTTCATCCGGCCGACTGTCATTATCGCCCTCGCCGTTGTTGTCGTGATTTTCTTTGTTCTGAAGTACACCAAGTTCGGACGCGTACTCTACGCAGTCGGCGGTAATGAGACCAGTGCAAAAATGATGGGCCTGAACGTAAGAAAAACGAAGGTACAGGCATATATCCTTTCCTCCGTGCTCTGCTCCATCGGTTCCATTCTCTACTGCCTGAATACAATGACCGGTTCCGTACAGCAGGCCAAAGGCTTCGAAATGGATGCCATCGCCGCAGCCGTTATCGGCGGTACGCTTCTTACAGGTGGTTTCGGAAATGTCTGGGGAACACTGGTTGGCGTGATGATCACGGGAACCATCAATTCCCTGGTAATGACAAACGGAAAACTTCTGTCGAGCTGGGCCAACATCATGACAGCCGCTCTGCTCTGCGTATTCATCCTTCTGCAGGCGATCTTTGCCTACATCAAGAGACGGAGAGAGAGCTGACGACAGCGATTTCCATCGGATCGGGATCCAGGCGGAGCCACGCGCTCTGCCTGGGTCCCGTTGTATACTGTATAAGCTCTTCGAAAACGCAGACAGACTCGTCACACGCGAAGCGCGTGTAAGAGGCTGTATGCGGTTTCGAAGGCAACAGGTATGAGCACGAAGTGACGCGTAAGCGGAACG
>ONKP01000047.1 GCA_900318405.1 uncultured Eubacteriales bacterium | reverse complement strand
TTTGCGTCGATCACGCATACAGTTTTCTGTGCATGCTTCGCATGCCCAAAAACTGCCTGCGTGTCGACGGCTTAATACAGTATATTACAGAAGCATGCGCACGCATCCGTAGATGCCCGCGTCATTTCCGAGCTCTGCCAGAACGATCTTGGTCTCCGTTGATGTATGGAATACGTACTGACGGTAATACTTTCTGATCAGGTCGATCAGAATATCGCCGGCCTTTGATACGCCGCCGCCGATGACGAAAGCCTCCGGATCAACGACGTCTGCCACATTGCCGAGTCCGCGGCCGAGGTAATCACCGACCTGCTCCGCAATCGCCGTCGCGGCTTTGTCTCCCTTTTTATAGGCATCAAACACATCCTTCGCCGAAGGATTCTCATGTTTGCGGAGCACACTCTCTTCCTCCGGATGTCCCGCCAGATATTCACGTGCCAACCTGGCGATACCGGTCGCAGAGGCATACTGCTCAAGGCAGCCCTTTCTGCCGCAGTTGCAGGCGATGGTCTCGTTCGGGTTGACGCACATATGGCCGATCTCACCGCCGGCACCGAAGCAGCCCGAGACGATCTTCTCATTGATGATAATGCCGCCGCCGACACCGGTTCCCAGCGTTACCATCACGATGCTCTGATGTCCTTTGCCCGCGCCCTTCCACATCTCGCCGAGGGCGGCTACATCGGCATCGTTGCCGACTTTTACGCGGATACCGCCGAGTTCTTCCTGAAGTTCTGCGCCAACGTCCTTAACGCCCCATCCCACATTCACGCATCTGTTCACGACGCTCTCGTGAAGCACAGCGCCGGGCACGTCGATACCGACGCCGGCCACTTCTTTTTTATCAATATTCTTTTCATCCAGTTTTTTCAGGATGGTATCCGCGATATCCGGGAGAATATTCTCGCCGCCGTTCCTCTTGTCGGTCGGGATCTCCCACTTATCCAGAAGATCTCCTGTCACGTTGAACAGGCCAAGCTTGACCGTTGTTCCACCCATGTCCACCCCAATAGCATACGTTTTCATTTTCTTTCTCCTTCTGCAATTTTTCCGGCACATACAGCCCGCATGTATGTATGCGGCCTGTCAGTCCTTCGTCTCCATGACCAGCAGCGCACCGCTCTTCCATCGGATCGAGCAGACATCCGCTGTGATCTCGTTGCTGACAGTGAGACCACCGTCTCCCTGCAACAGCGTCGCATCCTTCAGGGGATATTTCGTTCCCTCCAGCGTCACGCCGGTCACCTCGCCCCTGACAGGGAACAGCGACAGCCGGTTTCCGTACTGCTCTTTCTTCAGGATTTTCATCTCTGATCCGACCGGCATCGTGATCCTGTTATGCGCGTCCATGATGACACCGGTGATGCCTTTCTCCCTCAGCCGGTACAGGTCAAAAATATTGCTCAGCGTATGATCCGCTCTCGTACCCGTCGCACCGAAAAACCAGATCTCGTCAGCGCCGGACTGCATGGCGCTGTTGATGGCGATTGCCGTATCCGTCGTGTCCTTGACGGGATTGAAGCGGTTGATTGGTACACCCTCTTCCCTGTAATGTGCAAGCAGCGCCGACGCATCGTCTCCGTCCGCCTCGGTCAGACTGTCGAAATCACCGACGATTCTGTCCGGTCTTATGCCATAGCGGTCGCAGAACAGAATACCGCGGTCTGCCGCGATCACATAATCCGGATGTTCCTCTCTGATGATCGGAAGCACGACCTCCGGATCGATCGTGCCGCCGCTGAAAACCGCTGTTCTCATTTCCTCACTTCTGCCTGTCCTCACTCATTCACTGTACAGATGCCTGTCTGCTCTTATTCCCGTTCTCAGCTTCTATGGGCACAGGCAGCTATTTTTTCGTTAAACTTCTGTGCATTTGCCCGAATATCTCCGCGGAATACAGCCGATCCGGAGACGATCACGGAAGCGCCCGCCTCCAGTACCTCATCGATGGTCTCCGCATTGATGCCGCCATCTACCTCTACCGGTACATCCGGATAGCCGGCCTCATCCAGCTTCCGGCGTACATCGCGGATCTTGCGGCTCATCGCATCGATATACCGCTGGCCGCCATAGCCGGGATTTACCGTCATCACGAGTACCATATCCGTCTTGTCCATCACATAATCCAGACAGGAAACCGGCGTCGCGGGATTGAGGGCAACACCGCTCTTCAGGCCCGCTTCGCGGATTTCCGCCAGCGTGCGGTCCAGGTGACGGCAGGCCTCTGCGTGTACAGTGATGCCATCGGCCCCCGCATCCTTAAGACTCTGTATATACCTCGCCGGCTCCTCCACCATCAGATGGCAGTCAAAAAAGAGACTGCATCCTTTGCGAATGGATCGGATGACCGGTTCGCCGAAAGAGATCGGCGGGACAAACTGCCCGTCCATCACATCAATATGGAGCCAGCGTACGCCGGCATTTTCCAGTGTGGTAAGCTGTTCGCCGAGAATGCGAAAATCTGCCGACAGAATGGAAGGACTCAGTTCATATGGTCTGCTCACGATTAGTATCTCCTTCTCTTCATCTCTCGCAGTTCTTCATAAAACATCCGGTAATGATCATATCTCTCACGGCTGATCCCGCCGTCCTCTACTGCCTGCTTTACCCCGCAGTCCGGCTCACTGATGTGTGAGCACTGCGTGAAGCGGCATTGTTTCTCAAAGGGCGCAAATTCCGGGAAACACCCCTGCAGCTCCTCTGGCTCCATCGGGGGCAGGTCAAGCGCCGTAAAGCCCGGCGTATCACAGAGATAGGAATCCGGACCGATCATCAGGAGCTCCGCGCGCCGGGTGGTATTTTTACCCCGTCGGAGCTTTTCCGAGAGCTCCCCGGTCTCCATGTGCAGTTCGTCCTGCATGCAGTTGGCAAATGTGGATTTTCCCACGCCGGACGGTCCTGCGGCCACAGTTGTTCTTCCTTTAAGAAGCTCCCTGACCTCACTGACACCGGTGCCCTCCCGCGCGGAGAGAAGCCGCACTGTGTAGCCACAGTCCTCATAGCATGTTTTCCAGTATGTCGCCTGCGACGGATCCGACAGATCCGCCTTGTTCAGGCAGATGATGACCGGCAGTTTCTGCCATGCCATCGTGACGAGAAAGCGGTCGAGCAGCACGGTATCCATGTCCGGACTTTTCAGGGCGAAAAATACCATGGCCTGATCGACATTGGCCGCCTCCGGGCGTACCAGAGCATTCGTTCTCGGAGAAATTCCGGTGACATTGGCCTCTTTCTTCTCCTCATCGGTGATCTCTATTGTCACGTAATCTCCGACCAGCGGCTTTATCCTGTTTTTCCGGAAGATCCCCCGTGCGCGGCATGTCCACAGTGTTCCTTCGGACACTACATAATAGAATCCGCCGATACCCCTGATGATTCTTCCCTGCATGCTTCTCCTGTTCTATCGCATAAACCCTGCTTCGTCAGGTTCTCACGGCATCCAGCTGTGCCAGCTTTATCAAACTGCCGCGGCGTTCACTGATGGCCGGCTTTGTCGGACTGCTTCGTCGTTCACTGACAGAAAAGGCTGCCGCGAAATCATCGCGGCAGCCCTGAAATCCCGAACTTTTATTCCGCCTGGAATGTCACATTCGGATACTTAGCAATCAGCGTGTCGTCCTCATATACGTCGATCTCGCCGGTCTCTCCCGACGTGCTCTCGATTGGCGTACTGTATGTACCGTTTGTCCACGGGTTATCGCCGTCGTAGATCGTGGTGGACTGATTACCCTGCACGAGTACCAGCTTCACATGTCCCCCGTTGTAACCCGAAGGCTGAGAGAGCGGACTGTAGCATACATATTTGCCGGAACCGGAGGAGCTGGAACTGGAGTCCGCTATGGAATTCACCGTCAGCGTCACAGTCGTCCCCTTCTCCACAGACTCACCGACATCCGGACTGCAGGAAATGACAATACCGTTCTCTTTGGATTCATCCGTTGTCTGTTTCACGGTATAGGACAGTCCTACGCTGTCAAGCATCTGCTCGGCCTGTTTCTGCGTCTGTCCGACGACAGCCGGAACCGATACATTATTGGAGTCATCCTGGCCCTTGCTGATATAAAGTTTTACAGTAGATCCCTTGGCAACCTGACTGCCCTCTGCGGGATCACATGAAATGACAGTTCCCACATCCGCTTCATCGTCGTACTGCAGTTCGATCTCCGTCACGAGACCGAGCGCATCCAGCGCGCTCTCCGCGTCAGACTGATCCATGCCGGCGATTCCCGTGGGGATCGTAACCTTCGATTCACCGGTGCTGACTGTGACGTTGATCGTGGTACCCTTGTCAACGGTCGTTCCCGGTTCTACAGACTGATTGATGATCTGTCCCTCCGGATAATCATCAGAAGCCTCAGTAGCCGTCTGATAAATGCCGATGCCGTATTTATTGGCCTCGGTTGTCGCCTCGTCCACAGTCATACCGCGGAAATCCGGCACCTCAACGCCCTCAGACGATGAGGAAGAAGCCTCCGGTGTCGGTGTGGCAGTGGTCTCCGCCGCTGATGATGCGGAGCTGGCATTATTTTTGCTGCCGAAGTTGAAGACGCCCGCCATATTGCCGATCACGAGAATAAGAATGACAATGATCACGGCACCGACGATGTAGCCTACGATCGTCAGTGTCTTCTCCAGACCTGAGCTGTGACCGTCGTCGTTATCGTCATCATCATCGTCATCGTCGTCATCATCATAATCATCGTTGTTTCTGCTGCGATAGGCAGAGCCGTCATTATGGCGGATATTGTCCATCTGGCGGTCTGTCATGGCCGCCGTCTCCGCGTGCGCTGCCAGCGGTGTGACCGTGACAAAGCTGCCCTGCGGATCGATCAGAGATCTCTTCAGATCCTCGATCAGTTCTCCCGCGGTCTGATAACGGCGGTCAGGATCCTTCTGCGTACACTTCAGGATGATCTGCTCCAGAGAATAGGGAAGATCCGGCGTATAGATAGACGGCGGAACGATCTCTTCCTGCAGATGCTTGATCGCAATGGCGACCGTCGTATCCCCGTCGAAGGGCACACGGCCTGTCACCATCTCATACATGGTAATGCCCAGCGAATAGATATCACTGCGGGCATCCGAAAAACCGCCCCTCACCTGCTCGGGGGAGCTGTAGTGCACAGAGCCCATCACATTCGCTGTGATCGTATTAGAGTTGATAGCCTTGGCAATACCGAAATCCGACAGCTTCACCTTGCCGTCGGTAGAGATCATGATGTTCTGCGGCTTGACATCACGGTGGATGATACCCACGTTATGTGCCGCCTCAAGTCCGAGAGAAACCTGGATAGCGATACTTGTCGCTTCCTTGACGCTGAGCTTGCCCTTCTTGGCGATGTAATTCTTCAGCGTAATGCCCTCGACGAGTTCCATGACGATGAAGTAGAGGCCCCTGTCCTCTCCTACATCGTATACATTGACCACATTCGGATGGGAAAGCTTTGCCGCTGCCTGTGCCTCTTTCTGAAACTTGGCGACAAATCCCGTATCCTCCCTGAACTCAGCCTTCATCACCTTGATGGCTACGAGCCGGTTCAGCTTTCTGTCTTCAGCTTTATATACATCAGCCATGCCGCCTGATCCGATGCGGGACATGACAACGTACCTGTCATTTAAAATAACTCCGTCTTTTAACATACTCCTCACCTCGTCAGCATGGTTACGATTCGATCACGATGACGGCGATATTATCCTTTCCGCCGTTTGCATTCGCTTCATCGATCAGCGCGCGCGCTTTATCGTCCGTACCGCTGTCTCTCAGGATCTGGTACATCCTGTCGTCTTCTACCATGTTGGACAGTCCGTCCGAACACATCAGTATCTGATTTCCCTCCGCAAGGCGCACATCGAAGAAATCGATACGGATCTCATCGCTCGTGCCGACCGCCCGGGTGATAATATTTTTATCCGGGTGATTCTTCGCCTGCTCGGGAGTCAGCTCCCCAAGACGGACCATCTCCGCTATCAGCGAATGGTCCTGTGTAATCTGTGTGATACCGCTCTCATCTGCCAGATACAGCCGCGAGTCCCCTACATTCGCAATATATGCGTAACCCCCGACGACTGTACATACGACCATCGTAGTTCCCATGCCGGACATCGAGGGATCACTTCTCGACTGTGCGAGCACCTCGCGGTTTGCCGCCTCAATGCCATTCCGCATGATCTTGACCGGGTTGAAATTCCGATCCTTCCGAATCGTTTCTGTCAGTACCGACACCCCATATCGGCTGGCGAAATCGCCTGCATTATGGCCTCCCATGCCATCCGCTACGACAAAAAGATTCGGGAGGTTGCCTGCCGGTCCTTCCGATGTAAAAATAAAATCCTGATTCGTATGCCGCTTCCGGCCGATGTCAGTCGCTGAAAATACCTTCATCCACCGCTCTCCTGACTATCGTTCAGATAGCTGTTTCTTAATTGTCCACAGGCCCCGTCTATATCAGCGCCCATTTCCCTTCTTATAGTAGCATTAATTCCGCATTTTTCAAGTTTCTTTTGGAATGTGAGAACGTGTGTTCGGTCAGGCCGGATGAAACTTCTCTCCCGCACCGGATTCACCGGAATGAGGTTCACATGGCAGTTCAGTCCGTGCAGCCGTCCGGCGAGTTCCTCCGCATCGGCGTCTGTGTCGTTCTGTCCATGGACCAGCGCATACTCGAAGGTGACCCTTCTCCCTGTCTTCCTGAAAAAATAATGGCAGGCCTCCATGATCTCATCGATGCTGTAGCGGTTGGCTACCGGCATCAGCTTCTTCCTCTTCTCGTCATCCGGCGCATGAAGCGAGATCGCGAGCGTCGCCGAGAGCTCTTCGTCGGCAAATCTTCGGATGCCCGGCACGATGCCGCAGGTAGAGACCGTGATGTTTCTCTGACTGATGCACCGCCCCTCCGGGCAGCTGATCAGACGGATAAAGCGGACCATGTTGTCATAATTTTCCATCGGTTCTCCGCTGCCCATGATCACCACATTGGACACGTGCGCATCCGGTCCTTCCAGCTCCCTCAGGCGCCTGTCGATCATGTACACCTGCCCGAGCATTTCCGAAGCCAGGAGGCTTCTCACCAGCCCGTTCAGCGTTGACGCACAGAAGCGGCAGCCCATGCGGCAGCCGACCTGCGAAGAGATGCACACGGAGTTTCCGTGATGATACCGCATCAGAACGCTCTCGATCACATTGCCGTCCTGCAGGGCAAACAGATATTTGCGGGTCCCGTCGAGCTTCGACACCTGCTCCCTGACCATGCGCAGCGGCGCCAGCGGATATTTTTCCGCCAGCGCCTGGCGCAGCTTTTTCGAGAGATTGGTCATCTCGTCGTAGCTCACCGCTTCCTTCTGATGGAGCCAGGCGAAGAGCTGGTCAGCGCGGTACTTTTTCTCACCCAGTGTCTCCAGTGCACCGCGCAGCTCGTCGGGCAGCATGCCGGCGATGTCGATGGCCGGATTTTCTTCCGGGTGTTCCGATATGCTGTTTTCCACCATTGTCTTCATCCTCCCTGTTTACGCTTCCGGCCGCGTGAGCACACCGAAGAAGAAGCCGTCGCACTTCGCGTAGCCCGGCAGCAGCTGTACATAGCCCTGCGCCGCTGTTTCCCTGACGCCCGGCAGCGCCGCCACCTCCGCAGGAATGCGCTCCGTCAGATCCACCGGCTGCAGACCGAATTCCTTCTGCAGCCAGAGGAAACTGTCCTGATTCTCTCTGTGTCCAAAGGTGCAGGTGGAAAAAAGCAATGTCCCACCTGGTCTGACATGGCTGACCGATGCGCGCAGGATCTCTCTCTGCAGGCTGACAAGCTCACGGATGTTCTCTTCCGATGCCCGGTAGCGGATTTCCGGCTTTCTGCCGATATCGCCGTATCCGGTGCACGGGACATCACATATTACCACATTTGCAGGAAAATCGTCAATTTTCCTCGCGTCTCTCACCACTACGTCGACATTTTCAAGCCTGCAGCGTTTAACATTCTCCACTATGCGTGCTGCACGTTTTTCCGAGATATCGCATGAACGCACATGTCCCTCCGGTCCGGTCAGGTCCGCCGCGAGGATGCTCTTGCCTCCCGGCGCGGCGCACACGTCCAGGATCGTATCTCCCGGCCGGATGCCGGCAGCGCGTACGGCCATCTGCGAGCTCACATCCTGCACGATGACGGAGCCGTTGCGGAATTCCGACAGTGCCGCCAGATTTCCTGCATTCTCCATATACCACGCGTCCGGCACATACGGTGCCTTGCGCACATCCCTGCCATTGTCCGCAGTTCCTGATGTACTGTTCTCCAGCCGGCTGACCTGAGCTCCTGACGCTGAGTTTTCCGAACCGTTATCCACAGCTTTTGTTTCTGTACCATCTGCGACAGCATTTTCGGACGGACGTCTGCGTTCCTCTTCCCTATGATACATGCGTGCCAGTTCTTCCGCCCGCGGACCGCGCAGACGCACCGTGACCGGCCGTTTCTCCATGAAGCCGCGGCAGATCTGTTCTGTTGTTTCTGTACCGAATTCATCGATCCATTTTTTTACGAGGTAAGACGGCATGGAGTAGCGGATCTCAAGGCTGCGCACAGGATCCTCCGCCATCGAAGGATACTTCACGCCGCCGATGCCGCGCGAAACCGCCCGCAGGACACCGTTGACAAACCCGGTCAGACCTCTGAAGCCGAACTTCCGCGTGAGCTTCACCGCCTCATTGACGGCGGCTGCATCCGGTACGGCATCCATATAGAGGAACTGAAAGACCGCCATCCGCATGATCTCGCGGATCGCCGGCTTCATTTTTTTCGTTCGGACGCTGGAGAAGGTATCAAGAATATAATCGAGCTGAAGCGCACAGGCGATCGTCCCCGCCGTGAGCCGCCGGTAGAAGGATTTCTCCTGCTGTGTCAGTTCCGGATGCGCATCGAGCGTCTCCCTGATGACGAAATGGCTCTGCCCGCCGTCCTCCATGACAGCGAGCAGAGTCTCAAGCGCGAGTCCGCGCACATTTACGGAATGTTCAGTCACGTCTTCTTCCGCCTCCCGAGAGAATGATCATACGAAGCAGATACAGAAGCGAGGTGCAGACGGCGGCGACATAGGTCATGGCAGCCGCGCGCAGCACTTTGCGCGTATTTTTTACCTCGCTGCGGTTCATCAGTCCCATATCGCCGAGCTTCACGAGCGCCCTGTGCGATGCATTGAATTCCACCGGCAGTGTCACCAGCTGAAAAAGCAATGCCAGGCAGAACAGCAGAATGCCGATCTGGCAGAGGATCTGTGATGAAAAAAGCAGTCCGATAAAGAACAGGATCCATGAAAACTGGGATCCGAAATTGGCCGCCGGAACGAGCGCCGAACGCACGCGAAGCGGCACATACTCCTGCGCATCCTGGATCGCATGGCCGCACTCATGCGCAGCTACGCCGAGCGCGGAAAGAGAACGGCTTCCGTACACCGTTTCGGAGAGGTTTACCGTTTTGGACCTCGGGTCATAATGATCGGTCAGGCTGCCCCGGATGGGCTGTACGCGCACCTGATACAGTCCCTCGCTGTCCAGGATCCTGCGCGCCGCCTCAGCGCCGGAGAGTCCGCAAAGGCTCGCCACTCTGCTGTAACGGCGAAACGTGCTCTGCATCGATGTCTGCACGATCAGTGAGAGCAGAAACGCAAAAATGATCAGAATATACGTCCAGTCAAAATAATAATAGTAGCCGCCGTACACCGCCAGTCACCTCTTTCCTGTTAGTTCCAATGCCCGGATTCGGTCATCCCTTCGGGCTTTTATCTCCCGGATCCGGTCATTCTTCTTATTCTGTTCGGGATCAGTCGAATCTGTCTCCGGGAGCTATTTTATGGCCGCGCAGAAAGTCCTCTGTCTTCATGCGCTTCCTGCCCTCCATCTGCAGTTCCTGAATGCAGAGAGCGCCGCTGCCTGTCTGCACGACGATACCGTCTCCGTCTGCCTCAAGCACTGTTCCCGGATCGGCCTTCGCCGCTGAAGGCGCCGTCTTCGATTTCCAGATGCGGATATTTTTCCCCGACAGCATGGAAAAAGCAGAGGGCCATGGATTCATCCCGCGGACGAGATGCTCGATCTGTTCGGCGCTGTCCGTCCAGTGGATCCTTCCATCCTCTTTTTTAATCATCCTTGCATAGGGCGTGGGGCTCTCCGCAGGCTGTGGCACCGGCGTGATATCCCCGGCCTCCACTTTTTTCAGCGTTTCCACGAGCAGCTCCGCTCCCGCGGATGCCAGCTTGTCAAACAGTGTGCCACCGGTCTCATCCGGAGCGAGCGGGATCTCCACCCGGGCGATCATATCGCCGGTATCCAGTCCCTCATTCATCTGCATGATCGTCACGCCGGACACATCATCGCCATTGATGACAGCCCACTGGATCGGCGCCGCTCCCCGGTACTTTGGCAGCAGCGAGGCGTGCACATTCAGGCATCCGTAGCGAGGCAGCGTGAGGATTTCCCTCGGGATGATCTTTCCATAGGCAGCAACGACAATGACATCGGGCGCCGCCGTTCGGAGTGCTTCGAGGAATTCCCCGTTACCGCGTATTTTTTCAGGCTGGAGCACGGGAATCCCGTGTTCCTCCGCACATATTTTTACCGGAGACGGACGCAGCTCCATCCGTCTGCCCACCGGGCGATCCGCCTTGGTGACAACTGCCGTAACCTCATGGCCGGCGCGGATCAGTGCCTCCAGTGTGTTCACCGCAAAATCCGGTGTTCCCATAAATACTGCTTTCATATATATTCTCTTTCATGATATCCAGATATACAGATGCTTCCAACCCGCAACCATTCACATTCCGGATGATTGCATAAAGTTAATTATCCTGGAATTCTTCGTCTTCTTCGACCCTGATCTCCGGCTCCGCATTTACATCCCGAAGTTCGCCCTCCACATGCGAGGTGTACAGGATGCCGTCCAGATGCTCGAATTCATGGCAGCAGCAGCGCGCCAGAAGGCCCTCGGCATCCAGTTCAAACGGCTGCATATTGATATCCTGCGCCCTGACTTTCACATGCATCGGTCGGGTGACCGTACCCACTTTACCGGGAACGCTGAGGCATCCCTCGTCACCGGTCTGCTCTCCGTCCCTCTCAATGATCTCCGGGTTGATGAACACCAGCGGATGCTCTCCGTCCACATTCATCACCACGATTCTGCGCAGCACGCCGACCTGCACAGCAGCAAGGCCAACGCCCATATCCTCATACATGGTGTCAAACATATCCTGGATGAGGATCTTCTGGCGCAGTGTCATGCGCTCTACCGGTTTGCTGATCTTATTTAATATCGGATCGCCTTCGTATCTGAGTTTCCTGATTGCCATTTTCCTGTCCTTTCATCATGGATCTTCTCTGTCATACTCATTTGCTGTATCACACATGCCGGAGCGAGACTGTCACGCATTCAGGTCATACTGAAACGCGAGATGGTCAAAGCCCCTGTTGATCTCTATATAGCTCTCTGTAAGTTTACGGATCGCAATGGCGCGCTGTTCCGATGCCGTTTTGACATACAGAACTTCGCGGTACACATCCTTCACCCTTGCGACTGTCTCGGGCGCCGGTCCGAGGATGGTGACTTCACCGGCGTATTTCTGAAGGAACAGCAGCAGATGATGCATGGCTGACGCCAGTCTTTCCTCATCCCTGCCGGATCCGTGCACCGCCAGAAGCTGTGATGCCGGCGGATA
>ONKP01000050.1 GCA_900318405.1 uncultured Eubacteriales bacterium | reverse complement strand
CCAGTCGCGAACAAATTGTGTCAGGAAAAGGTACAGGGGGATACAGAATAAATGGCAGATATAGCAAATATTTATACAGCAGACGCTCATCGCTACGACACGATGCAGTACAACCATGTGGGCAAGAGCGGACTGAAGTTCCCGGCGCTTTCGCTGGGATTCTGGCACAATTTTGGCAGTAATGCCAACACCGACAATATGCGTGCCATGATGCGCACGGCGTTTGATCTCGGCATCACGCAGTTTGATCTGGCCAATAATTACGGGCCGGGATACGGAACGGCGGAGACGAATGCCGGAAGGATCCTGCAGGAGGATTTCCGTCCGTACCGCGACGAGCTCGTCATCACGAGTAAGGCAGGATATGACATGTGGGACGGCCCTTACGGGAACTGGGGAAGCCGCAAGTATCTGATCGCCAGCTGTGACCAGAGCCTGAAGCGGCTTGGGCTCGAATACGTCGATATTTTCTACCATCACCGCATGGATCCGGAGACGCCGCTTGAAGAGACGATGGAGGCGCTGCTGCAGATTGTGCACAGCGGCAAGGCCCTGTATGCAGGCATCTCCAATTACAATAAAGAATACACGGAAAAAGCAATCCGGATCGCGAAGGAGATCCATCTGCCGCTGATCGTGAACCAGCGGAGATATTCGATCTTCGACCGGACGATCGAGGAAGACGGTGTCAAGGAGTACTGCGCAGAGAACGGCATGGGCATCATCGCCTTCAGTCCGCTCGCTCAGGGGCTTCTCACGAACCGGTATATCCATGGCATTCCTGCGGACAGCCGCATCGCGAGGGACGGCCGTTTCCTGAAGAAGGAAAATCTGACGGAGACGAAGCTGGAACAGATCAGAGAACTGAACGCGATCGCGGAGCAGCGCGGCCAGACGCTGGCAGAGATGGCGCTGGCGTGGATCCTGCGTGACGGTAAGGTCTGCTCGGTTCTGATCGGCGCATCGAAGCCGTCGCAGATCGAGGACAATGTGAAGGCTCTGCAGAATCTCACCTTCTCAGAGGATGAGCTGAAGCAGATCGATGATATCTGTGCGCGCGGGTGACGTCGGAACAGGAGGAGAAAATGCTGCAGAAACTGAACAGTCCTTTTATGTATGCCCTTTGCGGGGGAATCATCCTGTTTGTCGCGATCGTATGCATTATTTTTCTTGTGCGGTCGTACAGGGCGGGCAAGGCTATGGGCATGGATCCGGCGGTGCTGAAACGCACCATCGTTTCCAGTGCGACATTTTCCGTTCTGCCTGCGGTCGGCATCCTGCTCGGCGTGATCGCCCTGTCGGGAAGCCTGGGCACGCCATGGCCGTGGCTCCGGCTCTCGGTGATCGGCGCACTGCATTATGAGACGCAGGTGGCAGAGGCCGCATCGGAGGCTGTTGGCATCGGAAAGCTCTCGATCACGCATATGACGTCGTCCGCCTTTGCCACGATCGCACTGCTTATGAGCGTGTGCATCATGTGGGGCATGATTCTGTCGATCCTCTTCAACAAACGTTATACGGCGCGGATGAGCGCAGGCGGCAGGAAGAAAAAATCTGCGCTCGGCTTCGGCGACAAGGCGATGACAGCGATGTTCATCGGTCTGGTCAGCGCCTACGTGGGAAGCTACATCGGCGGCTGGATCTCCGGGGACGGTGTTTTCACATTCGGCGGAGATACGACACCGCTGATCGTCGCCATCGTTTCCGCATGCGCCATGGCTGTGTTCACTTATTTTTCCGAGAAAAAGAATGCCAGATGGCTGGAGAACTTTTCTGTAGCGGGCAGTATGCTGATCGGCATGGCGGCTGCGGTGCTGCTGGGGTGAAAAAGGTGTTTGCTGAGTATGAGGACGAAATTTATGAACAATAAAAAGACGGAGACAGCAGATATGAAGGCAGCAGAGATGCAGACAGCAGAGACACAGACAGCAGAGGCGAAAACAACGGCCCCTGGCTTTTCCACGGAAAAATTTAACCGCGGTACGCACAGGATCGGGCGGATCACAAGTCTGATCACGCTGATCATGCTCGTTGGCGCACCATTTCTGATTGGACTGTATCTGGGCGCGATGCCGGATCTGTCGGCGGCGGCCAAGGGATTTCTCGCCGTGGGACTCGTGTGGACGGTGTCGAGCGTTGTGGAGTTCCTGGTGTACACGCCGATGCTCGGGTCGGGTGGCGGCTACCTGGCTTTCATCACGGGCAATTTGATCAATATGAAAATTCCATGTGCGATGAATGCGCGGGATATTGCGGGAACGAAGGCCGGCACAACGGAAAATGAGATCGTATCCACGCTGTCCATCGCCACGTCATCTCTCGTGACCATCGGGATTCTTGCCCTGGGCGTTCTGATGCTGCAGCCACTGCAGCCGATTCTGCAGAGTGAGACGCTGGCACCGGCGTTTGCCAATGTCGTCCCGGCGCTGTTCGGAGCGATGGCTTACCAGTATTACCGCAGAGACCTGAAGCTGGCGGTGATCCCTCTGGCGGTTATGACGCTGCTCTTTATTCTGGTGCCGTCGCTGCAGTCGCAGACGAGCATCATGATCCTGCCGTCCGGCGCGCTGTCCATAGTCCTTGCGTGGATGGAATACCGCCGGAATAAAAAAAGAAATGACAGCGAAGCTGCTCAGCCGGCGGAGAAGGATGACCTGAACGGAGACGACTGATAAATAGCCGGCGCGGTGCAGATGCAGAAAATCCGGCGCGGTTATGATGGAAAAGTAATAAGAGGGGCGGAGACTTATGAGAATTCCTGGTTCTGTTATTCTGATATGTATTCTGGTGCTGGCGGCGCTTCTTCTGGTGGCGCTGCTGCACACGCTTTTTGTCCCGAAGAAAACATCGGACTACGTGCCGCATCCGGATGAGGCGAGGGCGCGCAGCTATGCGGAAAAACTGTCGCGCATGGTCGCCTGCGATACGACGTCACATCAGGGAGAACACGATCGCGAGAAATTCCTGAAATTTCACAGACTGCTGGAAGAGCTTTTCCCTCTGGTGCATCAGCACCTGGAAAAAACAGAGATCGACGGGAATCTTCTTTTCAAATGGGAGGGAAAGCATCACGACAGACCGCTCGTGCTCATGAGCCATCAGGATGTAGTTCCGGCGGAGGGCGAGTGGATCCATGCACCGTTTTCCGGTGATATTGCCGACGGCAAGGTCTGGGGACGAGGTGCCTCCGACACCAAGTGCTCCGTGATGGGATTTTTCCAGGCGGTAGAAGAACTGCTGGCCGACGGCTATGTGCCGGATCAGGATGTCTATCTCTCTTCCTCCTGCACGGAGGAGTGGGCCGGCGACGGCTGTCCGAAGCTCGTGAATGAGCTGAAGCGGCGGGGTGTCCGTCCCTGGCTTGTCTGCGACGAGGGCGGCGGCATTATCACGGATCCCATCGGCGGTATTCACGGGAACTTTGCCATGGTCGGTGTTTTTGAAAAAGGCAAGGCCGATGTCAGGTTCACGGCGAAGGGAACCGGCGGACATGCGAGCGCGCCTTCCCGCGGAACACCGATCGCGAGGACATCTGCTTTTGTTGCGGATGTGGAGAAGCACAACCCTTTCCGTGTAAAAATGATGCCGGAGGTCGCGGCCATGTTCCGCACGCTGGCGCCTTATGCCGGCTTCGGCCTGCGCTATGTGTTTGAAAATCTCTGGCTGTTTCGCGGGCTTCTTACGCGGATGATGCCTGCCATCTCGGCGCAGGGTGCAGCCATGCTGCAGACGACGATCGCCTTTACCATGCAGTCGGGGTCTGACGCTGTGAACGTCATCCCGCAGGAGGCGACGGTTTCGGCCAACATGCGTTTTATCCCGCATCAGGGCATGGATGAAAGCCTGGACATTATTCAGAAACGGGCGGAAAAGTACGGACTCACCATGGAAGTCCTGCATAAAAATGATTACACGGCACCGATCGATATTCACGGCGAGGCATTTCAGCTCGTGCAGCGCGTGATCGGTGAGACCTTTGAGGGCGTGGCGGGAAGTCCGTACGTGATGACGGGAGCCACGGACGCCCGCTGCTATCAGGAGATCTGTGACAATGTCGTCCGCTTTGCACCGGTCATTTACGGGCCGGAGCAGATGAAGGGCATGCACGGTATCAATGAGAATATCGAATACAACTGTCTGCCGGGGTGCGTAGATTTTTACAAAAATCTGATCGGTGAGATGCGCTGAGGATTCCTGCGTGGCCGGTCAGATGAAGAAGGAAGGTCAGGCGCAGAAGAGTCAGCGCACCCTGAAAGACGAAGCCGCAGGAGCACGAGCCGGGGGGGGAAGATCGCGAGAGCGCGCAACGATCCGGTTATCATACTTATGACACCTATATCATGAAATGAAAAAAGTAACAGGCAGGTGAGCGTGAAAATACAGAGAGGGGGAAGTCTATGTATTGTCCGTATTGTGGAAAGGAAATAGCGGATGGCAGCAGGTTCTGTGCGTATTGCGGTCATAATCTGAGTGAAGTGAACCGGGCGTACGGTAAGGATAACGGCGCAGCAGAAAATCAGACGCAGAGTGCGCATACGGAGAGAAACAGCAGTGCAGGATATCAGATGCAGGACGGATATCAGACGCAGGAAGGATATCAGACGCAGGGTGCAGGTTCGGCAAATGGCATAGGATCGGTGAATCCGGCCGCGGGAGCGAAGAAAATTCCGTTCTGGGGAAAGGTGGCAGCAGGTGCGGTGGCAGCGGCGGCAGTCGTCGGCATTGTTTTTGGCGTGCATCAGGCAATCAGGCCGGACGACGGTGAGGCGGAAGGAAATGCTGTCGCGTCGGAATCCGGCGATTCGACGGAATCGGTCAGAGGCGGGACGGATTCTGGCAGTGCCACAGTCGTTGGGGGTTCCGCAGACAACAATGGGGTCTTCGCCGGTGAGGGACAGAGTGTGGTCATCGACGGTCAGATTGTAAAAGCACTGTCCAGACCCTCTCTCGCAGATACGGTCACGCCCACGGAGGTGAATGTGAATCCTCAGATTGCGGCCTATACGGTCAGCGGGGATTTCAGCAATATATCCGTGGAGAATGACAGACTGACGTATATGCCCGACGATGAAAAGGCTCTTCTGGCGCAGAATGGTTTCTTTGTTGACCCATACGGATCGGATGAGTTCTATGAGACCTATGAGAACAATATGTACAATTATGATCGGAATTTCATCACGTCCGACTCCATGATGCATACCTATCACCTGTACTTCGAATATCTGCAGAAAAATGTGGAGCAGAACAATCTGCGCGGCATGCTGAATGACCTGAGTCAGCAGATGCTCACGAAGAGCAGTCAGCAGTACGATGCGCTGAAGGGTACGGAGTGGGAGACAGCGGCGAAACGGAATGTGGGCTTCTTTGCCGTAGGCGCTTCGCTGCTCGATGGCAGTACGCAGGTGCCTGATTATGTGGCTGATCCTGTATCGCAGGAGCTCGCACTGATCAATGATGCTTCGGGCATGCAGGTATCACCGCTTTTTGACAGCGGCGACGGTTCGGTGAAGGAGGATTACACGCAGTACAAACCGAGAGGATATTATGATGGCAACGCGGATCTGCAGTCGTATTTCCGCGCCATGATGTGGTATGGCCGCATGAACTTTACACAGAGCGACGAGGATCTGAACCGGAGCGCCCTGCTGATGACGCTGGCGCTCGAGGGCGATACGGCCACCGAGTGGCAGAACATTTATGAAGTCACTTCATTTTTTGCCGGTGCTTCGGATGACAGCGGATACTTTGAGTACAGGCCGGTCGCTGACGCCGTTTACGGTGAGAATCCGTCGGTGGGCAGTCTGGCCGGCAATGAGGAAGCATGGCAGAAATTCCGCGAGGCGTCGGCGGCGATGCCGGGCCCGAAGGTGGATTCCATGGCGGGCACCGATGATACGGATGAGGAAAAGGGCTACCGTTTCATGGGTCAGCGCTATTCGTTCGACGAGGAGATTTTTACACAGCTGACAGGGGAACAGGCCGGAGAAAATGCTGACGGCCAGCTCAGGGGGCTCCCTGATGCCGTGGATGTTCCGGCGGCGATGGGATCGGATGCGGCTCTGCAGATCATGACGGACCGCGGTGCCACGGATTATGCCAATTATTCAGCGAATATGCAGACACTCAGAGATGCCGCGGCATCGCGGGATACGGCAGAATGGACCTCCTGTCTCAGCAGCGAGTGGCTTTACACGCTGCAGTCTCTGCTGACGCCGGCAGGAGAAGGATATCCGTCATTCATGCAGTCAGATGCGTGGACGAAGAAGGAACTGCAGACGTATCTGGGCAGCTATACGGAGCTGAAGCATGATACGGTGCTGTACGGCAAGCAGGTCATGGTTGAGATGGGCGGTGAGGTCGATGCGTGTGATGACCGCGGATATGTGGAGCCGCAGCCGGTGCTTTACGCGCGGCTGAAGGATCTCACCGACGCCACGTCGAACGGACTGTCGGAGATGGGTATTCTGACGGATGAGCAGAAACAGGATCTGTCGACCCTGTCCGGACTGTGTGACCAGCTGAAGACGATCTCGGAGAAGGAACTGAATAATGAACTTCCTTCGGATGATGAGTTTGAACTGATCCGGAGCTTCGGCGGTCAGCTGGAGCACTTCTGGGAGCAGGCACACAAAGATGAGGCAGCCGCAGCCGGTGAGAGCATGACGACGCAGCTCTATCCTGCCGCCCTGGTTACGGATGTGGCTTCCGGCGGAGATACCTGCCTGGAGCTGGGAACGGGTACGACCAATACGCTGTATGCGGTTGTGCCGCTGGATGGGCAGCTGGTGCTCGCCTCCGGTCCTGTTTACAGTTTTTATCAGTTCCAGCAGCCGTCGGCGGACCGTCTTACGGATGCGCAGTGGTGTCAGCTGCTGGGTATTCAGCCGTCGGATGATTTCAGTTTCGCTAAAAATCCTTATTCACAGGAGGATTGGACGTCGGCATATCTGGCACCTCCATCATACTGACGGTACTATATTTATTCATGCTCGCTTGATATGATGTGGGGACAAGGTACAATGCAGGAAAATCGAGCGGATTCCGGCGATAAGCGGATGGTACAGAATACGGCGGGGCAGAAAAAGCGGCCCCGCCGTTTGCATAAGAAAATCCTGATTGGTGTCCTGCTGTCTCTCTGTGTGGCAGCGGGGGTGTTTCTGCTGTGGCTGGGCGGTGCTTTTCTGCCCGGCTGGACGGACTGGCAGAGCAGGGAGCTGACGGCGGTCATGAGAAACCGGAATGCTTCAGAGATGTACGAATACGCCGGCATGTCCGGCAGAAGGGTATCCGGCAGCAGTACATCTGACGGCAGTAATGATTCTGATAGCGGTGCATTCGCCAACAGTGTGTCCGGCGCCAATGCAGTCAGTGACGGTGTATCTGGTGGTAACACAGTCAGTGGCAGTGCATCCGATGGCGGCGGAGAAAAGGTGACGGAACAGTTCCGTGTCTGTCTCAGGAATCGTCGTATGTCCGTGTACGGTGATACAGGCCTCGATTCCGAAAGCCTTAGTGATACAGGCAGCAATTCCGAAAATCTTGTTTATCAGACACGGATTGGACTGAAGGTATCCGATGTATGCGTCGGAGATCTTGACGGGGACGGATATGACGAGATCATCCTGCTTCTGTGGAAGCGCGGAAGCTACGGGACATCCCATCCCTACTGGCAGAAAAATGATCTGTATCGGTTTTCCCAGCATATTTTTATTTATACACTGCGGGACGGGCAGATCACACCCTGGTGGTTTTCTTCGGCGATCGGCGTTCGCGCGGCAGACATTTCTCTCACAGCACATCCTGACGGAAAGCGACAGATGGTATGTATTAAAGATTCCGAGGGAAAAGAATCCTGCTGGTACTGGCATGGCTTCGGACTGGCAAAGATGGAAGAGAGCGGTGAGCAGGAAACGACATCAACAGTTGGCAGTAGTGCGAAAACAGCCGAATCGATGGATGAAAGCTCAGCGGAGACGGTGCACCTGCTTGCGGTCGGAGACAATCTGATCTCTGATACGATTTATCATGCGGCATATGACAAGGCTTCCGGCAGCTGGGATTTCAGCGGTCTTTATGAACATATAGCAGACCGGGTGAGGACGTATGATCTGGCTGCCATCAATGAGGAAACCATTCTCGTTCATGATCCGGAGAAACGCAGTTCTTTTCCGCGTTTCGGTACGCCGGATGTGATCGGAAACGATATCAGGAATGCGGGATTTAACATCGTCACGGCGGCGACAAATCATGCCTGGGATAAGGGAAGGGAAGGCATTGATGACACCATCCGGTTCTGGAAACAGTATCCGGATGTCACCCTTCTCGGTATTCACGGATCTGCTGAGGAGCAGGACAGGATTATTTACACGGAAAAGAATGGTATCCGGTTTGCTCTGTTCAATTATACATACGGACTCAGCGCCGGGACACTGCCCGCCGGGGATGAATTTCGCATTGATCTGCTGCAGGATAAGGATCGACTGATCAATGACCTCCACGAGGCAGAGCAGTCAGCGGATATGAGCATTGTTTTTATCCATATGGGGACGGAGTACAGAGAGACGCCGACCGATGAGCAGAAGGCTCTTGCGCAGGAACTGACGGCTGCCGGCGCGGATCTGATCATCGGTGCGCACCCGCACTGCGTGGAGCCGATGGCCCGGGTAACGGCGGCGAACGGGAATACGTCTGTTGTCTATTACAGTCTCGGAAACCTTGTGTCTACGCAGATGAAGCCGAATACGATCCTCGGCGGTGCTGCTGATGTCACGATCGTGAAAAAGAATGGCGTAACCTCTGTCAGTGAGGCAAAGCTCCAGCCCACGGTCTGCCATATGGAGGCGGCATCGTCAGCAACCACGCCCTCGACAACGGCGTCTTTATCGTCCGCTTCTTCGGTGGCAGAATCTTCGGCAGGTAAGCCTGTGGTGACGGTTTATTTTTTGGCAGATTACACGGAAGAACTGGCAGAAAGACATTATTTCCGGAATTTCGGACAGACGGTGACACTGGCATCGTTAAAAAAACTGTGGCAGGAGGTTTCCGGGCAGGCATATAATGACATGTGAATTTCCCGAATGAAGAAACAGTGTTGACCGGCAATCACGCCGGCCAGATGCAGAATCGGTGTTGAACGGCGGATATGCCGGTCGGATGGAGGAGTATGGCGGCTAAATACGGAAATAAAGTAAACATACCAGATGTATCTGATGCGTCAAATGCATCAAACACAACTAATGCATCAGATGCGTCATCGAATGCGGCAAGTGCGCAGCCGTCTTTTTCCGGAAAACTGTCGGAGAATGGCGCCGGGGAGCAGGAGAGCGTGCGCGACCGAATCGTGCGGACCGCGTGGAATCTTTTTTACAGGAAGGGATTTGAAAAAACCACGGTGAATGACATCCTGCGTGAGGCAGGGATTGCCAAGGGAACCTTCTATTATTACTTCCGCAGCAAGGATCGCCTTCTGGATACGCTGCCGGTCCTCCTGGATGAAAAATACCGTGCCCTGGCAGAATCTCTGCCGGAAGATATGCATGCTTTTGATCAGCTGATGTACCTGAACGCCGAGGTACATGATTATATCGGGAAGAATTTTGACTATCAGCTCATCGCCAGCCTGTACTCCGCTCAGCTTCTCAAGGAAGATGAGGCGAATCTGCTCGATCAGAACCGCTACTATTTCCGCCTGATCACGAAGATCATCGAGGAGGGTCAGCGGAAAAATGAACTGGTCCGCACCAAGCCTGTCACGGAAATCGTGCGGATCTACAGCCTCTGCGAGCGGGCACTGGTCACAGACTGGTGTATGCATAACGGCTCTTATTCTCTCGGTGACTTCAGCCGCGAGTATATGCCGATTCTCTTCGGAAGCTTCCGGGCCTGAGTTGGCAGGTATCACGGGGAAAATAATAGCATCATCGGCACATTCCATCCCGACTATCACAGTGATCGTCGGGATCTTTTTTGCCGTAAGCCGCCTGATCCGCTTACGCATACATCCGGAACATGTGCAAATCCCCGTTCGATGAAAGCCGGAATTTACGCAGATCCCCGTCCGATGAAAGCCGGAATTTACGCAGATCCCCGTTCAATTCTATCCAAACATTCCTGTCATGCGATGACACTCCCCGATGACGCTGTATCTATGGTGTTTTCATACAGATATTCAGACGATGGAATTGGTAAGTCTGAGAAAAATCAAAATGCTTACAACCAAATCGTTTCCTGTGATGTCTAATAAATGTAAGCGCTTACAGGAGGAAGATCATTATCAAAACGATATCCATAACAAAACCATATCAAGAGCAGAACCATATCAAGAGCAAAACCATAGGAAGTCATGACAGAGGGGAACAGGATATGACCACCATTCAGAAAGCTATGCAGTGTGACAAAGCTGCCTTTTCTGAACTGATACAGGAGAATGCTTCAGACATGTACCGCATTGCCCGCGCAATCCTGGAAAATGATGAGGATGCAGCAGATGCGATACAGGATGCCATTCTGAGCTGCTGGCTTAACATCCGTCAGCTTAGGGAAGAGAAATATTTTCGCACCTGGCTGATCCGTATTCTGATACGAAAATGCTACGACATCCCTGTCGGAAAATCAGGAGATATCCGTAATGGATAAGGAATATGAAACCATCGAGTGGAAGATCTTTCTGGAAAGCATGCCGGAGGTCTATCGGACACCGCTTCTTCTGTATTATCTGGAGGGATTTAAGATTCGGGAAATCGCTCAGATCCTGGATCTGAACGTGAACACAGTAAAAGCGAGGATTGCTGCGGGCAGAAAGAAATTAAGATCATCACTGAAAGAAGGAGGAGCCTCAAATGTTGAAGGAAGATGCATTTAAGAGGATATTGGCCGATGAACGAATCCCTTCTGTTGTGGAGCGGAGGATCAGCGATACCCTGGGAAACCTGCCGGAACCTGAAGATATCATTCAAACAGATAAAAAAATGAATGCATCGGACATCAGAAGACGCAGAATTTTTCACCCGGGACGAACGGCTGCAGCCGCCTGCCTGGCATCCGGCATGATTTTTTCCGGTATCTGCATCACGCATCCGGTTATGGCAGCCGATATTCCACTGGTCGGAAATGTTTTTTCAAATATAGGACAGTCGCTGGGATTCGGAGGAGATTTCTCATCCTGGGCGGAGCCTGCGGTGGCTGCTTCCTCTATGTCTGCAGCGGCTGATTCCTCAGCGACGACTTCAGCCGGAGCTGTATCTTCTGCAGCGGGGATTGATGCTGCGTCTGCAGAGACGGCAGCTGACGGCGGTGCTGTTGCGGAAGCAGCGGATACCGACGCATCTTCCGTTGATCATCCGCTCATTCAGACGACGGATGGGACAAGCATTACGATTCAGGATACCTATTGCGGCGGAAATACCCTCTATATCAGTCTGATCATACAGTCACAGACGGATTTGCCGGTAACGCAGACGATGTTGTGTGGCGGGAAGCCTCTTCTGAATCTGAATACTTCGCTTGCCAGGTTCAGTTTCGATGATCCGGAAAACGGAGGAACAACCATAGGCAGTATTGACGGTGAATTTCTGAACAGCAAAACGTATGAGGGAGTGATCCGTCTCGTCAATCGGGAAAATGATTTTCCGGAGCACTTCCGGGTCAGTCTGGATATCCGCGATATTCTCGGATCGAAGAAGGACGGCACATATCCGGAAATCCCCGAGGAGCTTCAGCAAGCTTATCAGAAGAAGCTGACGGCGGCGGGATTATCTGATGAAAAATATGAAAGCTACAGCGATGAGCAAAAGAAGCAGATGGATCAATGGTGGTCCGACATGATGGAAGAATATTCCCGCAGGTATCCGGACAGGAATAATCCGGACAGCCCTTATATTTACTGGAAGATAGCAGGGCCATGGAAATTTGACCTGGATGTGACGCGCAACGACAGCGATATCATTCATAAAAACATTTCTGTAAAGGATCTGCCTTCCGTGGAATCCCTGACCTTGACGAAAACGCCGTTTGAACTTTCCATCCAGGCCAGAAATACGCCGGACAGTGTGGTGACCGGTTCGGATGGAAGCATGACCTATCAGGGTGAACGATATTTCTATGTCCTGACGGATGCCACAGGGGACTGGATGGCGGCGCCTCTTTTTGCAGATACGGAATCTTTTGCAGTAAAAGACTGGGATACCTCTTCCGTGACGATTTATGCCATGCCTTATATGCAGTACATGGACGAAATCAAAGGAGAGCATGTACGTGCGGATGGTTCTTATATTCACAAGGACTGGAGGTCTTATCTGGAGTCCTATGCTCTGTGGAAAGAAACCGTGGACTTCTGACTTTCCGGCCGGAGTATTTTACATGTATTTAACATAGAGTTGAAAGGGGTGTGATTTCAGATTCCTCCGTGTCAGCCATATAATGGCAGAGCAATGAAAAAAATATGACAACGGAGGAAGGACAAAATGAGAATTAATACCAGATTTGCAGCAGTTACGGCAGCGGCTCTCAGTATGTCGCTTATTTTTACCGCGTGCGG
>ONKP01000051.1 GCA_900318405.1 uncultured Eubacteriales bacterium | reverse complement strand
AAGACAGCAATATCTGCGGATGCAGGACCGCAGACGGAAAATGTCCGGGGAAATACGCTGAAAAGTGCATAGCTGAGATATGGAGAAGTCGCGGGGGATCGGAATTTTCCGATCCCTCTGCGTGTTCAGGAAGGTAGGTGCTGCGAATGGCGAAGAAACAGATTCCTCTCCGCTTGAATGAAAAACTGTATGACGCGATCGCCGCGTGGGCAGAGGATGATTTCCGATCCGTCAACGGACAGATCGAATATCTTCTCACGGAGTGCGTGAAGCAGCGCAAAAAGGATGGTAAATACGTGTCAGAACATCTCGATGAGGAGCCTCACTTTGATATTCATTGACAGCTGATGTCTGAACGGTGTGGCTCCGTGATCAATCCTGACAAAGCGTCCATGAATGATACAGATGCTTCCAACCCGCAATCATCCGTATTCCGGAATATTGTTCTTGTTTTTGGAAGAGATTATAATAAAAACCTGACAGACTTCGGGACTGATCGTTCGACGGAAGAGAGGTTCTGCCTCACGCATCGAACGATTACTGGTATGTTTACATCAGCAGGGGAGGCGATCACAATGAAGTTTTCTGAAATGCCCTACGAACGGGTGGACATGAATGATGTTGCGAAGCAGTTCCGGGAGCTCACGGCGCAGCAGAGAAGAGCAGCGAGCGGTGAAGAGGCCTTCGCCGTTCATCAGAAATACTATACGCTCACGGATCATGTGATGTCGGAGATGACGATCTCGGAGATCCGCCACGATATTGATACCACCGATGATTTTTATCAGGCGGAACAGGATTACTGGGATGAAAATACGCCGGTGTTCCGGAATCTCCGTGCGCAGTATCAGAAAGCGCTCTATGAGTCACCGTACCGCAGTTATCTGGAGAGCCGGATCGGAAAGACTGCCTTCAAAAATATTGAACTGTCCATGAAGTCCGTCGATGATAAGATCCTGCCGCTCATGGCAGAGGAAAACAGACTCCAGACGGAATATAACAATATTCTGGCCTCGGCGCGAATCGACTGGCATGGAGAAAAGCTGAACCTCTCACTGATGAATCCTTATCTGCATCACAGGGACAGAGCCATCAGAAAAGAGGCCTGGGAAAAATATTCTGCCTTCTTTGTGGCTCACAAGGAGGAGCTTGATGATATTTATGACCGTCTTGTGAAGAATCGTACGGCGCAGGGAACGACGGTCGGCGATGAAAATTATCTGCCGATCGGTTACGCAAGGATGATGCGGAACTGCTACGGCCGTTCCGATATCGCGAGGTTCCGGGAGCAGGTAAAGCGTGATCTCGTGCCCTTTGCGGAAAAAATACATGACAGACGCCGCATACGGCTCGGCCTTCCGAAGCTTTCGTACATCGACGAGGGATTTTACTTTAATGAAGGCAACCCGGTGCCGACCGGAACACCGGAACAGATTCTGGAGGCAGGCCGGCAGATGTATCATGAGCTCTCGGCCGAAACAGCGGAGTTCATGGATTTCATGTGCGACAATGAACTGTTCGATGTGCTCGGACGGAAAAACAAGAAGACGGGCGGCTACATGACGTATATTCCAGATTATCAGAGCCCGTTTATTTTTGCTAATTTCAATGGGACAAGTTCGGATGCCGATGTGATCACGCATGAGTGCGGACATGCCTTTCAGGGATATCTCGTCCGTGAGGAACCGATCCGCGAGAATGCGGACATCACCATGGAAGTGGCAGAGACGCACTCGATGTCGATGGAATTTTTCACCGGCCCGTGGATGAATCTTCTCTTCGGAGACCGGGCGGAGGATTATATCCAGATGCATTTCGAGGACGCCATCACGTTTATTCCCTACGGGACGATGGTGGACGAATTTCAGGATATCTGCTACTCGAATCCCGGACTCTCACCCAAAGACAGGGACAGCGTATGGCGCGACCTGGAGAAGCAGTACAAGCCGCATCTGGACTATACGGGAAATCCCTACTATGAGGCCGGCGGATTCTGGCAGAAGCAGCATCATATCTATGACTGCCCGCTCTACTACATCGAATACTGCATCGCGCAGACGGATGCACTTCAGTACAAGATCCGCATGGACAAGGACTATAAAGAAGCATGGGCGAGCTACCTGAAGCTCTGCCGGCTGTCCGCGTCGGATTTCTTCTTCGGTCTCTGCGACAGCGTGGGCCTGATCAATCCGTTCGAGGACGGCTGCCTGAAGTATGTGGTGAAACAGCTGGCGGAAAAACTGGGTGTATAAGTCCGTCGCATGCCAGAGGCGGACTGTGTGATCGGGAGGAAATATAAGGGATTGACGGAGACAGAAATAATCATGTCGGCATGCAGGCTTTGCCCCAGAAGCTGTGGCGCTGACCGGCTGCACGGGGAGACCGGTGTCTGCGGTGTGCCTGCGGATATCTATGCGGGTCGCGCCATGCTGCATCACTGGGAAGAACCGTGCATCTCGGGTACGGCGGAGGACGGAACAGACGGCGGTGCCGGTGCTGTATTTTTCTCCGGCTGCGTGCTGAAATGTGTGTACTGCCAGAATTATGAGCTGTCGCATATACGGAGCAGCAGCAGAACCCGGACCCGGCAGAATACGATCATGTCTGTTCACGACAGGCACAGTACAGACAGTACGGCTGGGCCATCGGATACGATCTCCCACAGCTATCATACGAGGGAAATAACGGGTGAAGGAATCTGTGAAGATCAGGTTTCAGAAAATCACCTGCATCATGAACAGATCGGATATCAGATCCCCGGCAAACGGATCAGCGTGGAGCGGCTCGCGGAGATTTTTCTGGAACTGCAGGAGGAAGGCGCCAACAATATCGATCTTGTCACGCCGACACAGTATATTCCGCAGATCGCCGATGCGCTGCGGCTCGCGGGACACAACCTGCCGGATGACATCGATGTCAGCGAAAAACTGGGAAATGACAGAGAAATAAGCGGAGAACTGAGAAATAGCGACGGAACCAACAAAGAACTGACAGGTGACGGAAAAAGCAGCAGAAGGCCGGGCAATCACATCAGGAACAGGAAGCTGACGATTCCCGTGATCTGCAACTGCGGCGGCTATGAGCGTGTGGAAGCACTCCGCCTGCTGGACGGGCTGGTGGATGTCTATCTGACGGATTTTAAATATATGGATCATGAGGCAGCCCGGAAATATTCTGCAGCTGCGGATTATCCGGAACGGGCGGAAGAGGCATTGGCAGAAATGGTACGGCAGTGCCCGGAGGCGGTTTTTGCGGACAACGGACTGATTCAGAAGGGCGTGATCGTCCGTCACCTTGTCCTTCCCGGCATGGTGCATAATTCAAAGGACACCATCCGTTATATTTACAGGACGTACGGAAATCATGTCTGGTTCAGCCTGATGAACCAGTACACGCCGTATGCGGAGGCTGCGAAGAGATTTCCGGAGCTGAACCGGCGTGTGACAAAGAGAGAATACAACGCCGTCATCGATTACGCGCTCAGCCTCGGCGTGGAGAACGCCTATATGCAGGAGGGCGCCACACAGAAAGAAAGTTTCATCCCTTCGTTCGATGGAGAGGGAATATAAGGAGGCATACAATATGGCACTGGATACACCGACAAAGCTCAGAAACGAAACCATATACTCCATTTTTGTAAGAAATTACAGCCCGGAGGGAAACTTCGAGGGTGTTCGCCGGGATCTCGACAGGATCAGAGATCTCGGTACAGACATCATCTGGCTCATGCCCATTCAGCCATCGGGAAAAATGCACCGGAAGGGCTCCCTCGGCTCGCCGTACGCGATTCAGGATTACCGGAAGATCAATCCGGAATACGGGACAATGGATGATTTTATCCGACTGACGGAAGATATTCATGCGCATGGCATGAAATGCATCATTGACGTTGTTTATAACCACACGTCGCCGGATTCCTGGCTGGCACAGAACCATCCGGAATGGTTCTATCATAAGAAGGACGGCTCGCTCGGCAATCGCGTCGGCGACTGGTGGGATGTGGTCGATCTGGATTATACGCAGGCGGCGCTCTGGGATTATCAGATCGATACGCTGAAAATGTGGGCAAAATACGTGGACGGTTTCCGCTGTGATGTGGCGCCTCTCGTTCCGGTTGCCTTCTGGAAGAGAGCGAGAAAAGAGGTGGCTCAGGTCCGCCCGGGTGCCATCTGGCTCGCTGAATCGGTCGATCCGGGTTTTATCCGGATGTCCCGCTCGCACGGGATGGAGTGTGCATCGGATGCGGAACTGTATCAGGCCTTTGATATCTGTTATGATTACGATATCTATGAGACCTTTTTCGGTGTGCTCACCGGAGAAAACACACTGCAGGATTATGCGGACGCGGTGAACCGGCAGGAAGTGATGTACCCCGGCAATTACGTGAAGCTCCGCTGCCTGGAAAACCATGACCGTGTCCGCGCGGCCTGGCTGATCCGTGATGAGAAAGCGCTGCGGGCATGGACGGCTTTCTGTGCTTTTCAGAAGGGTATCTTCATGATCTATGCCGGAGAGGAAAAAGCAGTACGGCATAAGCCGACGCTTTTTGACCGTGATACGGTAGACTGGGACGCGGCGGAAAACAGGGACCTCACAGACCTGATCCGGCGGCTCACGGAGATCCGGAGGGATCCCGTTTTTGCGGACAGCAGTTATCAGGTTTCCGTGAAGGGAGACCATACGATTCTGGCTGTTCATACGGCCAATGCGCATGACCCTTCGGAAAAAACGGGCAGCAGGATTGTCGGTATTTTTAACACGAAGGGCGAACCTTCGGTGTTCTCCGTGCGGGATGAGATTCCGGACGGCGTGTATGAAAATCTGATCGACGGAAGCCGCGTGGAAGTGGAAGATATGGGAAGGCTGGCCGTGGACGGTGCGCCGGTCATTTTCCGTGTGGACTGACGGCGGGCAGACATTCTTCTGCATATCCGTGCTTTCTGAACAGTTTCCACAGTGAGTGGCATACAGTACAGTTTTCCGTTTGCCGTTCGTATGTGGAATGAAGTTAAGATGACGACATATTTCGGGTACAAAGAAATGGCACAATTAAAATTTACATCAGGAGGAAAAAATCATGGCAAGAGTATTCAGCTTCTGGGCGGACGGACTTGAGGAAATTGAGGCGCTGACGCCGGTGGATGTGCTCCGCAGAGCGGGCAATGAGGTGACGACGGTATCCATCATGGGACGGAAGACGATCCACGGATCGCACGGCATCGATGTGACGGCAGATCATCTGTTTGAAGAGACGGATTTTTCGGACGGAGATCTGTTCATCCTTCCCGGCGGCGGTGAGGGCACGCAGAATCTGTCGGCATGTCAGCCGCTCCGGGCGCTTCTGACGGAAAAATATCAGGCGGGAAAGCGGGTCGCTGCCATCTGCGCGGCACCTTCCGTTTTCGGTTCCCTCGGCTTCGTTAAGGGCAGAAAAGCCGTTGTCTACCCGGGCATGGAGAAAACGCTGACGGGAGCAGAGGCACTGGATGTGCCGACGGTGACGGACGGCAATGTGACAACCGGACACGGACCCGGTGCCTCCATGGATTTTGCCCTGGAGCTCGTGCGCGTCATCAATGGTGAAAAGGCTGCCGCAAAACTCAAAGAGCAGATGGTGTTCCAGCATGAAACCGTGGTCTGATCTGTGGCCCCGCGCCGTTATTTTTGACATGGATGGCCTGATGTACGCCACAGAACAGCAGATTCAGCGCGCATGGGACGAGGTCGGACCGGAGATCGTCGGGAAGCCTCTGGGCAATGAAATTTATCATACCATGGGCATGAACCGCGCCCTGCGGGTGAAATATTTCTACGATACGTATGGGAGTGATTTCCCGTACGAAAAGTTTGAGAAAGCCTATAAGGCTTGCGTGGCTGACATGAAGCAGAGGGAAGGCATTCCGGTAAAGCAGGGGCTTTTCCGCCTGCTGGCGTTTCTGTGCGAAGAAAGAATTCCGGCTGTTCTGGCAACAGGCTCCAGCAGCTTTCACACCTATGAGAACCTCGCGCTCACGCGCACGCCGGATATTTTTCAATATGTGATCTGCGGTGATATGGTCAGAGCCGCCAAGCCGGACCCCTTTATCTATGAACTGAGCTGCCGGAAACTCGGCATGCGGCCGGAGGAGGTGCTGGTGCTGGAGGACTCCGTCAATGGTGTGCTGGCGGCACATGCCGCGCACACGCCGGTGATCATGATTCCGGATCTGCAGAAGGGGCAGACCTCCGCGGTGGAAGATCTGCCCCTTGCGATGATGGATTCTCTGGATGATGTGACGGATATGCTTATGGACGCTCGTTAAGCGGGATGTATTTGTGCTCCTCGCAGATGTTCATATAGGCCGGACGAATGATCTTGTCAACGTTGATCAGCTCTTCGAGGCGGTGCGCGCTCCAGCCGACGATTCTTGCACAGGCGAAGATCGGCGTGTACAGCTCAACGGGAAGCCCCAGCATGCTGTAGACAAATCCGCTGTAAAAATCAACGTTGGCACTGACACCCTTGTAGATATGGCGCTCGTTGGCAATGACCTTCGGCGCCAGATCTTCAACCATGGTGTACAAACCCCAGTCGTCCTCGCGGCCTTTTTCTTTCGCGAGTTTTTCCACAAAGCTCTTGAAGATGACGGCACGGGGATCCGATATGGAATAAACCGCGTGTCCCATACCGTAGATCAGCCCCTTGTGATCAAAGGCTTCTCCGTGCAGGAGCTTCCGCAGGTAGTCTTCTACTTCTTCTCTGTCCTTCGTATCCCTTACGTTCTCTTTCAGATCATCAAACATCCGCATGACCTTGATATTGGCACCGCCGTGCTTCGGACCCTTGAGTGAACCGAGCGCCGCGGCGATCGTCGCGTATGTATCGGTGCCGGAAGAGGTGACGACGTGCGTCGTGAAGGTCGAGTTGTTTCCGCCGCCATGCTCCATGTGCAGAACAAGACAGGTATCGAGAACTTTCGCTTCCAGCGGTGTGTACTTCTGGTCCGGACGAAGCATGGACAGGATGTTTTCGGCCGTGGACAGAGACGGCACCGGTTTGTGGATATACAGGCTTTCATCGTTGTGATAGTAATCGTAAGCCTGATAGCTGTAGACCGCCAGCATGGGGAAGATCGAGATCAGGTTCGTGCACTGGCGGAGAACATTAGGCAGAGAGATGTCATCTGCGTTGTCGTCGTAATAATAGAGCGTGAGCTCAGCGCGCGCGAGCGTGTTCATCATGTCCTTGCTTGAGGCTTTCATGATGACGTCGCGGACGAAATTTTTGGGCAGCTCTCTCTGATTGGCAAGCATTTCCGAAAATTCCGCAAGCTGTTTTTTATCGGGAAGCTGACCGAAGAGCAGCAGGTAGGCTGTTTCATCAAAACCAAACCGGTTTTCTGAAGTGAAGCCGTTGACCAGGTCGTTGATGTTGATGCCACGGTAATAGAGCCTGCCGGGGCAGGGGACCTTTTTCCCATCGACCATCTCCCAGGAGACGATATTGGAAATATTCGTCAGTCCGGCCCGTACACCCTGACCGTTGAGATCACGCAGGCCCTTTTTTACATCATATTTGGCATAGAGATCTTTGGGAATCCGGGTGTTTTCCGAACACTCCTCTGCAAGCGCCTCAATCTGTGGCGTCACCTGTGTAGCAAAACTCATGTAAGCACCGCCTTTCTGTATTGTGTGCCGTGTCCGCCTGTATCCGGCTGAGCTGCGGCATTTTCTGTATTTCCCCGGCTTTCAATTAAGCTTATAGTACCGTACCATTTCTGTTTTGTAAACCAATAAATGAACGATGGTCATTTCCACGGATGCTGCGCGTCTGCCGAATGATCGAAATGTGTGATTATTGACTATATGATAACAGTGTCAAAAGTCATCACCCACGTTGCACTTGTGCAAAAGTGGGTGAATGACTTATTGACACGGTAGTGGGGCGAAGCCACATGAAAGCCCGAGCTGAGGGAGGATCGCGAGAGCGCATAGCGCGCAGCGATCCGGTTATCATACTTATGACACCTATATCACTATATTAAATGTGATTACGGAAATCTGAAAATGAATTGAAAATCCGCGCGCCGAACCTTCGAACGGACGTCGCAAACGTTACTTACGCAGCCAGCTCGGCCCAGGCTCCCTTACGTCACACGAAAGGTTCCGCTTAGTGCTGCTGCATTCCTGCCCTGACACGGTTCACGGATTCTCGTTGCGTAAGACCCGGACTTCAGCGCCGCTTACGTAAGGCAGCTTTACGATTAAAGCCCTCGGGTCCGGCATAGCCCCTGCTGTAGCGGATTTCAGGTGCAGGGCGCCGCTGCTGCCCCGGCTGCGCGGATAGAATTGAGTATACCTTATTCTGTGGCGCATTGTCAATCGACCCGTTTTTTCTTGTGCTGGGATGCCAGATGTGAGATAATATGGTAACAGTATCAAAAGTCATCACCCACGTTGCACTTGTGCAAAAGTGGGTGATGACTTATTGACACGGTTATCATACTTATGACACCTATATCATAATATGCGGTGCAGATAAACATCGGAAAGCTGTCATGAAGCTGTCATGATACAGACAGGAAAGGACGGACTGGGTATGTTAAGAATCGGAATGTTGACGAGTGGTGGTGACTGTCAGGCACTGAATGCCACGATGCGCGGTGTTGTCAAAGGACTCGCGAATAATGTCACGGATCTTGAGGTATATGGTTTCATGAACGGGTACAAGGGCCTGATCTACGGTGACTACCGCATGCTCACATCCCATGATTTTTCGGGAATTCTGACGCGCGGCGGCACGATTCTCGGTACATCCCGTCAGCCGTTCAAGCTCATGCGTGAGCCGGATGCGAACGGACTCGACAAGGTCGAGGCCATGAAGCAGAACTATTACAAGCTGAACCTCGACTGTCTGGTCATCCTGGGCGGCAACGGCACCCAGAAGACGGCCAATCTGCTCTCTGAGGAAGGGCTGAATATCATCCACCTTCCGAAGACGATCGATAACGACATCTATGGTACAGATATGACATTCGGTTTTTACAGCGCTGTCAATATCGCCACCAACGCCATTGACTGTATCCACACGACAGCATCTTCTCATAACCGTATTTTTATCGTGGAAGTCATGGGACATAAGGTAGGATGGCTGACGCTTTACTCCGGCATCGCTTCGGGCGCAGATGTCATTCTGATCCCGGAGATCCCGTATGATATTGACAAGGTGGTGGATGCCATCAACAAGAGAAAATCCCGCGGCAGCAATTTTACCATTCTTGCCGTGGCGGAAGGCGCCATCCCGAAGGAGATCGCGGCACTGCCGAAGAAAGATATGAAGAAGGCTATGGATAAGATCCTTCAGAAATATCCGTCCATCTCCTATAAGATCGCAGAGGATCTGCAGGAAAAGACCGGTACGGAGATCCGTGTCACGGTACCCGGTCACATGCAGAGGGGCGGCGAGCCGTGTCCGTATGACAGAATCCTCTCCACGAGGATCGGCTCCGAGTGCGCACAGCTCATCCTGGACAAGGAGTACGGCTGCATGGTTGCTCTTGTGAACGGAAAGATCAAGAAAGTTCCGCTGAAAGATGTGGCCGGCAAGCTGAAGACGGTAGATCCGAAGTGTCAGGAGATCGCAGATGCCAAGAGGATGGGCATTTCGTTCGGCGACTGACGTTATCTTGTTTTGAAAAAAATAATGCGACCGGCTGTTGCATGACGGGCGTTCAGGGACGGCGGAATCCGTGCTTACGGGTGCCGCCGTTTGCGTACGGAAGACAGCAGGTCAAAGAGGAGAGGAAACTTGAGTTATCAGGCACTCTACAGAAAGTTCCGTCCGCAGACGTTTGACGAGGTGCGGGGACAGGATGCTGTTGTACAGACGCTGAAAAATCAGCTGAAGTCGGGCAGAATCGGTCATGCTTACCTGTTCTGCGGGACGCGCGGCACCGGCAAAACGACCATGGCCCGCATCCTGGCGCGGGCAGTGAACTGTGAGCATCCGGCGGAGGATGGCAGTCCCTGCAATACATGTGATACCTGCAGGACCATTCTGAGCGGGAATTCCTCAAATGTCATAGAGATCGATGCGGCATCCAACAACGGCGTCGACAATATCCGGCAGATCAGAGAGGAAGTCATGTACCGCCCCACGCAGGGCAGATACAAGGTGTATATCATCGATGAGGTTCATATGCTGTCGCAGAGCGCTTTCAACGCACTGCTGAAAACGCTGGAGGAGCCGCCGGAATATGTGATCTTCATCATGGCCACGACCGATGTCAACAGGATTCCGATCACCATTCTCTCCAGGTGCCAGCGCTACAATTTCCGACGGATATCGATCGATACGATCGCTGATCAGCTGAAAAATCTGCTGGATCAGGAAAAAATAACGGCAGAGGAACGGGCGGTGCGCTACATCGCCAGGGCCGCCGACGGTTCGATGCGCGATGCGCTCAGCCTGCTGGACCAGTGCATTGCTTTTTACCTCGGGGAAGAGCTTACCTATGAAAAAGTCCTGAAGGTGCTCGGGACTGTGGACACCGATACGTTCAGCGCCCTTCTGCGCTGCGTGGTCAATCAGGATGTCGCAGGAAGCATCCGCATCCTGCACGAACTGATCCGCGCGGGGAGAGATATGGGGCACTTTGTCACGGATTTTACCTGGTACATCAGGAACCTTCTGCTGGTGCAGACGACCGACGAAAATCTGGAAGATGTGCTGGATGTATCGGCCGAAAACCTTCAGCAGCTGAAGGAAGAGAGCCATATGATAGACACGCCCGGTCTGATGCGGTATATTCATATCCTGTCAGAGCTGTCCGAGCGTATCCGGTTTGCCTCCCAGAAACAGATCCTGGTGGAGACGACGCTGATCCGTCTCTGCATACCGCAGATGGATTCAGATAAAGACAGTATAGCGGAACGTGTGCGTTTGCTGGAACAGAAGCTGGAAAACGGCATTGTGGTAAAGGACCAGGCTGCAGCAGATGCGGGAACTGCGACATCCGCACCGTCGGAAAATGAGGAAAAAAAAACGCAGCTTCGCGCAGCCGCTCCGGAGGATCTGAAGAAGATCCGCGCCCAGTGGAGCAGGATCTATGCGGAAATTGATGATGCTCTGATCAGGATCGCACTGAAGGGCTCGGCGCCGTCTTATGACGCGGAGAGCGGCGGGAATGTGCTCTACCTGACGGCGAGGACCAGCATGGACCGCGATTATATCAAAGGGCATCTGGACGAGGTCACAAAAGCTATTGCGGATGTCACGGGTCTTCAGGTGACGGTTCAGGTTGTTCTGGCTGATTCGGATGAGGACAGGAAGCTGGCGGAGGTGCCGCTCGACGATCTGATCACATCGGAAATTGATATGCCGGTTGAGAGCGATGCGGCGGATGCTGACGAAGACGAATTTTGAAATAAGAAAGCGGAGGTTAAGAATATGGCACGCAGAAATCAGTTCCAGGGAATTCCCGGAAGCGCAAACAATATGATGAAACAGGCACAGCGCCTTCAGCGGCAGATGGAGGAGCAGCAGAAGGAGCTGGAGGAAAAGGAATTTACCGCGGCAGCGGGCGGCGGCGCAGTGGAGATCACTGTCAGCGGCAAGCGTCAGCTGACGGGTGTGAAGATCGATCCTGAGGCTGTGGATCCCGATGATGTGGAGATGCTGCAGGATATGATCATTGCCGCAGCAAATGAGGCACTGAAAAAAGTAGATGATGCACAGGCAGCCAATATGAGCAAAATGACCGGCGGGCTGGGAGGCTTTCCCTTCTGATGGAGTATTACAGCAGTCATATCAGCAAGCTGATCGAACAGTTGGGACGGCTTCCCGGCGTCGGCCCCAAATCGGCGCAGCGGCTTGCTTTTCACATTATCTCCATGCCAAAGGATCAGGTGAAGGAGCTCGCGGATTCCATTACAGATGCGAGGGAGAACGTCCGCTACTGCAAGATCTGCGGAACGCTGACGGATCAGGAGATCTGCCCGATCTGTGCGGATCCCGGACGGGATCATACACAGATCATGGTCGTCGAAAATTCGCGCGATCTGGCAGCGTATGAGAAGACGCAGAAATATAAAGGCGTATACCATGTGCTGCAGGGATGCATTTCACCGATGCTGGGCGTGGGACCGGACGACATCCGGCTGAAGGAACTGATGCAGCGTCTTCAGGGAGATGTCAGCGAGGTCATTATTGCGACGAATTCCTCTCTCGAGGGAGAGACGACGGCCATGTATATCAGCAAGCTGGTTCGTCCGACAGGCATTAAAGTGACGAGAATTGCCAGCGGTGTTCCCGTCGGCGGTGACCTGGAGTACATCGATGAAGTGACGCTTCTGCGTGCCCTGGAGGGAAGAATAGAACTCTGACAGGACTGCTGCCTGCAGCTGCATATGGCCGCAGCGGGATTCCTGTATCAGACAGGAAAAATAATCGGCGTATGGATGATGAAATAAAAACCGAAGAACTGAATAAACAGGCTGAGTCTTCTGACCAGAATAAAAATCCGACGATGATTGCCGCAGACGGACGCGAATCTGATGCGGCTCATTCCGAGGAGACAGATCATGTATCCGACGGGAGGCAGCCGGTCACTGCGGGAGAAGCAATAAATGGCCGGGAACAGATTCCGGCAGATGGGCACGCATCCGACGCAGAGCAGCAAGCCGGCGGACAGGGACAGAGCGCTGAAACCAGGCGGGCACCCAAACCCCGGCCGCAGACAACGCAATCAGCGACTGTAACGGATGGCGATGATGATCTGGCAGATGACGATCTGGCGGATGACGATGATCTGACATTTGGCGACGAGCAGGAGAATCTGCGTGACACCGGATGGTTGTCAAAGATCATCCGGCGGGCTGACCGTTCAGAAAAAAAGAAAAAGCGGAAAAAGGACAGAGAGCCCCTGGCAGTCCGTCTGCACACACAGGAGGAGAATGAGGCTGATAAGCAGAGGTTCCTGAAGCTTCCGGCACACCTGCTTTCTTATCTGCTGATTGTGGGCGCTGTGCTGCTGATCGTCTTTCTCATCTCGTTTATTTCCGGACACTGGCAGTACCGTAATTACCACGTGATCAGTTCCCGAACGCAGGAAGCAACGGTATCCGCCAGCTACGCCAACGTGGATGGCGATATTCTCCGGTACAGTACCGACGGAGCATCACTTCTGGACAGCAGCGGAGAGGTTCTCTGGGATGTCAGCTACAATATGAGCAGTCCGGATATTGCTCTCCGCGGAAATACCATTGCGATTTACGATACGGCCGGTTCGAGTATTGTGGTCTGTGACCGCACGGGACAGATTGGTTCGGCAAACGCCAGCTATCCGATTAAAAAAGCAGAGGTGAGTTCGGCCGGCAATGTGGCGGCCATTGAGGAAGACGGTGCCACCACCTATATTGAGTACTATGCCGTGAGCGGTACGCAGATCGCCGAGATCAAGACGTCCATAGACAACCCCGGCTATCCTCTCGATCTGGCGCTGTCGGAGGATGGACAGCTGATCTCCGTCTCTTATCTCACCTACGAAGGCAGCACACAGAAAGATGTGATCGATGTGTACAGCTTCGGAGCGGCAGGACAGGATCAGATGGATAACCGGATCGGTGAATTCTCCTATACGGACCGCATCATTCCGGATCTTGTCTATCTGCAGGGATCGACGCTGGCAGCATTTTTTGACGGTGGATTCCTTGTTCTGAACGGTGCCAATGTCCCTGAGGAAACGAGAGCCGTACAGATTGATGATCAGATCGCGAGTGTCTTCAGCGACAGCGCACACATCGGCGTGATCACCGGAACGGGCAGTACGCACCGACTTCTTGTCTACACAACAGAAGGAAGAAAAATCACAGACAGGACATTTGAATACGCTTATAAAGACATGGATTATGCCGCCGGAGAAGTTACATTATATAATGACAATAACTTCTGCGTGTATAACCTGAGCGGTATCTGCAAGTTCAACGGAAGCTATACAGGTACGATCACAGATATTTTTGCCATCGGGCGTTACCGCTACGGCGTCGTCAAGGATGCGGGTATCGACCAGATTCAGCTGGGATAAACCGGGGTGAAAAGTCAGATGTCGGGACGAAAACCGCAGAAAACAGCCTGAAATGTGGCTCCAGAGCTGAATCTGCGGGAATCTTGCTTGACTCACTGACAGCACGATGGTATAGTTTATGGCAGTTCGCTGACGGCAGGAGTATAGCTGTGCACAGGCGGAGACGCTCTGCCGCAGTTTGCCGTTATGCAGAAAGTTTGTGGCGCTAATCAAAGCGCGTGAGTTTAATAGAGTTAGATGGAGGAAATAACGATCATGAGTGTCAGCGTTGAAAATCTGGAAAATAATATGGCCAAGTTAACCATTGAGGTTCCCGCAGAGGATTTCGAGAAGGCCGTGCAGAGAGTGTACCTCCGTCAGAAGAAAAATATTACCCTGCCCGGTTTCCGCAAGGGAAAAGCACCGAGAAATCTGATCGAGAAGATGTACGGTGAGGGAATTTTCTTTGAGGATGCTGCCAATGATATCCTTCCGGGTGCGTACAGCGACGGAGCAAAGGAGAGCGGTCTGGATATCGTCTCCACACCGGAGATCGAGGTAACACAGATCGGAAAAGGTAAGGATTTTATTTTTACGGCGGAAGTAGCAGTTAAGCCGGATGTCGAGCTTGGACAGTACAAGGGCGTAGAAGTTCCGAAGACGGATACCACCGTTACGGACAAGGACGTTGAGGACAGACTGGAGCAGGAGCAGAAGAAGAACAGCCGTACCATCACACTCGAAGGTGATGATGCAGCTGCCAGGGATGATACCCTTACCCTTGATTACGAGGGAAAAATTGACGGTGAGGCTTTTGAGGGCGGCACCGCAAAGGATCAGAAGCTGAAGCTCGGATCCAACACCTTTATCCCGGGCTTTGAGGATCAGCTGATCGGCGTTAAGACCGGTGAGACAAAGGAAGTAACCGTTACCTTCCCTGAGGATTATCATGCAGAGGATCTGAAGGGCAAGGAGGCTGTCTTCACCTGCACGATCCACAAGATCGAGAGAACCGAACTTCCGGAGCTCGATGATGAGTTTGCTTCTGATGCAGGCTTTGATACCCTGGATGATTACAAGGCAGACCTGAGAAAGCAGCTGCAGGATGAGAAAGACAAGGCTGCTGAGCAGGCTAAGAAGGACAATGGTGTATCCAAGGCGGCAGAGAACGCAAAGATGGATATTCCGGAAGCCATGCTCAATACCCGGGCAGATGAGATGATCGATAACTTCGCAAGAAGACTGCAGAGCCAGGGCATGAGCTTTGATCAGTACATGAAGTACACCGGCGCTGACCGCAAGAGCATGCGCGAGCAGGTAAAGCCGCAGGCTAAGATCCAGATCCGCAATGAGCTGGTACTGGAGAAGGTTGCTGAGGCTGAGAATATTGAGGTCTCCGATGAGGAAGTGGATGAGGAGATCGCCAATATGGCCAAGGCTTACAATATGTCCGCTGAAGACTTCGGCAAGATGATCGGCGATGATCAGAAGAAGCTGATTCGCGAGGACCTGAAGGTTCAGAAGGCCGCTGATCTGATCGGTTCAAATGCTGTAGAGGTTGAGAAACCGGCAGAGGACGAGAAGGCAGAAGAGACTGAGAAGAAGGACGACGCAGAATAATCTGCAGAAGAATAACTGTGCAGAGATACTGTGGAAAAATAACTGAACAGAAAAAACTGTTGAGGAATAACTGAGCAGTATCATCTGCTGAAGAATAACTGACGGCTGGAAAGGAGCAGCATATGGCTTTGATTCCTTACGTAATCGAACAGACCGGACGCGGAGAGAGAAGCTACGATATTTACTCCCGGCTGCTGAAGGACAGGATCATTTTTCTCGGTGAGGAAGTCACGGATGATTCAGCCAATGTCATTGTAGCCGAGATGCTTTTCCTTGAAGCGGAAGATCCTGATAAGGATATTCATCTGTATATCAATAGCCCGGGCGGTTCAGTGTCCGCAGGCATGGCGATTTATGACACGATGCAGTACATCAAGTGCGATGTTTCGACGATCTGCCTTGGCATGGCTGCGAGTATGGGTGCTTTTCTCCTGGCAGGAGGAACAAAGGGAAAACGTCTCTCCCTTCCGAATGCGGAGATCATGATCCATCAGCCATCAGGCGGCGCGAAGGGCAAGGCAACCGATATTGAGATTGTTGCCGAGCAGATCCTGAAGATCAAGAAGCGCATGAACCGCATTCTCGCAGAGAATACGGGACAGCCGCTTGAAAAGGTGGAGCACGATACGGAACTCGATAATTACATGACAGCAGAAGAAGCTCTGAAGTACGGACTGGTTGACAAGGTCATCGAGAACAGAGAAGGCTGATCATGTTTACGCGAAAGGGTGTTGCAGATCTTCCGGCCTGTCCGGAATTGCGATGCCCTTTCGTAGTATAAGTCGACTGCGTGAATTGTACGGCGATGAAACAGCCGGGCTTAATACATGTGGTGGCGCGCACAGCGCGCATGACTGTTTTTGAAATGTTTACAAGGGGAGACGATTTTTTATGGCAGGAAAAATAAACGATACTAAGGTACGCTGCTCCTTCTGCGGCAAGACCGAGGATCAGGTGAGAAAACTGATCGCCGGTCCGCAGGGCGCGTATATCTGTGATGAATGTATCGGTATCTGCTCCGAGATCATCGAGGAAGAGTTTCAGGAAGTGCCTGCGGATACGGGCGATATCAACCTGATGACGCCGGAAGAGATCCATGCATTTCTGGATGACTATGTCATCGGCCAGGAAGAGGCAAAGAAGGTCCTTTCCGTAGCCGTTTACAATCATTACAAGAGAATTCTCTACCAGCAGACGACCGATGTGGAGCTCCAGAAGAGCAATATTCTCATGCTCGGTCCCACGGGTTCGGGCAAGACACTTCTGGCGCAGACGCTGGCCCGTATGCTGAATGTACCGTTTGCCATTGCGGATGCCACAACACTGACGGAAGCCGGCTATGTGGGTGAGGATGTGGAGAATATCCTTCTGAAGCTGATCCAGGCGGCGGATTACGATATCGACCGCGCGGAGCACGGTATTATTTACATTGATGAGATCGATAAGATCACAAGAAAATCCGAGAATCCTTCCATCACCCGTGATGTATCCGGTGAGGGCGTACAGCAGGCACTCCTCAAGATCGTAGAGGGAACGATTGCCAATGTTCCGCCGCAGGGCGGCCGCAAGCATCCGCATCAGGAGTTCCTTCAGATCGATACCTCGAATATCCTTTTTATCTGCGGCGGTGCTTTTGAGGGGTTGGAAAAAATCATCGAAACCCGTAAGGATACCAAGAGCCTCGGATTCGACGCAGATCTCGGTGTGCGCAGGACAGAGGACATCGGTGCCGTGCTGAAGGAGGTTATGCCAGAGGACCTTGTGAAGTTCGGTATTATCCCTGAGCTTGTTGGCAGACTTCCGATCGTAGTTACACTGAACGGACTGGATAAGGAAGCACTGGTCAACATCCTGAAGGAGCCCAAGAATTCGCTGGTGAAGCAGTATACCAAGCTGCTGGAGATGGATGGCGTGACGCTGACCTTTGACGATGACGCACTCGGCGCCATGGCCGATGAGGCAGTGAAACGCAAGACAGGTGCCAGAGGCCTCCGTTCGATCATGGAATCCACGATGATCGATGTGATGTACAAAGTTCCTTCTGACAGCACCATCACAGGCTGCCGCGTCACGAAAGATTCCGTGGAAAACGGTGCAGAGCCGGAACTGACACACGGCGAACCCAAGGCAGTTCCGAGAAGAGCAAAGAAGGTAAAGGGAGCGCGCACGACACGTCCGGCTTGACGCTGTATAAAACTGTATACGTGTCGACGTTTAATACTGGTACATCCGACCTGGAGCGGACAGCAAAGACTGCTCCGCCCCGGGTCGTTTTTACGCGAACATATATTATGATATAGGTGTCATAAGTATGATAACCGGATCGCTACGCGCTGCGCGCTCTCGCGATCCTCCCTCGGCTCGGGCTCCCGTGTGGCTTCCCACTACGCCCTCGCTGAGGGGCGTGTCAATAAGTCATTCACCCACTTTTGCACAAGTGCAACGTGGGTGATGACTTTTGACACTGTTATCATATTATCAGAACGGGGTATTACATGATTATCAAGGAAGCAACCCTGGCCGTTGTCTGCGGCCCGTCGAGTCGTCTCCCGGAAACAGGACAGGCAGAAGTTGCCTTTGCGGGCAAGTCCAATGTGGGCAAGTCAACGCTGATCAACACGCTGCTGAACAGGAAGGCTCTCGCGCGGACGAGTGCGCAGCCCGGTAAAACTCAGACCATTAATTTTTATCAGGTGAATCAGAGCTTTTATCTGGTGGACCTCCCTGGATATGGTTACACAACGGCTGCTGTCTCGGTGAGACAGTCGTGGGGCAGGATGATCGAGCGCTATCTGAAGCGTTCAGACACACTGAAAAATGTATTTTTGCTCGTGGATATCCGGCATGAGCCCAATGCAAACGATCGTCAGATGTACGACTGGATTGTGCAGATGGGTTACCGGCCGATCGTGATCGCGACCAAGGCAGACAAGATCAACAGAAGCCAGATCAGTAAGCAGGTCGCTGTCTGCAGGAAAGCGCTCGGCATGCAGGAGGATGATCTTCTGATCCCGTTTTCCGCAAAGACAAGGGACGGACGGGACCAGATCTGGGAGATCATCGAACAGCATCTGTGACAGCCGGGATCGTTACAGTTCAGACACTGCCAGAGCCATGTGCTGCAGTGGCTGGCAGCAAGTGAACTGTAACCAGGGATATTTTTTCAGTGGTACACAGCCTCAGTGACAGTGAAAATAAGGTAAGATATGGACGGTCAGACGAAAAAAATACAGGAAGACGCCATTGTCCGTGTACAGGACATGAGCTATGACTATTATGAATATCCGGAAGAAGGGCAGGAGCCTGTGGCTACGCGGGCTGTCGATGATGTCAGTCTGGAGATCAGGCAGGGCGAGTTTGTCGCTATCCTCGGCCACAACGGCAGCGGAAAATCGACGCTGGCCAAGCACCTGAATGCGCTCCTCCTCCCCTCGGAGGGCAGCGTAACGATCACCGGATTTGATACGACGGATGACAGCCATCTGTGGGATATCCGGCAGAACGCGGGCATGGTTTTCCAGAATCCGGACAATCAGATCATCGCATCCGTGGTTGAGGAAGATGTCGGTTTCGGACCGGAAAATATCGGTGTGCCGACGGACGAGATCTGGACGCGGGTTGCGGAAGCACTGGAGAAGACGGGGATGATCGCCTACCGCGAGCACTCACCGAATAAGCTCTCCGGTGGTCAGAAACAGCGTGTTGCGATCGCTGGCGTCATGGCCATGAAGCCGAAGTGCATTATTCTGGATGAGCCGACGGCCATGCTCGATCCGAACGGACGCAAGGAAGTCATCCACGCTGTCCGTGAACTGAACAAAAAGGAAGGCGTGACGGTTATTCTGATCACGCATTATATGGAAGAGGTCATCCGCGCCGACAGAATTTACGTCATGGATCAGGGACATCTCGTCATGAAGGGAACGCCGCGGGAGATTTTTTCGCAGGTTGACAGGCTGAAGGAGCTTCGGCTGGATGTACCGCAGGTGACACAGGTGGCCCATGAGCTTCGGAAGGACGGCGTGGATCTGCCGGAGGGAATTCTGACGCGGAAGGAACTCGTGAAGGAGATCTGCCGCATCGCCGGGATCACCCGGACCAAACCGGAACGTGAGGGAACGGCGGCAAATCCGGATGAAGTCACAGTCATCCAGGACAGGAAGCGCTGACATATTACTTTGGCAGGAGCAGGAGTTGCGGGATGAGTCTGAAACTGGATCATGTAAATTATACCTATGGCATCGGGTCGGCGTATGAAATGCATGCGCTGCGCGATGTATCACTGGAAATTCCCGACGGGCAGTTTGTCGGTATCATCGGACACACGGGCAGCGGAAAGTCAACGCTGATCCAGCATTTCAATGCGCTGATGCAGCCCACATCGGGAACCGTCAGCTGGAACGGCGAGGATGTGTGGGCAGACGGCTATGACAGGCGTTCACTCCGGTTCCATGTGGGCCTGGTGTTTCAGTATCCGGAATACCAGCTCTTCGAAGAGGATGTGCTCACCGATGTGATGTTCGGACCGAAAAATCAGGGACTCAGTAAGGAGGACCAGCAGAAACGCGCGGAAGATGCCCTGAAGCTGGTCGGTGTACCGGAAGAACTCTACCGGAAATCGCCATTCGATCTTTCCGGCGGCCAGAAACGGAGAGTCGCCATCGCCGGTGTCCTTGCCATGGAGCCGTCCGTACTCGTCCTTGATGAGCCGACGGCCGGACTGGACCCGCGCGGACGCGACGAGATCCTCGATCAGGTTAAATATCTTCAGGAACAGAGGAGCATCACGGTGGTGCTTGTTTCCCACAGTATGGAAGATGTGGCCAAGTATGTGGAGAGGCTTATTGTCATGAACCGCGGAGAAAAGGTTTTCGACGATACGCCGGAAGCTGTGTTTGATCATTATCTGGAACTGGAACAGATGGGACTTGCCGCACCGCAGATGACATATCTGATGCATGAGCTCTCAGACAACGGACTGGACGTGGATATCCACGCTGATACCGTAGAAACCGCAGAGAAATCGATCCTTCAGGCACTGAAAAAAAGAGCCGGAGAGATCTGACAGGAAAAAATCCATGGATAAAGATCTTACGATAGGCCAGTACTATCCGGCGGATTCCGCCATTCATGCACTGGACCCGAGAACCAAACTGATCGCAACACTGATCTACATTATTTCGCTGTTTATTTTTGATAACTGGGGATACGTGCTCGGCATTGCTTTTCTGGCTGCTGTCATTATTATCTCGAAGGTGCCGTTCAGCTATATGCTGAAGGGGCTGAAAAGCATTGCCTTCATCCTCATTCTGACAATGCTGTTCAACCTGTTCCTGACGCCGGGTACGGTGCTGTGGCAGGCGGGCGTGTTTCATATCACGCGCGAGGGACTCAAGATGGCGATAGAACTCGGCATCCGCCTGGTAGCCTTGATCCTCGGCGCTTCGATCATGACGCTCACGACCACGCCGAATAAGCTGACGGACGGTATGGAATCTCTGTTCGGCCCGCTGAAGGTCTTTCACGTACCGGTGCATGAGATCGCTATGATGATGTCGATTGCCCTCCGCTTCATTCCAATCCTGATGGAAGAGACGGACAAGATCAAAAAAGCGCAGATGGCGCGCGGTGCGGATTTTGAGAGCGGCAATCTCTTTGTGCGGGCGAAAGCTATGGTGCCGCTTCTGGTTCCGCTTTTCGTATCTGCCTTCCGTCGTGCCAATGACCTCGCCATGGCCATGGAAGCCCGCTGCTATCACGGCGGTGAAGGACGGACACAGATGAAACCGCTGCATTATCACGGGAACGACGTGGCGGCATTTGTCATTATCTGTGCGTATCTGGCAGCGGCCATCACCATGCATGCCATTGCCGGGTGGTGATTCAGCTCTTCATAGCGCAGATAAACAGCTGCATGCAGCGACAGAGTGGTGACACATACCTGCAGAGAGCTGCTGGATAGTTGAAGCAGCTGGGTGTAATACAATGAAGAAAAGAGTTCTCCTGAAAATTGCATATGACGGAACGGCCTACTGCGGTTTTCAGGTGCAGCCAAACGGCATCACCGTACAGGAAGTTGTCAACAGGGCGCTTTCTGATCTGACAGGTGAAGATATACACACGATCGGAGCCAGCAGGACCGACGCCGGAGTACATGCAAGAGGCAACGCCGCTGTTTTTGACACGGAGATGCGCATGGATGCATCGAAGTTTGCCGGGGCACTGAACGTCCGGCTGCCGGAGGATATCAGGATCGTCGGCTCAGAAGAAGTTCCCGCGGACTTTCATCCCCGTCATACGGATACGGTCAAGACGTACGAGTACCATTTCCTGAACAGCCATTATCCCGATCCCACGCGTCGGCTGTACAGTCTGTTCTGCTATTATCATCTGGACAGCGGAGCCATGCGCCAGGCACTCTCCGCACTCACCGGCACACATGATTTCCGCAGCTTCCAGTCTTCCAACGAGACCCGGCCGGACAAGAACACCGTGCGGACAATCTACAGTGCAGAGCTCTTCTGCGAGGATGAGAGTCATGTGTCAACAGGATCCGGAGAAGGAGAGAAAAAGCAGCATGCGAATGAGAGAAATCATTTCAGTGGAGATTCTACGGATGGATACCACGGCCTGATGACGATTCGTCTCACAGGAAACGGCTTTCTGTACAATATGGTCCGCATCATTGCCGGGACAGTCATCGACATCGGACGCGGCAAGATACCCGCTGACAGCATGCCGGACATCATCAAAGCGAGAAACAGAGCAGCCGCCGGTCAGACCGCACCCGCGCACGGACTCACCCTCGTCGACATTCAATTCCCGGCACTATAAGTTCTATTATTCCTGAACCTGCAGAAATACAGATGGGAAAATGGTGTAGTTTATCCGTTGCCGGAGCCATGTGTGACAGTGGCAGAAAAAGAACAGTGACGGCAAATCTGATAGCGTATAATTTTTCTTGACAAAGATTCCCCCGCATACTAGAATATACCGGTGTGACGCGGTAAGGCGTCTGTTCAGTGTACTTCCCAAACACCGGACGGGCACCGGCCATACGGACAGTGGCGCCGACGTCTGCAGAATACAGAAACATCATCAGAATATTTTTGGCAGCTTTATGGAGGTTATACCATGAATACATATATGGCAAATCCGGATGAAGTCGGAAAGAAGTGGTATGTCGTTGACGCATCCGGACAGACGCTCGGACGTCTTGCATCCAACGTTGCAGCCGTTCTCAGAGGAAAGAACAAGCCTGAATATACACCGAACCTTGATATGGGTGATTATGTGATCGTCATCAACGCTGACAAGATCAAAGTCACCGGTAAGAAACTGGATCAGAAGATCTACTACAGACATTCCATGCATATCGGAAGCCTCAAGGAGACCACACTTCGTGAAATGCTGGCAAAGCATCCGGAGAGAGTTATTGAAAAGGCCGTTAAAGGCATGCTTCCGCAGGGCCCTCTCGGAAGAGAGATGTACACGAAACTTCATGTCTATGCTGGAGCTGAGCATCCGCATGCAGCACAGAAGCCGGAAGTGCTTACTTTCTAAGGAGGGGTAAAAGAGATGGCTAATAAGTATTACGGTACAGGAAGAAGAAAAAAATCTGTTGCCAGGGTTTACCTCGCACCGGGCACTGGCAAAATCACGGTCAACAAGAGAGATATTGAAGAGTATTTCGGTCTCGAGACACTGAAGACGATCGTTCGTCAGCCGCTCGTTGCTACCGATAATGCAGATAAGTTTGATGTCACCGTTACCGTTCGCGGCGGCGGTTATACCGGACAGGCAGGCGCAATCCGTCATGGTATCGCACGTGCACTTCTTCAGGCTGATGCTGAGAACAGACCGACGCTGAAGGCTGAAGGTTATCTGACACGTGATCCAAGAATGAAAGAGCGTAAGAAATACGGTCTCAA
>ONKP01000052.1 GCA_900318405.1 uncultured Eubacteriales bacterium | reverse complement strand
CGTGGGTGATGACTTTTGACACTGTTATCATATTATTTCAGATATTTGCGAAGTGCATCTGCCTTGTCTGTGTGCTCCCAGGGCAGATCGACATCGGTGCGGCCGAAGTGTCCGTATGCAGCAGTCTGACGATAGATCGGACGGCGCAGATCCAGCATCTTGATGATGCCGGCCGGGCGGAGATCGAAGTGCTCGCGGATGATCTTTACAAGCTCCTCATCGCTCAGCTTGCCGGTTCCGAATGTATCGATGTTGATGGAAGTCGGCTCAGCTACGCCGATGGCGTAGGAAAGCTGGATTTCCGCTCTGTCCGCAAGGCCTGCGGCTACAATATTTTTCGCCACATAGCGCGCTGCGTAAGCTGCGGAACGGTCTACCTTCGTCGGATCCTTGCCGGAGAAAGCGCCGCCGCCGTGACGGGCATATCCGCCGTAGGTATCTACGATGATCTTACGGCCTGTGAGACCGGCATCTCCGTGAGGTCCGCCGATAACGAAACGTCCTGTCGGATTGATGTAGATCTTCGTATTCTCGTCGATCATCTTCGGATCAAGGACTTCATCAAATACATATTTCCGGATGTCCTTGTGAATCTGCTCCTGGCTGACATTCTCGTCATGCTGTGTGGAGAGTACGACAGCCTCGAGTCTCACCGGGCAGTTGTTCTCGTCATATTCTACGGAAACCTGTGTTTTTCCGTCCGGACGAAGATACGGCAGTGTGCCGTTTTTGCGGACTTCCGTCAGCTTTCTGGACAGCTTGTGTGCCAGCTCGATCGGATAAGGCATCAGTTCCGGTGTCTCATTGCAGGCATAGCCGAACATCATGCCCTGGTCACCGGCGCCTGTATTCAGATCCTCTTCCTGGCCGCCCTTCTTCGCCTCGAGGGATTTGTCAACACCCAGAGCGATATCGGCAGACTGTCTGTCGAGCGCTACGAATACAGCGCAGGTATTGCCATTGAACTGGCAGTCGGCGTTGTCATAGCCGATCTCATTGACTGTCTTGCGGACAATGTCCTGATAATCGACAATCGCCTTGGTTGTGATCTCGCCGGTCACCAGTACGAATCCGGTGCAGGCAGCTGTCTCGCATGCCACACGGCTGTACGGATCCTGCGCGAGGCAGGCGTCAAGAATCGCGTCGCTGACAGCGTCGCAGACCTTATCCGGATGTCCTTCTGTCACGGACTCGGATGTGAACAATCTTTTTTCCATCTCACAATTCCTCCTGAAATGGTTACCGTTCTGCTTTCCTCTTATCGCGTCAATGAACAGCTGTGCGATGACCACTTCATAGCCGGATGAGGCCTGCTGTACACGTATACACGAAAGAAGCCGGATCATCATAATGAAGAAGATCCGGCGATCGACTCCCTTATTGTTCGATAATCTCGCTCAGGCGGGCACCTTCCGATAACTCGGGGTTGCCGTGGTTTCAAAGGTCCTATGTACCTCCGCCACTCTGAATAAGAGAAAGCATATGCAGTTGTAGAAAAATAAATGAGTATCTGTCTGTTTCTGTATCGTACGATAACGCCCCTTGCGGGTACAGTCAAGGCAATTTGTACCCTGTTAGGACACGCGGAACTTTTTGTCCAACCAAACACACAAAAAACCGGATGTCACGGAGTTTCCGCACACCCGGTCTGTCATCATTTGGATAAATCTGTCTGATACCTGCACATCCATATGCAGATATGTATATTCACATCATTTACCCGTCTGTTCTCAGGCCCACCTGTAAAATCCAGGAAAATCCGACAGGGCAGAACCTGCGGAATGCCTGTCGATCAGCCGACTCTCAGACGGAACTTCTGGATTTCGCGCTCGTCAGCCACTTTTTCGATCTGTCCGCCAAGCTCCTGCAGCTTGATGTCGAAATCCTCATATCCTCTCTGGATATAAACGATATCATCAATCACCGTGATGCCGTCAGCAGCGAGACCTGCGATAACCAGCGCCGCTCCTGCGCGGAGATCAGGTGCCGAAATCCTGGCGCCTGTCAGAGATTCCACGCCGTCGATGATCGCCGAATTGCCCTCGACCTTGATACTCGCGCCCATGCGCGAAAGTTCATCCACATATTTGAACCGGTTTTCAAAGATACTCTCGGTCACGATACTCGTGCCTCTCGCGAGACAGAGCGCCACACTGATCTGCGGCTGCATGTCTGTGGGAAATCCCGGATAGGGAAGCGTCTTCACATGTGTCTTGTTCAGGCGGTTCTTTGCGATGACGCGCACGGCGTCGTCGAACTCCTCGACCTGACAGCCGATCTCAACGAGCTTCGCCGTGATCGCCTCCAGATGCTTCGGGATGACATTTTTGATCAGGATGTCTCCCTTCGTAGCCGCCGCGGCAAACATATACGTGCCTGCCTCGATCATATCCGGAACAATGGCATAGTTCGTTCTGTGGAACTTCTGAACGCCGCGGATACGGATGACATCCGTTCCTGCTCCTTTGATATTGGCGCCCATGCTGTTCAGGAAGTTCGCCGCATCAACGACATGCGGCTCTCTCGCCGCGTTCTCGATGATGGTATTTCCCCTCGCCATGGAGGCTGCCATCATGATATTGATCGTCGCTCCGACGGATACCATGTCCAGAAAAATATGTGCGCCGTGCAGATCCTGCGCCGACGCCATGATCACGCCGTGACGTATCGCCACGGTAGCGCCAAGCGCCCGGAACCCCTTGAGATGCTGATCGATCGGGCGGCTCCCGATATTGCAGCCTCCCGGCAGCGGCACCTCTGCTCTCTTGTACTTGCCAAGCAGCGCACCGAGCAGATAATAGGAAGCGCGGATTTTTTTGATATATTCGTAATCCACGCTGACAGATTCGATTGTAGATCCGTTGATCACCACCGAATGACGACTGGTTCTTTCCACCTGCGCACCAATGACGGAAATAGCTTCAAGCAGAACATTGATATCACTTACATCCGGTATATTGTCGACAACTACCGGTTCGTCGGTCATAATGGCCGCTGTAAGGATCGCAAGCGCAGCGTTCTTGGCTCCCCCAATTTCCACTTCGCCGACCAGCGGATTTCCACCCTTGATCACATATTTATCCATATTCACCTCATGAATCAGGCGTCCGGATCTCCCCAGTTCACAGACGCTTTGGTTTTGGTCATAATCTGTGGATAATCTTAAACTATAATTAAGGAATTGTAAAGAAGGCCATCCGGACGCCCGCCGGATGGCCTTTTTTACAATTCCACTGATTTTACACGATCGTTCCGCTGCCTGATCAGACGATACCCTGTGCCTGCATAGCGTCAGCAACCTTCAGGAATCCGGCGATATTGGCACCTGCCGCATAGTCGCCTTCCTTGCCGTACTCGCGTGCTGCGTTATCGATATTGTGAACAATGTTGATCATGATCTGCTGCAGCTTCTGATCAACCTCTTCAAATGTCCAGGACAGACGCTCGCTGTTCTGAGACATCTCAAGTGCGGAAGTAGCAACACCGCCGGCATTGGCAGCCTTGGCCGGTCCGAAGATTACGCCGTGGCTCTTGAGATACTCGGTAGCATCCAGTGTAGTAGGCATGTTTGCGCCCTCGCAGACAGCAATGCAGCCATTCTCAACCAGTGTCTTGGCATCATCAAGTGTCAGCTCGTTCTGTGTAGCGCACGGAAGAGCGAGATCCGTCTTGGTAACCCAGACGCCGCGTCCCTCATGATATACGGAATTCGGACGTTTTGCCTTGTACTCGGTCAGACGTGCACGATGAACTTCCTTAACCTCCTGCAGCGTTGCCACATCAATGCCGTCCGGATCATAGATCCAGCCTGTGGAATCAGAGCAGGTCAGAACTTTTACGCCCATCTGCTGAGCCTTCTGGATCGCGTAGATAGCTACGTTGCCGGCACCGGAAACAGCAGCTGTCATTCCCTTGATATCCTTGCCGTTGATCTTCAGGAGCTCTTTGGTGAAGTACAGCAGGCCATAACCGGTTGCTTCTGTTCTTGCGAGAGAACCGCCATAGGTCAGTCCCTTACCGGTCAGAACGCCCTCATAAAGGCCGGTGATTCTCTTGTACTGGCCATACAGGAAACCGATCTCACGGCCGCCTACACCGATATCACCTGCAGGAACATCGGTATCCGCTCCGATATGTCTGTAAAGCTCTGTCATGAAGCTCTGGCAGAATGCCATAACCTCTCTGTCAGATTTTCCCTTCGGATCAAAGTCAGAACCGCCCTTGCCACCGCCGATCGGCAGTCCGGTCAGAGAGTTCTTGAAGATCTGCTCAAATCCAAGGAACTTGATAATGCCCAGATATACGGAAGGATGGAAACGCAGGCCTCCCTTGTACGGTCCGATGGCACTGTTAAACTGAACGCGGTACCCGGTATTTACCTGTACCTGGCCCTTGTCATCAACCCACGGAACACGGAAACGGATCTGACGCTCCGGCTCTGTCAGTCTCTCAAGAAGAGCTGTCTTTCTGTATTCTTCCTCATGTTTGTCAACAACCGGACGAATGCTCTCCAGAAACTCTTTTACTGCCTGATGAAACTCCGGCTCAGCGGGGTTCTTTGCTACGACTCTTTCGTAGACCTCATCAACGTAAGACATGTGTTTATCCTCCCTGTGGATAAAAATATAAAATGGTTATAGTATGGCTATGTTACACCTTTGTAACAACCATGCGGCATTATAACATACTCGTTTAGTATGCGCAAGTATTATTATTAATCATTACATTTTTATTTTTTAATACTTAAAAAGCAGTATGCGCAAATGCGCATACTGCTTTTATTTACTCTCTCTCCTGCAGTGCCCGCATGAATGCCGGGATGAGCTGCTTCTTGCGCGAAATCACACCCTGCAGAACAGCACTTGTTCCGTCGGGTTCAGACTCCGGAAACGCCGTTTTGACCAGGCGACCGGCATCATTTTTCTCACTGGTGCCAAAGTAGAGAAGTTCCGTCGATTCATCGATGATATTGGTCAGCATAAAGAAGACCATTTCGATGTCATGCTTTCCGCATTCTTCCTTCATCTGCGGCAACAGGCGGCTCTTGATGAATTCGAGCTCCTCCGCGGACATGGAGCTGATCTGTCCAACGCCGAAATTCGTATCTTCGATATTGAATTTCTTGTAATCCTGGAAAAAGATCTCTTCCGGCGTCTTATCTTCCAGATTGGATCCGGCACGGAACATGGACGCTGCATAGGCATTGATGTCCTTTACGCCGGCGATCTCCGCCAGGTCCTCCGCCGCGTTTTTGTCCATCGGCGTACAGGTCGGGGATCTGAACAGCAGCGTGTCAGAAATAATGGCGGACATCAGCAGCCCCGCGATTTTTGCCGGGATCTCCAGATGTTTTTCATGGTAGATCTTGTACATGATCGTCGCCGTGCATCCGATCGGTTCACAGCGGAACAGGATCGGACCCATAGTCTGCAGAGAGCCGAGGCGGTGATGATCGATGATCTCCAGCACATTGGCCTCTTCCACATTGAGCACAGCCTGCGTCGTCTCATTGTGGTCCACAAGGATCAGATTTTTACCCGTCAGACCGATCAGGTTGCGGCGGGAGATCGTTCCTATATAACGCTCCCTGGTATCCAGCACCGGATAATCGCGGTGTCTGCTGTTCTTCATGACCTGTTCGATCTCATCCACTTTATCCGTTGTATGGAAGCAGATGAGCTTTTCCCTGTGCCGCATCAGGTATTCCACGGGAACAGCCTGATTGATCAGTCGTGTGATCGTATAGGTGTCATGAGGGCTGGAAATGATCGTGCATCCGTCCTCTTCCGCCAGTTTCAGGATCGAGGAGCTTACCTTGGCTCCCAGTCCGACGACCATGCAGCTCGCCTTCAGATCCAGACAGCAAAGCTGATCCTCCGCGCGGTTTCCGACGATGACCAGATCGTTTTTCTGTATGTACTGCTCCATCATGTCCGGGTGAAAAGCACCTATGACCACCCGGCCTTCGGTGAAATATTTCTTTCCGTCACCGACGAGGATCTCGCCGTCCAGCGTGTCCGCGATGGCGTCATAGCGCGTATGCGCATCCGCCAGGATATGGCTGTCCGAGATCTCCATATAGGATTTCGCGATATCCGTGACAGTGATCAGGCCCTCCAGTTTATTTTTGCCGGAAGTGATGGGAAGCGTGACGATACCCTCCTCGGTCATGACCTTCCATGCCTTCTTGACGGACAGGTCGCGCGGTGTGCCCGGCACTTTATGGATCTCGATCTCGCTCACCTGCGTACCGGCATCCGGCAGATAGCCCGGCATGGGAATATGGAAATGTTTGAGAACAAATTCCGTCTCCTCATTGATCTGCCCGGCGCGCATCGGCAGAAACTGCCGGTCCAGTTCCGTGCGGTTTTTAATATCTGCATAGGCGATCGCCGAACAGATCGAATCCGTATCCGGATTGCGATGGCCTACGATATATACAATTTCTTTTTTCTGCGCCATACCTGATCCTTTCTCTCTGTCTTCTGACGCGGCAGATTTATTTTGATATCATACCACATGTCATACGGATTTTTCTCCCAATGCAAACTTTTTCTGCCGATTTCCCGAATCTATGCTATACTGTTTAAGTGTTATTGCAGCGGGTTATTTTTGCCGTGCTGCGATATCAAAAATAATTCTTGAGGTGGAGACAATGGCAGACGAAACATTAACGACGATGGCAGATTTTGAACAGGAAAACCAGGATGCACTCGATTTATCCAAGTTTCACGATGAGGGAGAGGCTGACTGGTCCAAACTGAAGGAATATCAGGAAAACAAGACCGTTCTCGATGTTACAGTTGACGGTGTTGTCAATAAAGGTGTGGTAGCCAATGTAGAAGGTGTACGCGGTTTTATTCCCGCTTCCCGGCTGGCACTGAGACATGTAGATAATCTGGAAGATTATCTCTCCAAACCGATTCAGGTCATCGTACGCGAAGTTGATGAACAGAAAGGACGTCTGATCCTCTCCGCCGTTGAACCTCTCCGCGCAAAAGCTGAAGAGGAGAGAAAGGAGCGCATCGCTTCTATCCCGGTTGGCACCGTTATGGACGGCAAGGTTGAGAGCATCCAGTCCTATGGCGCATTTATCGATCTGGGCGATGATATGTCCGGACTTGTACACATTTCACAGATCTCTCATAAGAGAGTTAAATCCGTTGAAGATGTACTGAAGGTTGGCCAGGAAGTCAAGGTCAAAGTCATTGCCATCAAGGACGGCAAGCTCAGCCTTTCCATGAAAGCTCTGGAAGAAGGCGCTGACGAAGGCCGTGAGCGCAGCGGCAGACCTGAGCACAGCTCACGCCGTGACAGCGAGCCGGAGTACAAGCTTCCGAAAGCTGAGAATATCAGCACCAATCTCGGATCCCTTCTGAAGGGCATCAAGATCGACGGATAATCAGAAACATCCGCTGATTCCTACATATGTTTGTGAAGATCGTTATTCGATCCTTGACAATAACTCCTGTTGGTATGCTGCCGGATGCATGGCTCCCCGTGGATCCGGGCATACAAGTTGAAAACGGACGGCCGCGCAAGCGGCCGTCTTTCATTTTACGCGAACCTCTCTCAGTCTGGCATTGATACGTGCAATCTCTTCGCGCGTCTCGCTGTCCATTTCGCTGATCAGCGCTTCCTTCTGCTCCCGTGTGAGCCGCTTGACCTGCACCTCCCGCCGCATGGCCTCTTTTTTATCCGGATAGCAGGTGAACCACGCCAGCTCCACTGGCAGGTGGCTGTGTGTAAACCGTCCTCCGCGTCCTTCGCTGTGCGTCAGCACTCTTTTTTCCAGGTTATTCGTCCAGCCAGTGTAGAGGACACCGCCTCTGCATCGAAGCATATACGTATAATTCTGCTCTGAATCCTGCTTACTGCCATTCACTGTCGATCGCTCATTTTTTTGCTCAAATAACATTCACAGCACGTATCCCTTATTGCTCAGTAGGCCCCATACTACAAGCAGTGCCACATACTGTATCAAGCCAGCTGAACACGCATGCCATATATCACTTACTATCTATTGCTTACTGATTATTGCTTCCGCTCAGTATCGTCTCACCGAAATCGAGATCTACATTGCTGTCATCATCCACAACCGTAGCAGAACCCGGAAGCTGCGAGTATACCGTAATGGCATCGTCTACATTGGGCATATCATTGACGCCTCCTGCAGCGCCGGCGGTCACGAGGATATACTCGGTTCCGTCCTGTGCTCTCGCAAGAGAAGCAAGGCAATGCCCGGCCTCATCTGTGAAACCGGTCTTACCGCCTTCAATCGTAGCTCCGTTGTCCAGCGTAGAATTTGCCAGCGCCATGAACATGGTAGAGCTCATCGTAATACCTGTCGGGTAATCCTCTGTCGGATCTGTCGTATAAACAGACGATGTAAAAATAACGCGGAATGTATCATTCTGCAGTGCATATTTCAGCAGTGTCGCCAGATCGGCACACGTCGTGTAGTGATCTTCTGCCTGGAGACCCACGCAGTTGGAAAAATGCGTGCCGCTCATGCCCAGCTCCTGCGCTTTCTGATTCATCAGATCCACAAACGCACTTTCACCGCCGGAAACCGCATTGGCCACCGCATAGCAGCAGTCTGCACCGGAAGGAAGCATGATACCGTACAGAATATCATTAAACTTGGCTGTATCTCCCGCCTGATAACCAACGGTGGTCGCTCCGTTTGCATAGGCCGTATCAAACTCCGAACCGTCAAACGTATAGGTCTGTGAGAGATCCGGGATATTCTCAATCGCAAGGATTGCGGTCATCATTTTTGTCATGGAAGCAGGATAGATGGATTCCGTGCTTCCCTTGTCAGCGCATACAGCGCCATCAGAAAGCCGCTCCATGACCGCATGCGTACTGGTAATGCCGCTCAGATCGATCGTTGGAAGGACGGAATTATCCTCAGTATCAGCGGAACCCGATGTCACTGTATTATCAGTACTGTCCTCAGAAGAGGAAAATACCGTATTTTCCCCTGCGTATTTGATATCAAAAGCAAGCTCGGAAGTCGCAGCTACTGTTGTCTCTTCCGCTTTCAGATGCCCGCGCAGCAGAACAATCAGAACAACCACAATCAGAATAGCAAGGATCAGTACAACCAGAGATACATAGAGAAGTATTTTTCTCTTGCGCTCACGCTCTTTTGCCCGGCGCTGACGACGTAGTTCTCTGGCTTCATCTTTATCATATTGTTGTTCGTTCAAAACATATCCTCCTAAAGTTTAATCAGCAACATTATAAAAAAACCTCTGAAAAATATCCAGAGGTTTTACGAATGAAGCATCGGGGACTCGAACCCCGGACAACTTGATTAAAAGTCAAGTGCTCTACCACCTGAGCTAATGCTCCCTATTCATATCAGACAAGATGCCACAGTACTTTATTAAGCCCGACTGCTCCATCGCTGCGCGATTCCCGCAGTCGGCACATGTATGAGCATTCACTCGCGATGCTGCGTGTCGACGGCTTAATGCAATAAAAAAGTGCCTAGTTCCGGAATCGAACCAGAGACACGGGGATTTTCAGTCCCCTGCTCTACCTACTGAGCTAACTAGGCACAAAGTTGCGGGAGAAGGATTTGAACCTCCGACCTTCGGGTTATGAGCCCGACGAGCTACCTGACTGCTCCATCCCGCGATGTATAAAATTAATATAAGCCGATGATCGGACTCGAACCGATAACCTGCTGATTACAAATCAGCTGCTCTGCCAATTGAGCCACATCGGCACTTGCCTAAAATCGGCTGAAAATGGGCGGTGGTGGATTCGAACCACCGAAAGCATCGCTAGCAGATTTACAGTCTGTCCCCTTTGGCCACTCGGGAAACCGCCCATACTGCTTATTTATTTATTTCTATATGGGGCCTACAGGGCTCGAACCTGTGACCCTCTGCTTGTAAGGCAGATGCTCTCCCAGCTGAGCTAAGACCCCATGTAAAAATAAAACGACCCAGACCGGGATCGAACCGGTGACCTCCGCCGTGACAGGGCGGCGCTCTAACCAGCTGAGCCACTGGGCCGTAAAAAGAAAATATGTAATGAGATTATATCACATACCTTCAAAACTGAACACACAAACTTTTCCGGAACATCCGCTTTGCATTGAATGATTTATGGACCTGTCGAATCAGGTCATTCAATGAT
>ONKP01000053.1 GCA_900318405.1 uncultured Eubacteriales bacterium | reverse complement strand
ATGGACATGATATCCTTGATCTCATCGGCGATCTGGTCCTCCGATACGAGAATGTGCGCATCATCCTGACGGAACATCTGTACACGGAAAAGTCCGTTCAGCTCGCCGGATTTTTCTTTCCTGTGGATGCAGTCAACCTGTGCGATACGGAACGGGAGATCACGGTAGGAGCGCAGATGCTTCTGGTAAACCTTGATCGCGTTCGGGCAGTTCATCGGTTTTGCTGCGTAGTAATCGCTCTCATCCTCTTTTTCACCGGGGATGATGAACATATTTTCCTTGTAGTGGCCCCAGTGACCGGAAGTCTGCCAGAGCTTTGCATTGGAAAGGATCGGTCCGGAGATCTCCTGATATCCGTGCTCCTCATGAATACCTCTCCAGAAATCAAGAAGCGCATTGAAGAGCTTCCAGCCCCTCGGCAGCCAGTAAGGCATGCCCGGTGCCGTCTCATCAAACATGAACAGCTCCTGCTGCGGTCCGAGTTTCTTGTGATCGCGCTCTGCCGCCTCTTTCAGGAATTTCTTGTAATCCTTGAGCTGCTGCTTGTCCGGAAATGCCGATACGTAGATACGCTGCAGCTGATCTCTCTTCTCATCGCCTCTCCAGTAGGCACCGGAGATGGAACGCACCTCAAATGCCACGTTCATCAGTTCCTGAGAGTTATCCACATGCGGGCCACGGCACAGATCCACGTAGTCGTTGCCTGTATAGTAAACCGTTATTTTTTCATCCGCCGGAAGATCCTCGATGAGCTCGGTCTTGAACTTCTGGCCCTTGAAAATCTCAAGCGCCTCTTCCCGGGTGACCTCTTTGCGCGTCCAGTCCTCGCGACGCTTGATGATCTCGTGCATCTTGTCCTCGATGGGCTTGTAGTCATCGGTGGTCAATGTGCGCGGCAGAACGAAATCATAGTAGAGACCGTTTTCGATCTGCGGTCCGATCGCGTACTGTACATTCTCTTTACCGAAGAGTTCAATGACAGCCTTTGCGAGGATGTGAGCCAGTGAGTGACGGTAAACCTGTAAAAATTCTTCTTTTTCCATGTTGCATCTTCTCCTTTGCTGAGGACGCCACCAGCGTCCTGCTTTATTTAGAATGCGGGCCACAGGCGCAGGAAGTGGGATTCCGCGCGAGGCTCGATGCCATTGTATCTTCACGTGAGATATTTTTCAAGGGCTGCCATGCAGCACTGAATAAAAACAGGCGCACAGCAAAAAATTCTGCCATGCGCCCATCCTGTGTTTACAGTACTTTTTTCAATGCTTTTTCCGTGTATTGTTTCGGCGTTCCTCTCTCCTGCGGCGGCGGATGTACGCCATACATGCCTCCGGCGTGCCGTCCAGGAAGCCATCTTTCTTCAGAACGACCAGCCGGCTGCCCGACACCGTGAGCAGAATGATCTCATCCCGCGATCCGATGTGTTCGATATCACCGAAGCTGATACGCTCGATATTTTTTGGTGTGATCAGTGAGATATTCTCGCCGATCTCCACGCGGATCGTCGGCGATTCGTCCTTGAAATTACGGTTGTACTCCTCTTCCGCATCCCGGCGAAGCTTCCGGCGGTTACGCTCCATAAAAATGATCGCGATAACCGGAAATGTCTCATAGATGATATACAGCGGCTGCCACAGGATCCATGAGATCGCGATGATCACCGCGATAAAAATACCCGCTGTGATATAGAAAGTGCGGAATCTGGTCTGCCACCACACGCGCCAGGCATCCGCAGCGGCGGACGGTGTGTAAGCGTATACATTGACGAAATGCTCCATGCGCCGACTCCTCTTTCACTCATTTTTACCAGCTATCCCGAACAGTACTTCTGTCCGTCCGCTTTCAGGCGTCACGTTCCGTCTGTTTTCAGCTTTTTGATTTTTCCTGCTCTTCGGCGAGCAGTCTTTTTTCCTCAAAGGACACCATCTGCAGCTTGTACTCAAAGTCACGAAGCTCTCCGCCGCGGTTGGTCTGCAGAATAAGTCCGGTAAACAGGGAGATCAGCGCAGCCAGCCCCGAGAAACCGCAGACGATCAGCGTCGGGAATTTGGAAACCATACCGGTGATCAGGTAATCATGAAATACCGGAATAAAGAAACCAATAGACAAAATGGCGAGGATCAGAGCGATCCAGCCGAAGAAAGCAAACGGCCGGTAATCCCGGAAAAGCCGGAAAATGGTACCGATTACGCGTGCGCCGTCGCTGAATGTGTTCAGTTTGGATACACTTCCGTCAGGTCTGTCGCGGTACTGAATGACCTGATTGGTGATGTGCATGTTTTTATCGACGGCATGGATCGTCATCTCCGTCTCAATCTCAAAGCCGTGCGACAGCACCGGATATGTCTTGGCAAAGCGGAAGCTGAAGGCTCTGAGGCCGGTCATGATATCCCGCACATCCGTGTCAAACATATGGTTAATGGACGACCGAACAAGAGAATTACCCGCATTGTGGAAAGGACGCTTGTTTTCCTGAAAATACGTCGATGACAGCCGGTCTCCGACTACCATATCCGCCTGGTTTTCCAGCACATCCTTTACCATGGCAGGGCCGGCATCTGCAGGATACGTGTCATCGCCGTCCACCATGATGTAGCACTGCGCGTCGATTTCCTGAAACATCCGCCGGACGACATTGCCTTTTCCCTGCTGATGCTCATAGCGCACGACAGCGCCGGCGCTGCGCGCGAGTTCATCCGTTCCGTCTGTGGAATTATTGTCATAGACATAAATGACCGCTTCCGGAAGCACCTTTTTCCAGTCCGTGACAACTTTCTCAACCGTTTTGGACTCATTGTAACAAGGGATCATTACCGCAATTTTATCCATTTTTCCTCCTCATTCATTTACCCTGCGACTGGCTGCTGTTCCCCACTTTTGTCCATCATACTGCACAGATGCAGCGCAGTTTCTGTCATTTATTATCAGATATCGGTTCATCGTACTGCGCAATTGCAGCACACTTTCTGTTTTTTCAGATATCGTTCATCGTACTGCGTAAACACAGCGTGTCTTCTGATTTTTACGACACGGCGGATTATATTTTTTCAAAAGCCCACAGTGCCGCGATCTGATCCTCGATCTCGCTGTAGGTAAAAGTCCGGCTGCTGTATGCTCTGTTGTTCGGATCATGTACGATGAGATTTCCCGAAGCGTCGGTTCCGGCCAGAACCATAATATGTCCGCCGTTGGTAAACATGCCTTTCTTCACGCTGATGATCACGGGCTGTCCTGCCGAAAGTGCACTTTTCAGCTGTTCCTCATTCTTCGGCACTTCATGAGAGCGAAGCCCCCAGTTGGCACAACCTGTCGTGAACAGCTTCCAGGACGTACCGTCACCGTCTACATAGTACCCCGAAGCATCTGCGTACTGCGCGACCGTATAAGGCGTGACGTCCTTTCGGCCTGTCAGTCCGACGATCACCATTGCCAGACTTGTCGGTCCGCACCCGGAGTAGCCCATCACGGTATTTCCATAGGTCTCATAGCCCCAACGTTCGTCCCACTGATATAGAAAAGGAATACCACCGGACGTCTCTTCCTCTGTCAGTCCTGTGTCCTGCACATTCGGAATCTCACCGTGACCGTACTGATACATAAAATGGGTGAGATCCGCATTGCCACTGGCAAGCGAAATTTTATCCTCCTGAAAAAGAGACGGATTGGCACATATCCAGGCATATTCCGCATCCGTATCGTAGGTCTCCCACACGGGTATCTGTTCTGCTGAAGATGCGCTGACACTCTCCGGGTCAGTTGACGCTGCTGCCGCATCCTTCTCTGTCCCGTTGTCATCCGCCGAATCCGCCTTCACGGATTCGCTGCTCACGGATGCCGTCAATGCGTCTGATAATATGACAGATTCCCCTTTCGCCTGTGCTTCCTGCACAGGTGATGGATCCGGCATGAATAGCACGATAAGAATTGCTGCCGACAGGATAGAGATCAGGATTCCCCTGATGGAAACCGATCCTCTGTTATTTTTATTCCGGCTGTCAGACACATGCACACCGCACGCATCTTTCCTGTTAAACAGATGAAACCGTCTGCTCTGCTGTTCTCCGGCTTCGCTGTGTCTGTTGTCTTCTGTATTCCTCAAACAGTTCCTCCTGCTGCTCCGCTCACCATATCATATATCCGCTCATTTGCCAAAATAAATTATCGTCACTGTCTGCATACTTCAGGCTTGCATAAGTATTCCGGAATACAAATGGTTTCACCCGCCATCGTGCGATGCACGGAACAATACCATTTACCGTGCTGATCCATTTACTCCCCGTCGAATCCCAGCAGCGACCGTACTTCATCAGCCGTAAATGTCACACCGTCCCTGCAGCCTTCTTCTGTCTCAATCCGATACAGTGCATGCGCGGCCAGATGCTCCGCCGCCTGCTCGAGATCACGGCAGCCGGTTGTGCCGCTGCACCGGTCGACAACGACTTCCACGGCGTCTGCCGGAACGACACACTCCTCCGGCTTCATGCCCATGCGTTTCAGCACGCGCGGCATCGCGTATTCCGAGAAGATCACTTTCTTTTCCTCCGGCGTATAATCCGGAATCTCGATGACGGCAAATCTCGAGAGAAGCGGAGCGCTGATGCGGTCCTTCTCATTGGCCGTGGCGATCGGATAGACACCGCTGGTCGGGATCATACACTCGATATAATTGTCCGTATATCCAAGATTATCGAACAGTGTGAGCAGCGCATCCGCAGGGCTGCCGTTTCCACTCCCCTGATCCGCCTTATCCAGCTCATTGATGATGAACACGACATTCGACGTGCCGGCCCTCGAAAACGCCTCCATAATAAGCCCCGGCTTGGCATTGGCGTATACGCGCGGGCTTCCCGTCAGCTCCTCCGGATCGTTGATCGCACTCATATCCAGAGACGCCCACGGAAGCTTCAGAATCCTGGCCACGGCATAGGCCAGCTGCGACTTGCCGACACCGGCGGGTCCGATCAGAAGAAGGCCGTACGCCGGCAGTGTATGTGTCCTGTTAATCTGAATGATCGTCTCGATGATCCGCTGTTTGACTTCTTCCATCCCGTACAGTTCTTCATCGAGGATCTCCCTCGCTCTGACGGGATCCACCGGAGAAAAATAGGAATTTTTCCATGAGATATTCAGCATCATCGCAAGAGATCTCTGCGCATGCCTCTTCTCATCCGCACTGATCGCACCGGAGCGCACAAGGGTGAGGTTCCGCCTCGCCCACCTGCGGACGTTCGGCGGCAGCGTCGGCCCCGCACAGTCAAGAAAGTCCGTCATACTGTCGATATCCGTCAGCTGAATGGCCGCACTCTCATCGGCATCCTCTTCCTGATTCTGCGCTTCCTCCTGCTTCCACGCATCCGATGAAGACTGCAGCAGTCTCCCGATCGTCATCTGCAGAAAAGCATCGGCACCGGAAGGTGCCGTCCCTGCATAGTTCACCGCACGGATACGGTACACCGCATAGCCATCCTCTGTATGCCTGCCGGAAAGCAGAATGCTGGTCTGATTTTCTCCCAGCCACTTCACCAGATGAATGAAGCGCCGGTCGATCTTCACGATATCAGCCGCCACCGGCGCATCGCCGTCACTCCGCATGAACGCCGTCCGCCGATTCATGTCCATGCAGGTTCCCCGCACATGATGAGGGAACGCCGGTGCCTGTTCCTTCAGTACAAAGAACGGGCTCTCCGCCGAAGCCTCCTCCGCGTCCTGATCCACCACTGACCAGGTGCAGACGGCCTCCGTCTCTCTGCCCGCATCCCTCTGCTTCTGCATTTCCTTCAGATCAAAAACCATGTCGCCACGCGCGCGAATTTCCACCTGCAGCCTCCTGCCAGCGGGAGCGGTATCCCGCAGTATTTTTCAAAGCCGAAACATCTCACAGTACTTTATAAGTCTACGCGTCGCTTCGTGCTTCCGCGTCGGATTTATACAGTAGTTTACCGCAAATATCTGATAAATGCCACCTGCCTGCCTAAAGAGTTACAGTCCGGCTGCGCTTTTGTCATGCAATAACTGGAGGCATCTGTATTTTGGACATTATGGCAATCTAAACGACTGTAAAAAGCAGGCAGAAAGATACCCGGATCCGGCACAAGCCGGACCCGGGTTGCAAAACTTGTATATCAGGGAGGATATACATCTGATGTATGTGTGCCGGTTTCCCGGCACAAGGAGGAAAACGAGTAACGTCTGTAAGTCTGATTGTGATTGGTCAGTGAAGACTACCCTTATTCCACATCGGCGAGAGCTTTGGCATCCTCTTCACCGGTACGGATCTTAACAACCTTAGCCACATTGTATACGAAGATCTTGCCGTCTCCGATGTGGCCGGTATAAAGCGTCTCCTTCGCAGTCTCAATAACTTTCTCCACAGGGATGGAGGAAACGATGACTTCAACCTTCACCTTCGGCAGCAGCGTGGAATCGACCGTTGCGCCACGGTACTTCTGCGTGGAACCTCTCTGAATACCGGAGCCCATGACCTGGGTCATCGTCATACCGGTAACACCGAGCTGGTTCAGTGCCTTCTTCAGAGCATCAAAGCTCGACAGCCGGCAGATAATGGATACCTTGTGAATGCCCGTATCCAGATCCGGTGCCAGCGGCGGCTCCTGCGATACCTTGACAGCCGCATTAATCTGCGCCTCGGAGGCGTTCACGTACTTGTCCTCACCGAGATCCGTGTTTTCATTGACATCCACACCCATATCCGTTACATCCGTGATGGCAAATCCTGAATATGCGGATGCAAGTCCGTGCTCATGAATATCGAGACCGTCGATCTCAACCTGCGCCGGTACGCGGAGGCCGATCGTCTTGTCAATGATCTTGAACGCGATAAACATGATCACCAGTACATAGGCATCGATGGCAGCCACGCCGAGCAGCTGGATCAGGAACTGATGTCCGCCACCACCATAGAAAAGGCCTGCGCCGACGCCGTCTTCACCTGTGCTGAAGAGGCCGACGGCCAGGGCGCCCCAGATGCCGTTCACCATGTGGACGGAAATCGCACCGACGGGGTCATCTATTTTTGCCACGTTATCGAAGAATTCAACGGAGAGAACAACCAGGAAACCTGCAACGAGTCCGATGAAAAATGCACCGACCGGCGATACGCAGTCGCAGCTTGCGGTGATGGCTACCAGTCCGGCAAGTGCCGCATTGAGGGTCATCGATACATCCGGCTTGCCGTAGCGGATCCATGTGAAGATCATCGCTACCACTGTGGCAACCGCTGCCGCCAGGTTGGTATTCATGAAGGCGAGGGATGCCTCGTAAGCCGCAGCGTCGCTGTCCATGGCGATCGTAGAACCGCCGTTGAATCCGAACCAGCAGAACCAGAGGATGAATACACCAAGTGCGCATGCTGTCAGGTTGTGTCCCGGAATGGCTCTGGCCTTACCATCCTTGCCGTACTTACCGATACGCGGTCCGAGCATTGCCGCACCGAGGCAGGCGATCACGCCGCCGACGTTGTGAACGAGTGCGCTTCCCGCAAAATCATGGAAGCCGAGCGTTGCGAGCCAGCCGCCGCCCCATGCCCAGTGTCCGGATACCGGATACACGAAGAGGGAAATCACAGCTGAATATACGCAGTACGCCTTGAAGTTTGTGCGCTCAGCCATGGATCCGGAAACGATCGTGGCTGCCGTCGCGCAGAACACCGTTTCAAAAATAACGAAGCACCACAGCGGCATGTTCTGCGGAACCACGCTGTTGGAAGCCGTATAGCTTCCGCGGATCAGCAGATCCGGTGTACCGATGACGCCGCCGAGTCCGCCGTTAAACATCAGGCTGAAGCCGATCAGCCAGAAGCAGGGCGTACCGATGCAGAAATCCATCATGTTTTTCATGAGGATGTTGCCGGTATTTTTTGCTCTTGTCAGTCCGGATTCGCAGAGCGCAAAGCCGGCCTGCATGAAGTATACCAGTGCCGCGCAGAGCAGAACCCAAACAACAGTCGTAAGATCAAATTTCATCTGTCGTCTCTCCTTCCCCTGTTTCTTCCGTTCCGCTGCACCTGGCCCGCAAGCCTTTTACATTTTCCCGGAGAACAGAAAAAGCGCCGGGGGAAGTTATCCCTCGGCGCCGTCGCCTCAACTGCATAAGCTCATTTTAAGGAAAATTATCGAAAATAAAATACTTATTTATAGGTGTCATAAGTATGATAACAGTGTCAATAAGTCATTCACCCACTTTTGCACAAGTGCAACGTGGGTGATGACTTTTGACACTGTTATCATATTATCACTGCCGGTGCAGATTCGTGTATCCCATCAGCGTCTGATCCACCTCTGCCGCACAGGCACGGCCCTCTGCGACCGCCCAGACGACCAGCGACTGACCGCGGTGCATGTCACCTGCCGTGAATATACCGTCCACGCCGGTGAAATAGGAATCTTCAGCCGTTGCCATCGTGTGGCGTCCGGTGAGTGGTGTGCCGAAGGCCTCCGGCACGTAGGACTGACAGCCGGTGAAACCTGCGGCGATGATCAGCAGATCACAGGGGATTGTCTTCTCCGTGCCCTCTACCTCAACCATCTTCCGGTTTTCAAATTTCACCTGAACCGTCTCTATTTTTTTCAGTGCGCCCCGTTTGTCGCGGATCAGTTTCTTCACCGTCGTCTCATAGACACGGGGATCTTTGCCGAATACCGCGATGGCTTCCTCATGGCCGTAATCGGTCTTCTTCACCTTCGGCCACTCCGGCCAGGGATTGGAGGCTGCCCTCTCCACAGGAGGTTCCGGCATCATCTCCAGCGCTGTAATGGAGGCACACCCCTCGCGCACACAGGTGCCGATACAGTCATTGCCCGTATCACCGCCGCCTACGACGACAACGTGCTTTCCCGCGGCAGACAAGAACTGCCTGTCCTTCTTATGCGCATCCATCAGCTCCTGCACGGTCCTGTTTTTTGTCTGCAACACGGCCTTCGTCGTCTCCGTGAGAAAATCAACGGCATAGACAACGCCTTTGTCTGTCTCCGGGTCCGCCGCATCGAGTTTTCTCGGCTGCTTCGCGCCACAGCAGAGCACAACGGCATCATACTGCGCCTTCAGTTCATCGGCCGAAATGTCCGTACCGACATTGACGCCCGTGCGGAATTCCACGCCTTCTTCTTCCATCAGTTTTTTACGGCGTGCGACGACCCGCTTGTCCAGCTTCATATTCGGGATGCCGTACATCAGAAGGCCGCCGATCCTGTCCTCCCGCTCATACACGGTCACCGAATGTCCGCGGTGGTTGAGTACATCCGCCACTGCCAGTCCCGAAGGACCGCTGCCGACGACGGCCACCTTTTTGCCGCTCCTGACCTCAGGGATCTGCGGCTTAATATAACCCTTTTCAAAGGCTGTCTCAATGAGAAACAGCTCATTCTCATGAATGGTGACGGGATCGCCGAATTCACCGTTCATGCAGGCCTTTTCACAGAGTGCCGGGCACACACGACCCGTGAACTCCGGAAAATCACTGGTGCGGTACAGCCGTGAAAAAGCATGCTGCAGATGCCCGCGGTAAATCTGGTCATTCCACTCCGGGATCAGGTTATGCAGCGGGCAGCCCGTCACCATACCCGAAAGCTTCATGGCTGACTGACAGAACGGCACGCCGCAGTTCATGCATCTGGCCGCCTGCTGTCTTCTCTCTCCGATATCCACCGGACGGCGGAATTCGTTGAAGTTACGGATTCGCTCTTCCGGGGGGATGACCGTATTGTCTACTCTCTCGTATTCCAGAAATCCAGTTGGCTTCCCCATTATGCAGTTACCTCCTCGAATGCCTCAAGCATGGCATTGTCATGTGAGATGCCCTGCTTCTCGTACTTGCCGATGGCGGCGAGCATATGCGCGTAGTCGTTGGGAACGATCTTCTTGAAATCCTTTACGCAGTTGTCGAAGTCGCCGAGGATCTCCGCAGCCAGCGCCGAATGGGTCTCCTTCTCGTAATCCGCAAGGATCTCGCGGAGCTCGGAGATATCGTACTTGTCCTGCAGTTCCTGCAGTGCCACCATATCCCTGTTCATCCGGTGATACAGCGTGTGATCGCGGTCGAGCACATAGGCGATGCCGCCGGACATGCCGGCCGCAAAGTTCTTGCCCGTGTGTCCGAGGATGACGGCGCGGCCGCCGGTCATATACTCCAGACCGTGGTCACCGCAGCCCTCCGCTACGGCGATCGCACCCGAATTTCTCACGCAGAAGCGCTCGCCGGCCACACCGCAGATATAGGCACGGCCCTGTGTCGCACCGTAGAGCGCCACATTGCCGACGATAATGTTCTCATCCGCCCGGAACTTCGCTTTCTTCGGCGGAACGACGATAATTTTTCCGCCGGAAAGGCCCTTGCCGAGTCCGTCGTTGGCGTCTCCCTCCAGACGCAGCGTGAGCCCCTTCGGTATAAAGGCACCGAAGGACTGACCGCCGCCGCCCTGGCAGTTGACCACAACCGTGTCATCCGGCAGACTGCCACCCCAGGTTCTCGTGATGTCTGATCCCAGAATCGTTCCGAAGGAACGGTCCGTACTGGATACGCGGATATTGATCTCGTGCTTTTCTATGTCAGCAAGCCTTATGCCCGGCTGAAGCAGATCTGCACATGCCGGCAGAAGCCTTGCCTCATCCGGCGTCTTCTCCAGATGGAAGTCATAAACCTTCTCCGGATCAAAATGCGAATGCTCCGCTCTTGCATACTTCGGATCGAGAATGGCGGACAGATCGACTTCCTTCGCCCTGTCGGTCACGAGATTTTCGCGTACCGTCAGGCAGTCTGTCCTGCCGACCATCTCATCCACCGTGCGGAAACCGAGAGATGCCATGATCTCACGCAGCTCCTGAGCGATAAATTTCATAAAGTTCATGACGTACTCCGGCTTGCCGTGGAAGCGCTTCCGGAGCTCCTCGTTCTGTGTGGCAATGCCTTCCGGACAGGTATCCTTCGAGCACACGCGCATCATCATGCAGCCCATGCATACCAGCGGAGCGGTGGCAAAGCCGAACTCCTCGGCGCCGAGCAGGGCGGCGATGGCGATATCACGGCCGCTCATCAGCTTGCCGTCGGTCTCGATGCGGACGCGGTCACGAAGGCCGTTCTCAATGAGGCTCTGATGTGCCTCCGAAATGCCGAGTTCCCACGGCAGTCCGGCATTGTGCACGGAGCTTCCCGGCGCCGCACCGGTACCGCCGTCATAGCCGGAGATCAGGATGACCTGTGCACCGGCCTTGGCCACGCCGCAGGCGATCGTGCCTACGCCCGCCTCCGAGACGAGCTTGACGGAGATGCGCGCATGGCGGTTGGCGTTTTTCAGATCGTAGATCAGCTGCGCCAGATCCTCGATGGAATAGATGTCATGGTGCGGCGGCGGCGAGATCAGCGATACGCCAGGTGTTGAGAAACGGGTCTTCGCCACCCACGGATAAACCTTCTTGCCCGGCAGATGGCCGCCCTCACCGGGCTTTGCGCCCTGGGCCATCTTGATCTGGATCTCATTGGCGCTGTTCAGGTAGGCGCTCGTCACGCCGAAACGGCCGGACGCCACCTGCTTGATCGCGGAATTGCGGATCGTGCCGTAGCGGGCGGGATCCTCACCGCCCTCGCCGGTATTGGAGCGGCCGCCGAGCGTATTCATCGCGACTGCCAGCGTCTCGTGTGCCTCCTGTGAAATCGAACCATAGCTCATGGCCCCGGTCTTGAACCGCTTCACGATCTCGGATACCGGCTCGACCTCATCGATCGGCACCGGCTCGCGGTCCGTCACAAAGCCCATCATGCTCCGCAGCGTGTGCGGATGCGCCGGATCGTCCACAATTTTCGTATACTCTTTGAATTTTTCATAACTGCCGCTCTGTACGGCACGCTGGAGCGCAATGATCGTCTCCGGCGAGTACATGTGGTCTTCCTTGTCGCAGCCGGACCGGAGATAGTGGAAGCCCGGACTGTCGAGCGACGTATCGACCGCAAGGCCCATCGGATCAAACGCATGGTCATGACGGTAGGTCACGCCCTCGGCGATCTCATCAATGCCGATTCCGCCGACACGGTTTTCGGTTCCCGGGAAATATTTGTCTACCACGTCGTCAGAGAGACCGATGGCCTCAAAGATCCGCGCTGACTGGTACGACTGCAGCGTGGAAATTCCCATCTTGGCGGCAATCTTTACGACGCCGTCAAGCAGCGCATTGTTGTAATCGTCAATAGCCGTGTGGTAATCCTTGTCCAGGATACCCGTGTCGATCAGCTCCGCGATGCACTCATCCGCGAGGTACGGGTTGATCGCCCGCGCACCGAAGCCGAGAAGCGTCGCGATCTGATGCACATCACGCGGCTCGCCGCTCTCGAGAATGATCGAGACAGCCGTTCTCTTTTTTGTCTGGACCAGATGCTGCTCGACGGAGGATACGGCGAGCAGAGAAGGGATCGGCAGATGGTTCTCATCCACGCCCCTGTCCGTGAGAATGATGATGTTGCTGCCGTTGGCCACCGCACGGTCAACGGATACATTCAGCTGCTCCAGCGCACGCTCGAGCGATGTATTTTTGTAATAGAGAAGCGGTACGTCCGCACTGCGGAAGCCCGGGCTGTCAAAGGCACGGATCTTCATCAGGTCGACGCTCGTGAGGATCGGATTGTTCACCTCGAGCATCGTGCAGTTGGACGGCTTCTCCTGCAGCAGGTTGCCGTCGGAGCCGATGTAGACCGTGGTGTCCGTGATGATTTTTTCACGGAGGGAGTCAAACGGCGGGTTCGTCACCTGTGCAAACAGCTGTTTGAAATAGTTGAAAAGCAGCTGGTGCTGCTTCGAGAGCACGGCAAGCGGAACGTCATGTCCCATCGATACAGTCGGCTCAATGCCGTTCTCCGCCATCGGCAGAATGATGTCCTTCACATCCTCATAGGTGTAGCCGAATACCTTGTACAGGCGGTCACGCTCAGCCTGCGTGTGCGACGGCACCTTGTGGTTCGGCACCTTCAGGTCATGCAGGTGTACGAGGTGAAGGCTCAGCCACTCACCGTACGGCTGCCGTGTCGCGTAGTATTTCTTGCACTCGTCGTCGGCGATGATCCGCTTCTGCTTCGTATCCACAAGCAGGATCTTGCCGGGCTCGAGACGCGATTTCCTCACGATATGCTCCGGGGCGATGTCAAGCACACCGACCTCGGAGGAGAGAATGAGCCGGTTGTCATCGGTCACATAGTAGCGCGACGGGCGGAGTCCGTTCCGGTCGAGCGTTGCACCGACAACCTCTCCGTCTGTAAAAAGAATGGCGGCCGGTCCGTCCCACGGCTCCATCATCGTTGCGTAATAGTGATAGAAATCCCTCTTCTCCTCGCTCATGAACTGGTTGTGCTTCCACGGCTCCGGGATGATCGTCATCATCGCGAGCGGAAGGTCCATGCCGTTCATATACAGGAATTCCAGCGTGTTGTCGAGCATCGCGGAATCCGAGCTGTTCGCGCTGATCACAGGGAAGATCTTGTCAATATCGTCCTGCAGTACGGGCGAGGTCATGGTCTCCTCACGGGCGAGCATACGGTCGATGTTGCCGCGGATGGTGTTGATCTCGCCGTTGTGCGCGATCATCCGGTACGGATGCGCGCGGTTCCACGAGGGCGTCGTATTGGTCGAGAAACGGGAGTGCACGATGGCGATCGCCGTCTCATATTCAGTGCTCTGCAGATCGTCGAAAAATCTCCGCAGCTGCTTCACCAGCAGGAGTCCCTTATAGACGATCGTGCGCGAGGACAGAGAGCAGATGTAGGTATCGTCAGAGCTCTGCTCGAACTCACGGCGCAGCACATACAGCCTGCGGTCGAAATCCAGTCCCTTTTCAAGATCATCGGGCTTCTTCAGAAAACACTGCTCGATGTACGGCATGGAGTCCTTCGCGATGCCGCTCAGGATCTCCTCATGCACCGGCACCTTTCTCCAGCCGATCACCGGAATGCCTTCCTTCTCGGCGATGACCTGGAACATCCGCTTGGCGAACATCCGCTTCATATTGTCCCGCGGGAAGAAAAACATACCGATGCCGTATGTCCCTGCGGCGCCGATATCAAGCCCGGCTTCTTTAGCAGCTTTCTTAAAAAATTTATGGCCGATCTGCATCAGAATGCCGACGCCGTCGCCGACCTTCCCCGTCGCATCCTTGCCGGCTCTGTGCTCCAGCTTCTCCACAATGTGGAGAGCGTCATCCATCACGGAAAAATCCGCATGCCCGTCGATATTGACGACTACGCCTATTCCGCAGGAATCATGATCCTCCTTCAGGGCTTTGTAACGTTTTTTCTGGGCCTCATAATCGCGGTCATTTCTTTCTTTTCTTCTCTGTGTTTCGTTCATAAAGCGCTCCTGACTCCTGTACTGACGCGCAAAACGCGCTTCTCCTTCACTGGCGGCACAACACGCTGCCACTTTCCGGTCAAACAGGGATTTCCCCATCTGTGCAGTGGAAAATAACGCCCTCCACAGCTTTTATTACGTAATCTGACGCCGGCGTAAACAAAGGGCCCCGTGAAAACGGGGCCCTGTCATAACCTGTGACACCTTACCTATCATACACTCATCTCAGAGAGAAGAGAAGCTCCCCGTAAGTCGGATAGCTGAGATATTCTTCCGGTATCAGCAGCTCTGTCGCATCAACCGTCGCTCTGAGTGCTTCCATATCCTCGAGGATCGTCTCATGATAATACTTTGCCGCCTCAAGACCGTCGGCCCTGGTCTCGGCTGTAGCGGTATCCTTCTCAAGGGACTCGAGCTGGTCAAGTATTTTTGCCCCTGCCTTATCCAGTTTGCAGATGATTTTCTCCTCAAGGGAGCCGGACAGATCCGGAATCAGTTTCTTCTTGGCAAGTCTTTCACTCACCAGCTTGTCCTCATATTTTACCATACCGGAAATGAAATCCTTGCGTACCATTTCCTGCATCGTCAGCGATTCGATATGAATCGTCTTGCTGTAGTTCTCAAGGAAGATCTCGTAGCGGGACTCCAGCTCGCTCTTCGTGAATACATCATGAGAGGTGAACAGCTGGATGCTCTTCTCAGAAACCAGTCTCGGCATAGCATCCGGAAGAGACGGAAGGTTGTCCAGTCCTCTCTTCTCAGCCTCTGCGATCCACTCGTCGGTGTAGCCGTTGCCGTTGAAGAGAACCTTCTTGTGAGCGTCGAGGTACTTCTTCAGGATTGCGAGGATGGTCTCATCCTTGTCATCACCGCTGATTGCGGAGATCTCTTTCTCGATACGTGTGAGCATCTCAGCAACTGCTGTGTTGAGTACGATGTTGGGGTCCGCAATGGAGAGCGAAGATCCCGGCATACGGAACTCGAACTTATTTCCTGTAAAAGCAAACGGTGACGTTCTGTTACGGTCGGTGGTGTCCTTCGTGATATGCGGAAGAACATCGGCGCCCATCTCCATTTTTTCCTTGGAGATCTTCTTCATATGGGAGATATCGCCGCTGTCGATGGCCTTGAGTACCTCTGCGAGCTCATCACCTACAAAAATAGAGATGACAGCCGGCGGTGCCTCGTTGGCGCCCAGACGGTGATCGTTTCCTGCCGTTGCTACGGATACACGGAGCAGATCTGCATACTCATCCACTGCGGAAATAACAGCGATAAGGAATACAAGGAATTCGGTGTTGGAAAGCGGATCCTTGCCCGGATCAAGCAGGTTCTTGCCAGTATCGGTGATGATCGACCAGTTGTTGTGCTTACCGGACCCGTTGATGCCCTCGAAAGGCTTCTCATGAAGCAGGCATGCATAATTATGCTTGTCGGCTACCTTCTTCATCATCTCCATCATGAGCTGGTTGTGATCAACGGCGATATTGGCTGTCTCGAAGATCGGAGCAAGCTCATGCTGAGAAGGTGCAACCTCGTTGTGCTTGGTCTTCGCCGGAACGCCGAGCTTCCAGAGTTCCCTGTCGAGATCATGCATGTACTCTGCTACCTTGGGTTTGAGTACGCCGAAGTAATGATCCTCCATCTCCTGTCCCTTCGGTGCCGGTGCGCCGATCAGGGTGCGTCCGCACATCAGGAGATCTTTTCTCTTCAGATACAGGTCTTTGTCGATGAGGAAGTACTCCTGCTCGGCACCTACCGTCGTATCTACGTGCTTTACGTCTTCATCGCCCAGCGCATGAAGTACCTTGACTGCTGCGTCTGAAAGGGCCTGCATGGAACGGAGAAGAGGCGTCTTCTTGTCGAGTGCCTCGCCGCCGTAGGAGCAGAATGCTGTCGGGATATAGAGTGTGCCGTCCTTGATGAAGGCAGGTGAAGACGGATCCCATGCCGTATATCCTCTTGCCTCGAATGTAGCGCGGAGTCCTCCGGACGGGAAGCTGGACGCATCCGGCTCACCTTTGACAAGCTCTTTGCCTGAGAAATCCATGATAACACCGCCGTCGCCGGTCGGGGAGATGAAGCTGTCGTGCTTTTCAGCTGTAAGACCGGTCATCGGCTGGAACCAGTGGGTAAAGTGCGTTGCGCCCTTTTCCAGCGCCCAGTTCTTCATGACGGCTGCCACGGAATTCGCTACATCCAGCTGCAGGTGCGAACCGTTCTTGGCTGTCTCATGAACAGCTTTGTAGACATCCTTGGGAAGTCTCTCCCGCATGACCTTGTCATTGAAGACGAGACTTCCGTAAATTTCCGGAATACCTGTTACCTTTTCCTCTTCCATACGAGCCTCCTTTTAAGTGACTTCGCGCGGCCGTCCGTCCTGTTTTCACAACCCTGCAGTCTCTGAAGACGGTGCGGTGATGAACCACGCAAAAAGGCGTCATCCGACACTTTGAGAGTCAGATGACGCCTTCGTCATTCCATATGCTAAAGTGATTATAAAATCGTAAGTCGTGCTTGTATATACTCATTTGTGAGTATATCGCAGATGCCTCCAACCCGCAGCACGCTCTCGCTCGTCCTCGGCGCAGCGGTTCTAAACTCTTCCTCCCTTCGGTCGGACTCGTTAAGAACCGGCGCCTGCGGATGGCTGCGGATTCGGAGGCATCTGCATTTTCCATTGTGAAAGCGTAAGTAACTGGTACACAACAGCCTAATACAGCACTCCTTACGATGTGCTGGCCGGTGCGTGGCGGCGGTTGTAGAGATACATGCCGACGCCGGCGCCGATGATCAGCACATAGCCGAGCACGCTGAGCGCATCGGGAACCTCTCCGAAGAGGATCCAGCCGAAGAAGCCGGCGAAGATCACCTGCGTGTAATCGTAGACAGAAATTTCGCGGGCCGGCGCGTAATAGTAGGCCTTGGTGACGAAAACCTGTCCCATCATCGCACCGAGTCCTGTCAGCACCAGGAAGCACAGCTCCGTGGCTGTCGGCTGTACATAATTCATGATTGCGAGCGGCAGGCAGGCGAACGTGGAAAATACCGAGAAGAAAAACACAATGAGTGTTCCGTTTTCTCCGTGAAGGCCCAGCTTCCGCACCCATGTATAGGCAAAGCCCGCGGACGCGCCGCCGAGCGCGCCGATGACCGACGGAACGAAATCGCCGCTGGCGAACTCACCGGGCTGCACGATGCACAGCATGCCGGTAAAAGCGATGATGACGCCGAGGATCTGCACTTTCTGCGGCTTTTCACGGAGCAGAAAGATCGAGAAGATAATGGAGAAAAAGGGCGCCAGTTTGTTCAGCATGTTGGCATTCGCCAGAAGGAGCACGCTGCATGCATAGAAATTGCAGAAGATACCCAGCGTCCCGAAGATGGACCGCATGAACAGTCCTGTCAGATTGCCTTTTTTCGGCCGGAAACTCTCGTGCCCGGTTTTCATGACGATGAAGGCAAAAATCATGGCGACCAGATTTCTGAACAGTGCCTTCTCAAAGACAGGGATCCTCTCTCCTGTCAGCTTGATCGCCGTCGACATGATGGAAAAGCCGAGTGCCTCGAGAAGAACGCAGGTCACACCCTTCTGACGGTTGGTCATCCTGTTCCAGGCAAGACCCTTCCTCACCTCCTTCAGAGATTCATCCGTATCCTGCCGTTCCTGTTTTCTCCTGTTTGCTGCCTCTTCGTGGTGCTGCTTTACTGATTTTCTGTGACTGTCTGTCCTGTCGCCACTCTCAATTCACCCGCCCGTGCAGTCCCGTCTCATCTGCTGACGAAACTTCGTTCACCTGGGGTCTTCCGGGAAAATACCTGGGGTCTTCCGGAAAAATATTGCCTGACAGTCCGGATACAGCCCTGCTATTCTTATGGAACTTTGTGATGGCGGCGTCCGCTCAGCTCCGCAGCTTTCTGGCCAGCATATCCGCATTGGTCGCGTAGGACAGCGCGGTTTCCTTCGTTATTTTTCCCTGCTGATACAGCATCAGCAGACTATTGTCCATGGAGATCATATCCTCGGTTGCCGAGCCGTAGATAATGCCGTCGATCTGATAGACCTTGTTATCCCGAATCATATTGCGGATCGCGGGCGTGACAGTCATGATCTCAAACGCCGGTACGCGGCCGCCGTCGACCGTCGGCACCAGCTGCTGGGAGATCACTGTCGTCAGCACAGTTGACAGCTGCACCGCGATCTGCCGCTGCTGATTGGCCGGAAAGACATCGATGATACGGTTGATCGTGTTCGAAGCCCCGATCGTGTGCAGCGTTGAAAAAATAAGATGCCCGGTCTCCGCTGCCGTCATGGCGACGGATATGGTCTCGTAATCCCGCATCTCGCCGAGCAGAATGACATCCGGGCTCTGCCGGAGCGCTGCACGGAGCGCCGTCACATAGCTCTCCGTGTCGACATTGATCTCCCGCTGGCTGACGATGCTTCTCATATGGCGGTGCAGAAATTCAATCGGATCCTCCAGTGTGATGATATGTGCGCTGCGGCTCTCATTGATGGCCTTGATGATGCAGGCCAGCGTCGTCGACTTGCCGCTGCCGGCCGGTCCCGTCACAAGCACCATGCCGTGTGCCTGCTCTCCGGTACGGATGATACTGTCCGGAATGCCGAGTGACGTCGGATCCGGCAGATCAAAAGCAACGACACGGATCACGGCGGAATACGTACCACGCTGCCGATAGGCGCTGACACGGAATCTTGAGAGTCCGGGGATAGCGAAGGAAAAATCATCGTCGCCCTTTTCTTCCAGTTTTGTCATGTCACGTTCGCCGGCCAGATGATAGATCTCCCGGAGCATCCGCTCGGTGTCAGCGGGCTTCATGCGCTCGTCGCTGTCTCCCGTCTCTACGGTGATGTTTCCGTTCTTTCGATAGGAGACGCCCGCACCGGCAATGATAAATACATCGGACGCGCCGATGTCAACGCACCGGCGCAATACCGCTTCTGCTGTCATATCCATAATGATCCCTCCTGGGACTGTTATTTATTTTAGAGATACAGATGCCTCAATTTTCACAGCCCCGGCTGTATCAGCTGTACGCTCTGACTCGGCTGCCAGTCTGCTGATGATTCCACTTCCCATTTTGTGATGCGGTAGAACGGCGTCTCCGCATCGGTATCCGCCTCCAGCGTCACCGCCAGCACGTGGCTGTCATCCACGCTGATCTGAAAATTCTGCTCTGCGGGAAGTTCATCGGATGTCTGACCGGCCGCAGCCAGTTTTGCATTGAGTCCGGCCACTTTTTCTTCGGCCTGATTGGCCGCTTCATAATACGCCGTCTGATGTTCTGCGTTTTTCTCGCCCGTGCGGTAGTCATTTCGCGCCGTCACCAGCGATATTGCCGCAAACGTAAACAGGCAGAGAATCAGAAACGTCACGAACAGCAGCGACATGCCGAACGGCACCGGAAAAGAACCGCGTGCCCCGGTATTTCTTTTCATGAGTTTTTTTCTGTTTTCAGTTGATGTTCCGTCACTCATGGCAAAACGCCCTTCCTGAAACTCATAACAAAAAGCTCAACGAGCAATCCTTATGGACAGCTGCGCCTCATCATAACACACTTTCCAAAGCCCAAATCCATATGGCCCCACATCCATATGGCCGATTGCGTCTCTTTGCCAGCCCATATACAGACTTCTGTGCCGTTACCGTGTAATGGCATTTTCCACATGCAGATCATACACGGAATCCGTCGAATTCGAACTGTCTGACACGGGATAAAAATGAATGTCTGCGGACATGAGCATATCCTCTGCGCTGACATCCGCCGTCATCAGGCAGCTGGCCTCTTCTGATGCCGCCTCCTGAAAATCACTGTCAAAACCGATGCTCACCTGAAATCCTGACGCGCCGATATCTGACACAGAAGTAATCTCAGCCTGCGGATAGGCCTCAAGGATCAGTGCCTGCGCGCTGTCAGGACTGTCAGCAGTGCTGAGGAGCTCGGCAATATTTTTTTCTGCGGAGACGGCCGCGTTCAGCTCCTGTGATTCCCGGTTCATCCGGTGTGCCTTTGCAAATACAGACACGCAGATGGATGAAGCGATGAAGAAAATGAGCATGGCCATGATCATCTCAAACAGGAAAAGGAACGAATCACTTTTTCTCATGGCGATGCCTCCTCAGCAACAGCTTCACCGTCTTCGGAACGAACGGTCACATATGTCTCCGACTTCTCACCCTTTGTATCTACGCAGGTGAAACGGAACAGACCATTGCCGAGATCCTCCGGCACAAATTTTTCCGCTTCCAGAATCGGCGTGCCGGCATCGGCCTGGATCTTCGCCCCTTCGGCAGCCGTCAGTTCACAGATATTTCCGTCATAGAGATAGATATATGTGGTATATGATGCGCCTGTGTCACCTGCATCATCCATATCATCCGGATTACCCGAATTATTCGTATTACCTGAATTGTCCGTATTTTCCGGATTGTCCGTATCATCGGGATTGTCCGTATCATCTGAATTGTCCGTATCATCGGGATTGTCCGTATCATTCGGATTGTCTGTATCTGATTGTTCCAGGATCAGAGCAGGAATTCCGTCAAACTCGCCGACACTCACGCCGCCGGCCCTGTCGTTCTGATGGATCTTTTCCGTGACATAGGAAAGAAGCGTCCGGGAAGAATAATTCGCATTGGATTTTTCAACCGTCGACTTGTATACACGGGCGCCGAACAGGATGACGAGGATCGCACATGCCATAAAGAAAGCAAACAGCGCAATCACGCAGAAAATCTGCGCCACAGATGCTGTGTTCTTTTTCTGCCTGCCGAATCGCTGCATGACGTCCTCCCTTTCTTTCTGTTCTTTCTGTTCTTTTCACTATGGTTACCTGCTGCTGTCATTTGCTGTTACTTGCAATTATCTTTCCTGCAAGTACAGTAAACATCCATATCACAGAAGATGCCACAGTACTGTATTAAGCCCAGTCGCTCTGCCGCTGCGCGATGGATGCCCGCAGACAGCACATACTATATAAACTATGACTTACGTATGATCGTCACCACCGGCCGTATATTGGAGCCGACCACCTGATAATCCACATAAAACAGATTCTCATTGTAGGTCAGGCCGTAATTGTCTCTGATGTAATCGAGGCTCTCCGGGTAACTGCCCTCCATCGCATAACAGGCGGTGATGTCATTTTCCAGCGCCCGGCTCAGGCTTTCCTCCTGGCGGGCCACATTTCCCCCGGAGACCAGACGAACAGCTATCATAAACACGGCGATGATCACAGCTGAAAAAATAATCGTGATCACGATGCTGTTTCGTTTATTTTTTCTTCTGCTGCCGAATCGCGCCATACCTGTTCACCTCTTTTCAATTCCCGCTATCAGACCTGTCGGTCAAAACACCCTGCGTCTCACAGTGGCATTCCCTTACCTGCACACGCAGAGCGAAAATATAATCTCCACTTAGAAGCTCACAGCGACGACATGATCCCGAGCAGCGGGAACATTACGCTCAGCAGGATGGCACCAATAAGTACAGAGAGAATGATAACGAGTGCCGGCTGCACGGATTCCAGCCTGCGGTTCAGGCGATCCTGCGCATCTTCCCGGTAGAGTTCCGCGATCTGTGCCAGTACTTTGTCGAGCGACCCCGTCCGGGAACCGAGCGAAGCCAGCCGCGCATACATGCCGGAGAAAATTTTATGCTCCTGCAGGCTGTCTGTCATCGAGGCGCCCTGGTTCATATCATCACGTACCGCCTCCAGCCTTGTCTTCACGTCCGGCTCGCCGATCAGGTCGATGGCCAGGTCCATCCCTTCCTCCGGCGTAAGACCGCTGGAGAGCGCCATGGACATGACACTGGCAAAGCGATAGGCGGCCTCTTCCTCATAGCCTGTCCGTATCGAACGGAAATGCCGGCCGAAATTATGCCAGAACTGCCGGCCTTCCGGCGTCAGTCTGCTGACAAACATGATGAGCACGATGGCGCCGAGAATAAGCAGGAAGGATACTGAATACGTGCGGATCGCGCTGCCGATCTGATTCAGGACGAGCGGCAGTCCCGTCATCTCCGTGCCGAGTTCCTGAAATACCTGCTCAAAGACGGGCATGACCTGAACGATCAGAACAATGACGACAGCGATCATAATGCAGGTCAGAATCAGCGGATAAAGCACTGCATTGGTGGAATCGCGGCGGATACCCTCTTCGTTCTCATAATAATCTTCCAGTGAAGACATGACCGTATCCAGATTACCGGTCTGCTCACCGATTTTTGTCATCTGGACCATGTAAGGCGGAAACAGGCCGGTTTTTTCGAGCGCAGGCGCAAGGTTTCCCGTCAGTTCAGCTTCATCGAGAATTTCCTTCAGGATGTTTTTGTCTGTCGCATCCTCCGCATCTTCATACATGAGGGTGATTCCTTCCACACCGGAAATGCCCGCTTTCAGGACAAGCGCCATCTGTCCCGCGAACGAGGCAAGCTCCAGATTCGAGAGATATCTGCGTTTTTTTCCGCTTTCCTTATTCTCACCCACTACTTTTTCCTTCGTCATTTCCATCCTTCCCGCCTGTTTCATGCCTGTCCCTCTGTTGCCGGACCTCTTTTTATTACACTTATCTTATTATGTTCCCAAGAGCAATACACCCTGGCAGGAGTCATCTGAAACGATCGTCCTGCTGTGGCGCTGCCAGCATTGACAGTCAGTATTCATTCTCTTAATAGACATATTTCACCGTATAATTCTTTCCGTCGCCGATGTATTTGGCGACA
>ONKP01000054.1 GCA_900318405.1 uncultured Eubacteriales bacterium | reverse complement strand
TGATCCGGATCTCCCTTGACCGGATCACCCAGCTCGCGCCGCAGCGCATAACCCATCAGCTCCCCGCCTTCCAGCACGAGCTGAAAATCCATATACCGATCATGTGCCTCCGGCAACGCATCGGCGCACGGTTTCAGGTCGGGGCGCTGGATCATCACGTACAGACGGTCCCCGTCGATATCCGTTCTGCCATCGGGAAGCTCCCGCAGATCCGTGTGCTCAATATAGTCCATAATCTCCCTGATCCCCGGCATATTCCGGTATACAGAAGCATTCCTCAGTTCATCGGCAATCATCCTTTGCACCTCCACATTTCGAATAAGAATTGCTCACATCAAATAGTATCTTCCTGCTCTCTGCTATTCAGGCGTCGCCAAAACCACGGAACACATGGAGACTCCCAAGCCGAGACCTCCGCAGGCGTCGGTGGTTAATGAGTCCGAGCGTAGCGAAGGACGAATTTATCACCGCTACGCCGAGGACAAGCGAGAGCGCGTCGAGGCTGGGAGTCTCCATGTGTGACTGTGGCTGACAAAGAATGAACAGTATTATTTTTTGACGCGAAAGAGCTGCCCGGATGCAGTCCGGGCAGCTCTCCGTACACTAACTCCTGTAGATATTACGCTTACATATGATTCGGCAGGAACATGACGATCTGCGGCACATAGACCAGCAGGAAGAGCTCGCCGATCATCAGCAGAACCATCGGCAGAATTTCCTTAATGACGTCGCTTATTTTTGCCCTCGAAATGCCAGTTACGATGAACAGCAGCATGCCGAACGGCGGTGTGGACAGACCGATCATCATATTGAAGCAGATGCAGACACCGAAGTGAACGAGGTCAATGCCCATCAGCTTAACCAGCGGAAGGATCATCGGTACAAATACCAGCTGGATCGTGCTGACATCCATCACTGCGCCGAGGAACAGGAATACGATATTAACGATCAGCAGGAAGATGTACTTGTTGTCGGTGATCGACATAACCGCCTGAGCGATGACCTGAGCGACCTGCTCTCTCGATACGATGTAGGAGAAAAGCATAGACGTACCGGTCAGCAGAGCCAGGGTAGCGGTATTCGCTGCGGACACCTTGATGATGTGCCAGAGCTTCTTCCATCCCATCGTTCTGTATACAAACGTGGAGATGATCAGGGCATAGGCCGATGCCAGTGCGCCAGCCTCGGTCGGTGTGCAGACACCGGTATAGATACCACCGAGAAGGATGACGACGGTCAGCAGAGCGGGAAGCGCCTTCAGCGTTGCTTTTCCGAACTCTCTCCCGGTCATGATCACGCCTGCCGGATAATTTCTCTTATAGGAAATGATACCTACATAGATGGCAAGAACAATTGCCAGCATGACGCCCGGAACAACGCCGCCGATAAACAGCTGTCCGACAGAAGCGCCGGAGAGCATGGCGTAAATGATCATCGGGATAGACGGCGGGAAGATCGGTCCGATGGTAGCGGATGCGGCTGTGATAGCTGCTGAGAACGGTGCATCATAGCCCTCGCGCTTCATCTGCTCGATCTCCATCGTGCCGATACCGGATGCATCCGCGATCGCGGAACCGGTCATACCGGAGAAGATCAGTGACAGCAGGACGTTTACCTGCGCCGTGCCGCCCTTCAGCTTTCCGAGAAGGCCGTTACAGAAAGCGAACATCTTGTCGGTGACTTCGGACTCATTCATGATATTGGCCATGAAGATAAACAGCGGAGCTGCCAGCATGGTGTAGTTGGAAAACGTATTGCCGTTGATAACGGAGAATACCTGCGTCAGCTGTGAGGCATCACTCGTCAGGAAGTAGATGACGGAAGCCGCCAGCATGGAGAAGGAAATCGGCATTCTGATGCAGAAGCACAGCGCCATGGATGCAAATAAGATCAGGATGGGCCAGTTCATTCCACATTTCCTCCTTTCCCCTCTGCAAGCTTCTCTTCAATTTCACTGCCGGCTTCTGCGGCAGCGTCAAACAGTTCTTCGTTTTCATTGCCGGGAATATCGTTGTGGATTCCCTTGCAGATATTGATACACGCACGAATGATCACCATAATCACCATATAGAAGAATGGGAAAAAGGCGGCTTTGTACGGAATTTTCAGAACACCGGTCACCATCTTGCTGGACGCCCAGGATTTGATGGACGGATAGATGCATACGATCAGCAGAACGGCGAGCATTGCATTGTTTAATATGTAGCAGAATTTCTTTCCCTTGAATCCGAGTTTATCGTACAGCAGTGAAAAAACGACATGGCTGTCGGTCTCCATACACTTGGCAACGCCGAAGTACATCGCCCACATGTACCCGAGAATGGAGATCTCATAGGTCCATGACACAGCCACACGTATGAAGTAACGCGATACGATGGAGATCATAAAAGCAATGAAGACCATCAGAAACGAAAAGCTCGTTACACCTACATCGAAGATGTTGAGGATTTTTTTGCCGATCGAAGTTTTCTTTTTTTCGTCCGACATAGGTCCTGACCCTCCCCCTGAATCATGATACGGGCCGGACAGACTTGAAACCGCCCGGCCCGCATGTTGTCATTCATCATAATAACAGTTCCTGTTGCTCCGCACGTTTCCGTCAGATGCAGGCCCTGTCTGTATGGCGATGCCCCACAGCCGGGGCATCACCATGTTCTCTGTCTGTTTCTTCCTTACTTGGCAGCATCCTGGATCTCATTGTACAGATCCATGTTCCAGGTTGCTTCCTGATCCGGATGAGCGTCATAGTACTCTTTTGCTTTCTGCTTGAACTCATCGATATCAGGTTCGGTGATGGTGCAGCCGTTGTCCTTGAGGATCTGGATATCCTTCTCCTCTTCTTCCTGACGGGCGTCATCGTTTACCTGGCGTGCATATTCCATAGCCTCGGTTACCCATTCCTGCTGCTGCTCGGTCATGCTGTTCCATTTATCCTTGTTGATCATCGGGATGATGGAGTCAACCACATGGTTCGTCAGTGCGATGTACGGAGCAACCTCGTAGAACTTGGCCGATACATCGGTAGGAAGCGGGTTATCCTGTCCGTCAACAGCGCCGGTCTGCAGAGCGGTGTAGAGCTCGGAGAACGCAAGCGGCGTCGGGTTGGCGCCGAGCGCCTCGCCGAGGTTCAGCCATGTCTCGGAGTTCGGCATTCTGAGAAGCACGCCCTTCATATCCTCATAGGAATTGATCTCTTTGTTTCTGGTGTTGACGACACGAACGCCCAGATAGAAAGCGGAAAGCGGTACGGCATTTACCTTCTCCTCGATAGCCGGGAAGATTTCCTTCTTGCCGATGTCACCGTTCAGAACAGAGGTCATATGATCATAGCTGTTCCAGAAATAAGCGGTACCGAACATCGAGCACCACTCCAGACCCTCCTGTGTTGCCAGGGTCGGGAAGGAGATGTAAGCGATATCTGCCTGGTCGGAAACCAAAGCATCCCACTCGGCATCAGCTGCGAAAAGCGTGCCGTCGGAATAGGTCTTGCAGGTTACATTGCCGTTGGACAGCTCTTTGACCTTGTCTGCGAATGCCTGCATAGCCGTTGTATGAGAATCGCCGGTAACGGATACGGATGTGAATACAAGTTCAACCGGATCACCGACATCGCCTGATGCGGAAGTGCTGGCCGCAGATGGCGAAGATGATGTGGAAGCTGCCGCTGTCTCGGAAGACGCCGAGGATGTGCTCTCAGCCGCTGAAGATGACGTGGAAGCTTCTGATGTTGACGAATCCGCTGCCGATGCTGCTGCTGCGGACGATGCTGCGGATGTTGCTGCTGAAGAAGCTGAACTGCTTCCGCATCCGGCCATGGTTGCCACCATGGCTGTGCTCATCAGGATTGCAAAAAGTTTACGTTTCATTTCTTTCCTCCCTCTTGATACATTACGTTTGCTGTTACCCTCTCAACTGTCGGTCCTGAAGACCGGCAATTTTCGCTTTTACTGACCGGCAATTGTCGCTCTTATCGACCGGCCTTCTTGAAAAAATACTCACGGAAGCGCTGCACCACATTCCGATATTGTACAATTTCCATTTTTCTCGATGCTGTCATCAGCGCATCATCCTGCTTCCTCGACTTCGTGGTGATCGGAAGCCCCTCCAGCTGCAGGTAATACTTGCTGTTGCAGGGATAAACCTGACACTCGATGGTCGATGCCGCACCGATGAAATCCTGCATCTCTTCCGCCAGCTCCGGCTGCTCGTCAAACTGATCCACCAGCCAGACGATCAGATCCGGGAAGAAGTTGCACATGACGCCTGAGTACCCCGCGCATCCGTTCCGCAGCGAATCCAGAAGTGTCGCTCCGTTGGCATTATATATCTTCAGCCCGGTACCTTTCACCGCATCTGCTTTTGCCTTCAGCATCACCGGATCGCAGCAGGTATCCTTCAGGAATGAGAACTTTCCGGTGTCCGCCATCCAGCGGAGCAGTTCCGGAGAGATCACTCTCTTATAAGGATACGGGCACTCGTATACGCCGAATGCCGGTGCGTCGATGTGATCGATCAGATATTCGATGTTCTTCTTCGCCACATCCTCGCTTTCATCCTGTTTTGCAAACTGGTTTGAAATAAATACGTAGGTCCCTGCGCCGGCATCGATCATGGCCTGTGCTTCTCTCACCTGATCTTCCGGTTTCCCGGCTACATGCCCGGATACGACGACCTCGATATGCTTCGGCGTGTGATCAATGACGAATTTGCCGAGTTCCAGTCTCTCCTGCGCATTCAGTTCAAACATTTCGCTCGACTGACATACGGCAAAAATACCTGTCACGCCAAGCCGGTCATACCATTGGATGATTTTTTCCACACCGTTGTAGTCGATCTTCATATCCTCCGTAAACGGTGTGATCATCACGGGCCAAACGCCCCTGCCTGACTTCATCTGTGCTGTCTCCTCCCATACATTTGTACGAATCACGGTCAGCTTCTCTGTCTGCAGATTGAGAATCTCATGAACGCGACGTTCGTCACACTCGATCCCTTCGTGATCGGAAGTGACTCCCGGTTCGCGTCAATCAGAGCCAAAACGTTTTGTTCGCTTCTGCCATTCAATATACACAATTTCCGGTACGAATACTTTCGATATAGTCCGCAGTACGATTTTATAATTTTTTGTCTATGTTTATGGTATAATATTGAAAATTACAAAATCAGGCAGGAGGGTTTCGTAAATGAGGGAGAAAAAGTATCCGGCTGACAGTTCACAGGCGGGCAGCCCGGAAACTATCACTGATGAGACCGGCAGACAGCAGCCGGAGATCAGCAAAACGCAGGCAGCAGAGAACGGTGTGCAGGAAACGCAGACTGCACAGAACGCTGTGCAGGAAACGATGGCGTCAGGCTCTGTCGTATATCATACGAAGACGACATTTTCCTTCGACGAATTCCGGAGAATGTCGCTGGCGATGCAGCAGCGCAGACGGCCGTACTGGACGTTCATGGTGTGCTTTGAGCTGGTCATGCTGGTATTCTGCGTCGGTTATTTTTTACAGGGACAGTCGATGATGGGCGCATCGTTCCTGATCCTGGCCGTCCTGTTCCCGCTCGGCATGTACACGAGCTTCCGTCTGTCCACGCAGTCCGCCTATAAAAAAGCAGCTGCCCGGATGGAGGGTGTGACGACGGCATTTGCTTTTTACGAGGATTACTTCACCGCGGAAAATAAATACGGCAGATCGCGTGTGTCCTACCGGGACCTGAAGGATGTGATCTTCACAAAGACCAATACGTATCTGATGATCGATCAGGCGAAGGCATACATCCTCGACGCCGACCAGTGCTCCGACGATCTTACAGCGTTCATCGCAAAAACAGCCGACCGCGTCATCCCGCGCAAAACACGGAAGCCGCGCGCGACGGATTTCATGAATTGACAGCGAAGCGGCCAGACCGCAGCTATGCATAGTAATGCATGAGCCATGCTTCTGTGCCGCCATAACCATACACCTTTCTGACAGGCCAGAACGGAGCTTTCCGTCGGGTCCATGTGCCCCGGCAGGTCTGTGCGGCCATATATAAACAGCAAGGGGATTTGTGATGTTCGAGATATTTGATTCTTACTGCTGGACAAGGCAGAAAAAGGTACTCACCAAAAGCGATCACCACATTCAGGGCCTCGGCAATTTTTCCTACTGGAATTACAACACTTCCGTGCCCCCGGCGCCCCGGCATCTGCACTCGGATATCATCGAGATCCACTGCATGATCAAGGGCACCCGTTTCACGCAAATCGAGCGGGACGGTACGTTTTTCAATTACACGACGACCGGAAATGAGGCCATGATCATCTATCCGTTCGAGATTCATTCTAACGGTTCAAAGCCGATGGCGCCGTGTGAATTTTTCGGATTTCAGATTGATATCTCCAAACCAGACCAGATGCTCGGGCTGGACCCGGCATACTCCCGGGCGCTGATCCGGGCACTGATGTCTGTCCGCAGCCGGCAGCTCCGGCTGACGCAGACGCACCTGAATTACCTGCGCAGCGCCTTCAATTTTTTCAGTGAGCGCAATGAGGAAAATAACCGGATCGGCGTGCAGTTCCTGACGGCGTTTCTCTTCACGCTGCAATTTCTGCAGCCTGTGCGGGATCAGAACACGGTTGAGATCGATCCCGGCATCAAACACGCGCTGGATTACGTCCGCAGCAATATCCACTCGAAGATCTGCCTCAGTGAGCTGGCGGACACCAGCGGCTACTCTCTGTCACGCTTCAAGGTGAAGTTCAAGGAAGCTGTCGGAGTGACACCGGCGGAATATGTGACGATCCAGAAGCTGGAATCCGCGAAACGCGAACTGATCCAGACGGATAAGAGCATTACGGATATCGCGTTTGAATTCGGATTCTCGACGAGCAATTACTTCTGTTCGGTCTTCAAGAAGCTGAACTTCATCACGCCGAAGGAGTATCGGAAGTATTACTACGGAAAGGCGTTGAATCTGCCGGATCTGCCCGGCGACGTGTAAACAAACTGTCCGCAAAAATGCCTGCACATACATAACAGCTCCCACAGCGGCCGGTTCACGGTATGTTCACCGGTCATCTGTGGGAGCTGTTATTTGATGCTGGCTTTTTATGCTTATAGCACCGATTATGCATCATCTGGCTGCGATGCAGTTTTTCACACCACTTTCCGCAGTGCCTCATCCAGTTTCTTCAGCTGCTCTGCCGGCACGAGATTCGGATCCCAGGCGTCAATGGCCTCCGGCAACGGGAACTCCCGGTACATGGCCGGCAGTCTCTCCGCGCGCGGACATACCTCTCGAACGGTGCGGGCCGCCGCGGGATAGCTGAGCAGCTCACGAAGAGTGAGCGATGCATGCCAGATCCGGCGGAACGGTGTCGTCGCTGTGTAAGATACGCTGTAGTCGCCCGGTCCGACATGGCAGATTTTTACTTCACTGTGTACGGACGCGAACAGCGGATTGCTGCTGTCGCTGTACACCGATTCCGGCGCGTTCGGCAGGAGCACCTCCGCCTCGCAGTCGAACGGCACGTGAAGTCTGATCGTGATATCCTTCTCCGAGCGCAGCTCCCAGCGCGCCGACCATCTGCCGGCGGCGGAATCATACGTCACATCCGCATAGTGCAGTCTCGCGTGCGGTTCCGGCGCAAAAATAACCTTCCGGAATCCCGGCACCGCAGGATCGCGCCGCAGTCCCGCCGCGCGCTCTCTGATCCACGTCACGATGGCGCCGTAGGAGTAGTGGTTGAAGCTGTTCATGCCCGTCGAGGACACGTGACCGTCCGGCTCCAGAGAATTCCACCTCTCCCAGATCGTCGTCGCACCCAGATTGACCTCGTACAGCCATCCCGGAAACTCTTCGTTGAACAGAATCTGCCATGCGAGATACGGATTCCCCGTCTCCGACAGGATCTCACAGAGCATCGGCGTACCGATGAAGCCTGTCTGCAGCTTGTTATCGCTGTGCAGCAGCAGATCCTTCAGGTCATCGGCAACCGTCTCCGGCCGCGGCGAGAGACCAAGCGCCAGTGAGAGCAGACAGGCCGTCTGCGTGCGGATGCTGCAGTGTCCGACCGGCGTAAAAAATGTATCCCGGATGTCCGCCAGGATATTTTTCGCCAGTTCATCATAATGGGCAGCCTCCTCCGCTTTTCCGAGCACCGCTGCCGTCCGCGCCGTGATCCTGGTGCTGTACAGGTAGTACACTTCCGCGATAAAACCGTTATCCGTGCCGCCGAATACCGAATCCGGCTTTCCGTCGCCGTCAAGCGCCAGCCAGTCTCCGAACTGGAACTGCTTCATCCAGCGGTGACCGTCCTCCTCGCGGACGCGCATGTATTCCACCCAGGCCTTCATGGAGTCGAAGCTCTCCGCAAGAACGGATGCATCTCCCGTGAACTGATAGATCGTCCAGGGCATGATCGTCGCGACATCGCTCCATGCGGCGCCGCAGAGTTTTTTCTGGTCAAACGAAGGCACAACGACGGGTACCATGCCGCCCAGCATCTGCTGCTCGGTCCGGAGATCGTACAGGAACTTCCTGTAAAAAGCAGTGGCGTCGCTCTGAAAAAGCGCAGTCGGGCAGAACACCTCCGCGTCGCCGGTCCAGCCCATTCGCTCGTCGCGCTGCGGGCAGTCCGTCGGCACATCGATGAAGTTATCCATGCGGCTCCAGTCAGCGTTCGCGATCAGCCGGTTGATTTTTTCATCGCCGGTCGTGAGCGCACCCGTCCGATACATATCCGAAGTCAAAGCCAGCGCCGTGAAATCCGCCGGATCCACGTCCGGCACGCCCTCGATCTTCACATATCGATATCCGTAAAAAGTAAACATCGGCTGCAGCGTCACATCCGATCCGTCGGACGTATACCAGTACTCCGCCTTTGCGGAGCGCAGATTGCCGCGGTAAAAGCAATCGTCCTGCAGCACCTCGCCGAACTGCAGATGGATCCGGCTCCCGCGCGCCGGATGATGAAGCTTCAGGTGGAAAATTCCCGCAAGGTTCTGACCCATGTCCATCACGGTCTCGCCCTTCGGGGTGATGATCTTTTCTTTTACGGGAAGCTCCGTGGAAATCGTGACCGGTACGGAGAGACGGTCGGTTATTTTTCCCTCGGGCGCATCCGTCAGGCGCGCCGGAACGGCGGGCACCGGCGGCAGGGTGTCGTCGCGCTGCTCGCCGTCATAGATATTGGAAAACGTGATATTCGAGCGCGTTACCTGCCAGCTCTCATCCGTGCCAATGGACGCCGTGGTGCCGTCCTCGTAGCTGAGAACCAGCTCGGCCAGCAGCTTCCAGGAGTTTCCGTACCAGGGCGCCTGCAGATCGGTGAAGCCGAAGCGGCCCTTGTACCAGCCGTTGCCCAGCGTAACGGACAGCGTACACGGTCTGCTGTAATTGTTGCAGCCCGGCGCGAGAAATTCATCTCCGATCTTTTTTCCATCGATCGCCGCCTCGTAGAGACCGAGGCCGGTGATGTACAGCCGTGCACGGACAACCCTGCCCGACGGATGGATCTCCTTTGAAAAAACAGGATGGCGCGGTTCATCGTCATCGCAGCCGATCCACTTTGCGTGCCACGGCTCACCGCTGTGCCCGGTCTCAAAATACTGCTCCGGGCCCGTCTCCTCGGCACCGGTGTCCGTTCTCACGGTCACGGTCCACGCATAGCGCGTCTCCGGCTTCAGCGGAACCTCTACCGGCGCTGCCAGCGAATCCAGCTGTGCGAAGCCTGTGTCCGCTGCCACAGTTATTTTTTCATCCGTGCGTGACAGCTCATGCACGACAATGCGGCTGGCGGCCGTCTTTTTGCCCGGAAGGCCTTCCGCGACCCAGTGAAAGATCAGCGGGTTTTCCATGCGAAAGCCCAGCGGATTGTTCAGATGATTTACCTGACAGTTTCTGATCATTTTTTCCTTCTCCTTTAGTTTCACCCCATGAAATTCTGTACAGCCCACATCCATTACAGTACACGTTTCGAATCAAAATGTCATTGGATTATTTCGATGTTTTTCATGTATATTCTGGTATGAAATCGGAGAAATTCTGATAGAATATATTTAGAAGTTAAATTTTCGCGCAATAGCGGAATGGGGTAATGGCAGATAATATAAAGCAAACCGGGGCCGAAAATCAGGCCCCGCCTCAACGGGGAGGAGGGACAACTATGAGAAAATGGCAATGTGTCATGATTTCGGGGATCACGGCGGCAGTCATGGTGCTGGGAGGCTGCGGTGCCGCGGGAAACAGGACAGACGTTCTGTCAGCCAGCGCTGCCGGAACGGAAAATAAGCAGGCCGCTGCCAGCTCTTCCATGGACGTCCGGGAGGCGCCTGCTGCTTCTTCCGCGGATTCCACCGAAAGTGTTTCTTCTTCCTCGGATGATGATCAGGCGCTGGCCGATGCCTTCAACAAGCTCATGGATGAGGTGCAGGATTCCGTATATCCGGGCTCCGCGGGCGCGTCACTGAACGCGGCGTACGCCGGCGCGGACATCCTGACATGGTATGTAAACAACCGCGCCTCTCTTACCGCTGAAAAAATAACCGCCCTCCGCGACGCTTATCTGGCATCGCAGGATGACGCGGATTCTTTCACGCAGCAGCTCGACGCCGTGGCAAACAGCATTCTTTACCTGAGCGATGATATGGCCGAAGGTGAGCTCTCGGACGCCGGCTGGCAGGGCAGCATCTCCTGGACGGCCGACGACTGCACGCTTGTCGGGCAGGCACTGCAGTCTTCTCAGACGGCTTCCGCAGATGCCGCCTCTGCTCTTCAGCTGATTCTTTCAACCAGCAGCAACGACATCCAGGATGAAAATACCGGTACCATTCTTGTCTCCGGCAGTTATCAGCAGCTGGCATTTGACGGCGCTGACCCCTCGGCAGAAACAAGCGGCACGCAGGCAGACGGCTCTGGTCTTTCGGCAGAATCAAGTGGCACGCAGGCAGGCTGCGCAGACCTGTCGACGGAAGCCGCAGCATTTTTCAGCAGTGCTGTGAACAGTCTGAACCAGGATGTCGCTGAAAAAGCAGATGCCGCTGTCGCTGACCTGAAGGTCATGGCCGCGAGCGACGAGTCTGCAGCAGCGACGGCTGTGGACGAGGATCCGTACTACCATAATTATGAAAGTCTGTATGTACAGCGTGCAGATACCCATATTCTGAGCGCCCTCTCGCTGACAGACAGCTACAGCCATGGCCCGCACGGCAGCGTCGTCTTCGCGGGATGCAACTATGATCCGGCCAGTGGAAACGAACTGCGCGTCGGGGATATTTTTACCGATAAAGACGCGCTGGCGGATGTCATCGCCTCCGCGATCGCAGACCAGTACCCGGATCTCAGCATCCAGACCATGAACAATGACGGAGACGCAGCGTCACTGATCAGAGAGATCATGAACAACGAGGAAAGCTACGGCGGCCTGCAGTTTACACTCAGCCCTGCAGGCGTCACCTTCTGGTTCAGCGCCGGCGATCTCAGTGCCTATGCAGCGGGCGCACAGGCACCCTGCATCAAATATACCGATCTGACCGGGATCATTGACCCTGCCTTTGTACCGGAAACGGGTGACAGCTGCGCCATCGCGCTCCCGGAGTATGTGCCTCTGTTCCTTGCGGACGACAGCGGCCGGGGCGTCAGCAGTTTTATGGCGTCATCAACGCCCGGATCGCAAGACAGCTCTGAAACCGGGACGGTGGACGTGACCGTTTCAATGAACGATCAGCAAAAGACCTTTACGCTTTCGGGATCGGATCCGGCGTATTACCTGCTCGTGCGCGGCTCAGAGAGATATCTCCTCATCAACATGCACGAAGCCAGTGATCAGGAGCAGATTCACATTTATAAGCTTCCGGCAGCTGTGTCCGACGGCGACACGCAGGATACAGATTGGGGTTCGACAGACACCGCAGCGACAGCCAGCACAGGTAATTCCTATGGTCTGTATGGACACGTGGTTCTGAATCCGGAACGTTTTCTCCTTACTGCGAAAGACCAGACTTCCGGATCGACCGGGAACACGAACATCTATTATCTGGATGAAAGCGGAAATCCTGCTGCGCTATAACGTCAATGTTTACAAACAATATTGTGATTGTGTATTCAGTAACGGCTTATCCTATGCCTCCGAGGATCGCGCCGGCCACAAGGGCGATCAGCGCAGCCCCGCAGTACACATATTTGCCGGTGAAGAACCACCGGTCTCCCTTCGCATGAGCGGCGCCTCGGTTGACCGCCTGCAGTGCATAGTCCTTACCGAATACCCAGAAGAACATCACGCCGGCCATGAGCGCTCCGAGCGGACAGCCATAGGTGGAAACGACGTCCATCCACGGCGACACCACTGCCTGAATCAGCAGGGAAACGACGAGTCCGATCACACCGATCGTACATACGGCCGGCACCCTTCCCAAGTGAAATTCCTGCTGAAGCGTCGCAACGGAAACCTCGTACAGATTGATCAGTGAACTCAGCCCCGCAAAAAGCACGCAGACATAGAAAATGATCTCAACCGCCGCGCCGGCCGGCATCTGGTTCATGACGTCGAGCAGATAAATAAACATCAGGCCCGGGCCACCCGCATTCAGCTGCGCGCCGGTCGTCGCCATCGCGGGGATGATCACAAAAGCCGCAAGAAGCGCCGCGATCGTGTCGAAAACGGCTACATTTTTTGCTGAGAACGGGATATCCTCGTCCTCAGGCAGATAGGATCCGTAGATCACGCTTCCGCTTCCCGCCACGGACAGGGAGAAAAATGCCTGCCCGAACGCATAGATCCACAGCTTCGGATCGGCAAGCTTCGCCGGATCCACCGTGAAGATATACCGGTACCCGACCGATGCGCCGGGCTGAAAAGCAATGTAGATGGCGAGCCCGACGAGAATGGCAAAAAGCACCGGCATCATGATCTTGTTTGAATTCTCAATGCCGCGGGCGACGCCGAATCCCATGATCAGGAAGGTGACCGCGATCGCAACGACGATCCACAGATTGTTTCCGAACCGTGAGGCCGTCGCATTGAACAGACCGCCGATGCTGTCCATGTCGTCACCGATACGGTACAGCTGTCCGGTGACCGACAGGAACACATATTTAAAAATCCAGCCGACGACGCAGGTATAGCCGATGGCCAGCGCAAGAGACCCGATCACCGGTACAAGACCGATCCGACGGCCGGATTCTTCACTCCTGCCCGCATGAGCCGTCGCCGCGCCAAACGCGCCGATCGGGCCGGACTTCGTGCTTCTGCCGAGCGCCGCTTCCTCAACGAGACCCGTGGAACCGATCAG
>ONKP01000055.1 GCA_900318405.1 uncultured Eubacteriales bacterium | reverse complement strand
TCGAAAATTGTTCAGAATGTAATTCCATTCAGGACATTATTTTAGCCTATGACGGGCAGAATGACATCATTTATATCGTGGCAGGCATCTGACATTATTAACATTGTGGCAGGCATCTGAAAAGTTCAAGGCCAGAAGCAAAGTGGGTGATCCCTGATCTGGTCTTCCAAAGGTCTCTTATAATGTTTACAATATTGTCATATGGAAATTGGCAAAAACCTCAATAGCGGAAAGGAAGTACATATTTTGATTCGAAACAAAAATCTGATGGACCGTTTTCTAACTTACGTTCAGATCGATACGCAGTCCGACGAAGATGCGAAAGAGCAGCCGACAACCGCAAAGCAGAGGAACCTCGCGGAACTTCTGGTAAAAGAACTGGAAGAGCTCGGCGCGCAGACAGATTATGACAAGGAACATTGCTACGTTTACGCATCCATCTCTTCGCAGGGAAGCGACTTTGCAGCCATGCCGCCGTTGGGATTTATCTCTCATCTGGACACGTCGCCGGAGGTGAGCGGAAGCGGTGTGAAGCCCAGAATCATTGAAAATTATCAGGGCGGCGACGAAATTCTGAAAGAGGAAGATTTCCCGGAGCTTGCGAAACATCACGGGGAGGATCTCATTGCATCAGACGGGACGACACTGCTCGGGGCAGATGACAAGGCTGGTGTCGCGGAGATCATGAACCTTGTGCAGTATTTTCACGACCATCCGGAGAAGCCGCACCGTGCCGTATGCATTGCTTTTACACCGGATGAGGAGACCGGACGCGGTACAGAGCATTTTGACACGGAGCGTTTCGGAGCGAAAGAGGCGTATACCGTTGACGGCGGGACCTTCGGCGTTATCGAATATGAGTGCTTCAACGCGGCAGAAGCGCGTGTGAAGATCCATGGGAAGAATGTTCACCCGGGCAGTGCGAAAAATCAGATGAAAAATGCATGCCTGATCGCGATGGAATTTGCCTCGATGCTGCCGCCGGCCGAGACACCGGAGCACACGGAAGGATATGAGGGCTTCTATCATCTTGACCGGATGGAGGGAAATGTTGAACAGACAGGGCTTCAGTACATCATCCGAGATCATGACCGTACACGGTTCGAGGCGCGCAAGGAAACGGTTCGCACGATCGCAGAGTACCTGAATCAGAAATACGGCGCGGGTACGGTGGATGTGGCAATCCGTGACCAGTACTACAATATGGCCGAGGTCATGGCGGATCATATGGATCTGGTCGAACGCGTGCGGAAAGTCCTGACGGACATGGGAGAAGAGTGCGTCACGAGTCCCATCCGCGGCGGAACGGACGGCGCGGTGCTCTGTTTCCGCGGCATCCCCTGTCCGAATCTGTGTACCGGAGGGTACAACTACCACAGCCGCTTTGAGTATGCGAGTGTGCAGGAGATGGAGAAGACGGCGGAGATGCTGATTCGGCTGGTGCAGATGCTCGGATAAATGACGGCTCAGAGAAGGAATTTAATAAAGGCGAATGAAGGTCAGTATGAAGCTGTCAGGAGTTTTTATCATTCACTGACAGACGCGATGAAAGATTCAAAATATGACATCTGACAACTGCAACAGTCTGGGGGAAATATATGATCATTAAACGCATGAATGCAGATTTTTCCATCTGTAAAGTAGTCGATTATTCGGAAGTGGATTTTAATGCTCCCTTTTACTTTCTGAGCAAAACGGACGAAGAGAATTCGCTCGTCTGCATGACGGAATACAAACCTGAGAATACCACCGAATGTGATGATGGCTGGAAGGCCTTCAGAATCGTGGGCACGCTGGATTTTTCTCTGATCGGGATACTTTCGAGGATTTCAGGGATACTGGCCGATCATAAGATCGGGATCTTCGCGGTATCGACTTACAACACGGATTATATCCTGGTCAGGAAAGAAAATTTCAAGCCGGCGATGGACGCATTGAAAGTGGCAGGATATACCATAATATAAATGGCATAGCAGTGAGAGAATATTCTAAATTGTAAATCTGCAGAAAACTGGCATTTTGAAATTGGCGTGCCTTATGCGGAAGGCGCTTATTACCTGATCAAGACACTGGAAGAAAAGAACGACGGCAAGTTTGATTACACAGAGGACGAGACCTGACTGAGTCAGACTGTGTACAGTAAAACAATTCGCCCCACTCGACCATTGTGTGATCGGGTGGGGCGAACATTGTGTTCATCAGACAAAATCTGAGAAGCGAATTTTATCTGGTCGTTCACATAAATCCTGTATTCCTCCGGAAACCGGAAGAATACGCACAGACATGTTTAGAAATCAACATCCGTGTCGTAATAGCATGCCTTCAGCAGTTTCTCCATGAGCTCGATGTCCTCAGGCTTGTCTGCGCTGAGTGGACGGGGGTTCGTCAGTGTGCAGGCATCAAGGATCGCGTTCTTTGCGATTTCCGGCAGTCTCTCAAGGAATACATTCTCCGGAACAAATCCTTCCTCTGTGGGCAGGCTGTCTTTTCCGTAATGGCTGATGCAATGCGGAATGTTCAGCTTGTCGTTCATGCCGCGGAGAAGCTCGATCAGTTTTGCAATCTTGTCTTCCTGCGTCGTTCCGCCGATTGCCAGATAGTCGCTGATGAATGCATAGCGCTCAGCAGCTCTTTCATCCTTTGCATTGAAGGCGATAACCTTCGGCAGATACATGGCATTGGCAGCACCGTGAATGATGTGCGCGCCATAGTCGGCAAAAGCAGCACCGGTCTTGTGAGCCATGGAGTGAACGATGCCGAGGGATGCACTGGAAAAAGCAATGCCGGCGAGGCACTGTGCATTGTGCATGGTGTCGCGTGCTGTCATAGCGTCTCCGGCAGCTTTGTCCTCATGATAGGAATCAACAAGGCTGTCCTTGATCAGCGTCATGGCACGGAGAGCAGGAGCATCTGTGAAATCGGAAGCTGCTGTGGATACAAAAGCCTCAATGGCATGAGTCATCGCATCCATTCCAGTGTGAGCAACGAGCTTCTTCGGCATGGTCTCCGCGAGTTCCGGATCAACGATCGCAACATCGGGTGTGATCTGGAAATCGGCGATCGGGTATTTGATGCCCTTGTCGTAATCGGTGATGATGGAGAAAGCGGTTACTTCCGTTGCTGTACCTGAAGTGGAGGAAACAGCACAGAATTTCGCTTTGTGGCGAAGCTCAGGCAGTGCGAATACCTTGCACATGTCCTCAAAGGTGCATTCCGGATGCTCATATTTGATCCACATCGCCTTGGCTGCGTCGATGGGAGAGCCTCCGCCGATGGCTACGATCCAGTCGGGCTGGAATTCTTCCATTTTCTTCGCGCCATCCATAACGGTCGTTACAGACGGATCGGATTCGATACCCTCGATCAGTGCCGTCTCCATGCCTGCCTCGTGCAGATACTGCTCAGCTCTTCCAAGGAAGCCAAAGCGCTTCATCGATCCTCCGCCGACGCAGATGATGGCTTTTTTACCCTTCAGCGTCTTCAGTGCCTCGAGTGAACCCTTGCCGTGGTACAGGTCGCGTGGATTGGTAAATCTCTGCATTTGATTATCCCTCCTATAAAAAATATACGGTCTCCTGAAACTTCATTGTCAATGCGACTAAAACGAAGCTTCATTTACCGCATATTTTGTCATAATACACATGATATTGCAACATTGTCTGGTGAAGTTCAAAATTAATTCACAAATACGTAAGATGCAGATGCTTCAGGCTTCAGTTTTCACTGAGCAGTTGCCGCGCTTTTTCCTCATCCTCTTTATAGACGAGAAGGTGATGGATGGTATTGGATTGCGCTTTGGCCGGTGTCTTCCTTCCGCTCCAGTCGGAGGGCCGCATCTGCGCGCCGCAGCCGCCGACGGGCATGGGTTCAGAGTCCCAGGTTTTTACATCCAGACCGGCGCCCGTGAGAACAGTACGGGCGCTTTCGATTTCCTCTTCGTTTCTGGATTCCAGAACAGTCACGCGTCTTCGCATGCGAAACATAGATCCCTCCCTCAGTTGATTTCACTTCTCAGCTTGATTTCACTTCGTTCCACAGATCGTTATAGATTTCCTCTGCATCTGCACCGAGATAGGAATAGGTCTCGCAGCGCTCGAGCGTTGCGTCGTCCGGGAAGGCCACCTGGCTGTCCCGGATGTCCGGATCTTCGATCAGCTGCTGTGCCGCGACATTGGGTGTTGAGTAGGTGATGTACTCAAAATTCTTCAGCGCAATGTCCGGGCGGCAGAGGAAGTTCAGGAATTTCTCCGCGTTCTCCTTGTGCGGTGCGTTTTTCGGGATGACCCAGGAGTCGAACCACACGTTGGAGCCCTCGTCCGGGACTACATAGGCGAGATCGGGATTTTCCCTTGCGGTATAAATAGCTTCGCCGGAGTAGATGACGCCGAGCGCTGCTTCGTTGCCGATCATTTTGTCACGGACCTGATCGATCACATAGGCCTGTACAAGCGGCTTCTGGGCGATCAGGAGATCCTTGGCCTCCTGCAGCTCCTGCATATTCGTGGTGTTGGCGGAGTAGCCGAGGTATTTCAGCGCAACGCAGAAGGCATCACGCACGGAATCCTGCATCAGGATGCTGTCCTTGTACTTGCTGTCCCAGAGGATCTTCCAGCTCGTGACCGGTTCGTCCACCATCTTTGTGTTATACAGGATGCCCATGGTTCCCCAGCAGTAGGGGATGGAATATTCATTGGTCGGGTCGAAGGCCTGGGAGGCCTTTTCGTAGATTTCGCCGATATTTTTGATATTCGGCACGTTGTCAAAGTCGATCTTCTGAAGCAGATCGTTGTCGATCATTTTCTGAATCATGTAGTCGGAAGGGCAGACGCAGTCGTAGGCGACGGCTCCCGCCTTGATCTTCGGATACATGATCTCGTTGGTTTCGTATTCCTCGTAGATCACGTGGATCCCGGTCTCTTCTTCAAACTGCGTCAGTACATCCGGGTCGATATATTCGCCCCAGTTGTAAACGATGACCTGATTCTGACCTGCGGCGGTTGTTTTTCCACCGTAATAGATGCCGCCGGCCGCGAGGACCACGATCAGCAGTCCGGGCACCAGCCGTCCGATAACCATGTGTCTGGTAAAAATACGGCGGTGGCCTGTTTTTGCGAGGTAGCGCGAGTCTTTTTCCAGCTCCTTCGGGCTTTCCTTTGAGGGTGCGAGGTTGATCAGGAGCAGGAGCAGCATGACGGATACAAAGAGGATCGTAGACAGCGCATAGATCTCCGGTTTGATGCCTTTGCGGACTTCGGAATAGATCTTCGTGGAGAGCGTGTCCACGCCGGGCCCCTTGGTAAAATACGTGATCACGAAGTCATCGAGCGACATCGTGAACGAGAGCAGGAAGCCGGAGGAAATACCCGGCATGATGTCCGGCAGGATAGTTTTGCGAAAAGCGTAGAAGGGCGTAGCGCCGAGGTCCAGCGCGGCTTCGTAGACGTTCCGGTCGGTCTGCTTCATTTTTGGCAGGACGTTGAGAATCACGTAGGGGATGTCGAACGTGATGTGCGCCAGCAGAATGGTGGAGAAGCCCAGCCGGATCCGCAGGATGATAAAAAGCAGCATGAGAGATACGCCCATGACGATTTCGCTGTTCAGCATGGGAATATTCGTGATGCCGGTGAAGATCGTGCGCGCTTTTTTTCCCATAGCGTGGATGCCGATGGCCGCCAGCGTTCCGATCAGCGTGGCAATAGCGGCTGCCAGCAGGGCAACGAGCAGGGTGGTGTAAAATGCCTCCATGATCTCGTTGTTCTGGAACAGCGAGCTGTACCAGTCGAGGGTGAAGCCTCCCCATTTGGCCCTTGACTTCGAGGAGTTGAAGGAGAGGACGATCAGCGTGGCGATCGGCGCGTAGAGGAGAAAAAGGATGAGGATCATGTAGATGCGTTTCAGTATTTTTTTCACAGCGCAGTTCCCTCCCCGGTCTTGTCGTACTTGGCCTCAATGACCATGGATACGATAACGAAAATCAGAAGTATCATAGACATGGCGGAGCCTACGTTCCAGTTGTTCAGCTGCTTGAATTCCTGCTCGATCATGTTGCCGATCAGCAGGATTTTTCCGCCGCCCAGCAGGTCGGAGATCACGAAGGTGGTCAGCGACGGTATGAAGACCATGGTGACGCCGGAGATCACACCGGGCAGAGAGAGCGGGAAGGTTACCTTCCAGAAGGTCTGAAAGGAGTTGGCGCCCAGATCTCTGGCGGCGTTCAGCACATCCTGATCCAGCTTGATCAGCACGTTATAGATGGGCAGGATCATGAACGGCAGGAAATTGTAGACCATGCCGAGCACGATGGCCCACGGTGTATTGATGATCTCCAGCTTCGGCAGGTGCAGTGCCCCGAGCAGGGTATTGATCACGCCGTTTTTTTCCAGCAGTGTCTGCCACGCGAAGGTGCGGAGCAGAAAGTTCATCCACATCGGAAGGATAAAAATAAACACGATAAAGCTCTTCTGACTGACTTTCATGCCGGCGAGGATCATGGCCAGCGGATAGGCCAGCAGGATGCAGATCAGGGTGCTGATCAGCGCAAGAACGAGGGAAAGTCCCAGTGCCTTCATCACTTCTCCGGTGAAAACGTCGCCGAAGTTGGAGAGGGTGAAACCGCCGGTCTCCTGTGAGGTGAAGGCATAAATTACGATCATCAGAAGCGGGATAATGATAAAGCCTGCTGCCCAGACGCCGTAGGGCGCGGCCAGCCATTTCAGACGTTTATTCTCCAACTGGTACGGCCTCCTCATCCGTGGATTCCGGTTTGTTCATGATCTGAATGTTGAAGGGATCAACGGTAATACCGACTTCGCTGCCGACTTCCTGCAGCCGTGTGCTGTGCACCAGCCAGTCAAAGCCGTTGGCACGGACTTCCATCTCGTAGTGTACCCCTTTAAAAATAAGGCTGGTGACACGTCCGGTGAGCTGACCGTCTTCCGGTTTGACAAGCTCCACATCCTCCGGACGGATGACGACATCCACAGGCCTGTTCTCGCCGAAGCCGGTGTCCACGCAGGGGAATTTTACGCCGAGGATTTCGACCAGTTTATCCTGGATCATGCGGCCGTCCAGAATGTTGCTGTCTCCGATAAAGTCGGCCACGAAGGCGTTCTGGGGTTCGTTATAGATATCCTCCGGCGTCCCGACCTGCTGGATGTAGCCCTGGTTCATGACAACGATCGTGTCCGACATGGTCAGGGCTTCCTCCTGGTCGTGCGTGACGTAGACGAAGGTGATGCCGAGTTCATTTTTGAGCCGCATCAGCTCATACTGCATGTCCTGACGGAGCTTGAGGTCAAGGGCGCCCAGCGGTTCGTCGAGGAGGAGAACCTTCGGCTCGTTGACGATGGCGCGGGCAATTGCCACACGCTGCTGCTGGCCGCCGGAGAGCGAGGCGGGATAGCGGTTTTCGGCGCCGTCCATATTCACAAGCTTCAGGGCGTAGCGGATCTTGTCGTTGATGTAGGCCTGCGGCTTGTTCCTGATCTTCAGGCCGAAGGCGATGTTTTCCGCCACGGACATGTGCGGGAACAGGGCATATTTCTGGAAAACCGTGTTGAGCTGCCGTTTATTGGGCGGAAGCTCCGTGATGTCCTTGCCGTCGAAGAGGACTTTGCCGCTGTCCGGGTGCTCGAAGCCGCCCATGATCCTGAGCGTCGTCGTTTTTCCGCATCCGGAGGGCCCGAGAAGCGTCAGAAATTCGTTTTCGCGTATGTATAGATTCAGATCATCGAGAATGGTAACGCCATCATAGGATTTCGTGATGTTCACGAGGTCGATCAGCTTGTTTTTCAATGGTCGGATGCTCCTTTCTTCACCGGACAGCACCGCTTCCGGCAGCGATGCCGGTTTCGCGGGCGGACAACTCCGATGGTTCCTTACATGCGGGTGGGTCTGTGTTATAGTAGTGATGCTGTATAAAAATTCATCGGGATTTATCATATCATGATTTATCCGTCTTCGATACAAAAAACAGTGTGGGGAGTCCGCATTTTGTTACTGTTAACATTCGTCTGGTTTGTGAAGAAGAGGATGATACTGTACACACTTTGTAAGCCATGTGTTCCGTGGCTCTGACAGTGTCTGCGCTGTAATGGAGGAATTGTGGATATATGACTGCTTTGACTGCTGCGGGAGCGTTGCTGGCCGGATGGTGCCTGCTTCCTGTGTTTACCGGGAGAATTCTGAATATCGGAAATGTGACCGGCATGCTTGCCGGTGTATTGATGTTGCTGACGGGGATTTTTCCCGGATGGACCGCGCACCTGCCGGCGGGCATCAGGATTCTGCTGCGGATCGTGCTTGCGGCGGTCTGTGTACTGGTGGTGCTGGAGTCTGTTCTGATGGCGCGTGCCTGCATGAAAAAACCGGCAGCGGACGACACGGTGGTCGTTCTCGGCTGCACAGTATACGGTGAGACGCCGTCAAGGATGCTGTATGAGCGGATTCATGCTGCGGAGGCTTACCTGGAGAGTCACCCGCAGGCGAAGGCTGTGCTTTCGGGTGGTCGGGGCAGGGAGGAAAAAATATCCGAGGCCGAGGCCATGTACCGCACGATGGTGGCTGACGGCATCGATGCGTCAAGGCTCTACCGGGAGGACCGGTCCACGTCGACGCGTGAAAATCTGGCGTTTTCTGCGCAGGTGATCCGTGACAATCATCTGTCATCCTGCATTGCGATCGCTACGAATGAGTTTCATATGTATCGCGCCGGCCTGATCGCGGAGAAGCAGGGCCTCTCTTACACGTCAGTACCGGCGCACACATCCTGGTGGCTTTTTGCCACCTTCTATATCCGGGAGCTTTACGGCATCCTTCATGAGTGGTTT
>ONKP01000074.1 GCA_900318405.1 uncultured Eubacteriales bacterium | reverse complement strand
CCTGTCATAGGGTGTAAAATTCCCCTCCAACAGCTGCCAGTAACGAAAAGCTGTCTGACTGATATCCGACGGATCGCGGAATCGGTGGGAACAGGTCACATCCAGAAGGGCAGGATCAGCCGCCCAGCACGCTTCAAACGTGCTTTTCAGGAACGGCTGCGGCGTATGCGGTATATGAAAACCGAACACATACGGTTCATGCAGCCGGCTCAGCAGATAATTTTTGAAAGAAGCGTGCGGTGTTTTCCGGGAAAACCACTTGTCCTTATGCTCGTGCCGGCACTGTGCTTTATTAAAATGCCTGTTGGCAAAGACGATATCATTTACGCGGATATCATTATAAACACCGGGTTTCCGGAAGCTGACCGGCTGCTCTTCGATACAGTCGCAGGGAAGTCCGTTGTCAAAGAAGTCCGTTTCACTGACCTGATCCGTCAGGAAAAAATCATCGCAGAACAGCACAAACCTTTCAGAAAGTCCGGGAATTCTGTGAAAATTCAGTTCGATCGGATGAGAGCTGAAGGTCGGCAGATATTTATCGGGAATGAAATCGCGGTGATCGATGATATGCAGCTTCGGCGCGTCCGGATTCAGCCACGCCGGTACCTGTCCGCAGGTGACAAAGTAAACGCCATGCACCCAGGGCGCATACTTCTCCACGCCGCGGAACCAGTACTTCAGCGTATCCCAGCTGCGCCAGCGCGAGGCCTGCGTCGCATCAGCCGCCGCCCCCCGGTTCTCTTTTGCAAGCCACAGGGCTTTGCTTTTTTGCCACGCCGGATCGGTACTGTCAACCCATGTTATGACAAAATCAATATCTTCATGCATGTCTGCGGCCTCCCTCTTCATGCAGGAATAAAGTTAGTTTCCATTCGTCGATCACCGCTCCAGAAAAAGCTGAACCAGCCGAAACTGCCTGTTCCGGAGAAGGCGCACAAATATCCGGTTCTTCCGCCCGCTCACTGCCGCCGGCGCATCTTTTTTTTCAAAGAGGAAAGAAAATTCAGGCGTCCGCATCAGTTGTTCCACCTCCCTGACTTTTTCGTCGAACGGAACACGATGATCTCTGTGAAAGACGGACCTCTTCAGCGCACCGGCAAGGTAATTCACCATCTCATTGACATATGCCCGGGCGATTTCACCGTCTCGGATCAGCCCGGTTTCCTCCAGACATTCTCTGCGTGCCTCCGCCGCCTTGCGCACACGTTTCTGAAAATCAGGCTGATATGTGTGCATCATCCGGCCGGAATGATCATAATCATAGCAATAGCCGTCTATATGTCGATACCTGACCTCCCGCGCATCAAAAAAAGCCCGCATATTGAAGATGTTATCTTCATTCCATGAAAGTTGTTCATCAAAACGCAGACCGTTTTTCGCAAGCAGTTCCCGCCTGTATATTTTTGCCCATGGAACGCCGACAGCCGTATAAAACGATTTCCTGTCCTGCCCGTAGAAAGAATCCATCAGCTGGCAGTACAAAACGCGCTTACTGTCAGCGCTGCGCGCATCTAATTCCTCAGCAAAAAAGCGGCCCGCCACCATCCTGCCGCCGTCATCCGCCGTAAAATCACCGCAGACAATGTCAGTCTCCGGTCCCGCCGCCGCGAGAAGTTCGCCGATCTCAAAAGACTTCAGGTAGTCATCCGGATCCACGAAGCAGATCCAATCGCCCTGTGCTGAGGCGAGACCCATGTTCCGGGCCGAAGAAACGCCGCCATTCTTCTTATCCAGCACACTGATCCGCCGGTCCTGTTCCGCTGCATGGCGGCACAGGGAGAGGCTTCCGTCTTCGGACCCGTCATTAACCAGAATAATCTCAAGATCCGCATACGTCTGTCTTCTGAGGCTCTCGATACAACGCGGCAGGCGTTTTTCCATATTATAAACCGGAACGATAACTGATATTTTCATCTTATCATACCTGTTAAACAGCCAAAAGCTGATCCGCGATCGGCGCGGGCCCTTCCATCGGCGCAGCGCTCTCCGCAAAAGGCGTGGAATTCCCGCATTCAGTGTGGTGTCTTCTGAAAAAGGAACGCCCAGCATCCCTTCTGAATCACGCAGAACTTTTTCAATCTGTGTTTCTGTCCCCGCCGGAAAAAAGCCGTAAAGCTCATGGCCATATAGCCCAGCCAGCGCAGCGCTGTTCTTGCCTTTCCCTCATATTCTGCGGCATTGTAAAGCGCATTTCTGAAGTAAAAGAAGTACATATTCACGCGTCTGGCATCATTTTCCTGCCACACAGAGATTTTCCTGACGTTGAATCTCTTGTGCATCACCCGGCTGCCGCCGCAGAGGTAGGCCGGCCCGAAGTCGCTGACCAGCCGCCGCGTATACTCTGTATCATCTCCCCAGATGAAATACCCGGCGATGGGCAGCCCGACCTTTCTGACAGCTTCTCCTGACAGAAGAAGGGAAACAAACGTAGCTTCCTTTATGGCCACACAGCCCAGTGACAGCCAGCGGTACCAGTCCGCGTATCCGTTATCTGTCTTCCGGTTATCCAGTACAGGTACGTTCATCGGCTCTCCGCCCGGTCCGAAAACCGTACTCGCCAGAAAAGAGACAACGGCTCCCTCCGCGTCCAGACGGCTCCACGCCTTCAATAAACCTTCCAGTGCCCCCGGCTCCGGGATCGTGTCATCGTCCATGATCCACACAGCGTCATCCGGTATTTCCGGTGCTGATACCGATACCGGTCCCGTCTTCACCGAAGCAAAGGGCTCTGTCTCTGTCTTATCATCGCTTTCCCCGAATCGGTCAGGGCCTGTGGTCTCCCGCACATCCCCGCTGACGGCCCCCGCAGCTCTCCGGATGCCCTCGCAGAAGCCGCCCGCACCGCCGACATTAACCGGCAGATTGACCAGCTCTATGGCAGGCCGCGCGAACACGCCGGCCGAAGCAGTCTGTTCTTGATCAGGCTGCGCAAATGCCCCGCCCGGGGCAAAAAGAGCTTCCGTTCCGTCTGTGCTGGCATTATTGATCACAAGGATCCGATCCGGGCGCCGCGTCTGCTGCAGCAGTGCCTGCAGACACTCGGCAAGGAGCTGTTTCCTGTTGTATGTCACGACAACAGCTGTGACAAAGGCCTTTTCCGAAGTCATCTTCAGTTGTCTCCTGTCTTCTTACGCCTTTTAAGAAATCTCTTCATGACATTATTTTTCAGATAGGCAAATTCGCCGCTTCGTCCGTAAATCAGCCAGAATACAGCCGCCGTCAGCACAATACTGAGAACGCCCCGCGTGATCAGCAGAACCCATGACGACCGGAACAGCAGCGCCGTGATCCGGTTAACCGTAATCCCGAGGACGGCAATCAGACCGCCGCACATTGTCTCTTCCAGAAAAAATCTGACAGGCGATCTCTGCAGTCCGTTCCTGTGCACCAGCACCACGTCATACCAGCCCGTCGTCGCCATCCTGCTGATGATCGAGCCAAGGAAAACGCCGCCGATGCCCATCAGCTGAACGAGGATGATGGAGATGATCAGGTTCGACACGGCGGTCGCCACAGCACGGTATTTACCCTTCACGAACACGCCCGTCGCCTCGCGGTAGATCTGAACGACATACTGATAATAATTGGTGGCGAAATTGTAAACGACGATCCACAGCACGCTGTCGGCAAGGAGGTAATCCTTCCCGATCCATATCGTGATAAACGGCTGAAATACCGTGAGAAAGCAGACGCTCAGCATCGTAACCAGAAAATTATTAGCCAGATTCAGGCAGCGGAAAATAAAGGCATTCCTGTCCCTGCTCTCGCCGACAAACTGGTTTCCGACGCTCGCGGATACCGATTGAAAAACGCCCGTCAGCAGGTTCTGAAAAACCTGAATGATCATGTAGTAATTATTGTAGATGCCGACCGCTGCCACGCTGATCCACGCAGAGATGATCAGGTTATCCGTCGCCGTGCCGACCGCGCTGCTCACCTTATACAGAGCCATCGCGTAGACGCGGGAAAAAATATCCTTCTTCTGCCCGTCGGAAAGCGGTTTTGCCGACCCGTGGATATACGGGTAATGCCTGTCTGCGGCTGCTGCCACCAGAAGGTTCGCCACGATATTCTCCGCGATCAGCAGCACCGTATAAATAAAGAACGAACGCAGCGTGAACAGCACAATGATCTGCAGAACATTCATGACGATCTGGCAGAAATAGCTGATCAGGTCGCTGATGTATTTCTTCTGATCCGCCGTGAGCAGAACCGCCTTATAGGCATAAAACAGGTAGGAAACGACCGTCTGCATCAGATACAGAAAGTAATAGAGGTAGATGTTGACCTTGTCCGTCACGCCCGTCATGAGCTTCGGCAGAAACGGCATCAGGCACATGCCCACGCCGAAAATAATCAGCCCGATGACGCGGTAGGCCTTCTTGTAGAAGGCCATCAGCGACCGGATCGTCTCCCGGTCATTTTCCGCCAGCGGCTTATAAAGACTGAACGTCACCGCAGAGGAAAATCCGAGTTCCGAAATGCTGAGAAGTGTGAGGATGTTCGTGTACAGACTTGAAATGCCGAGAAATTCCTTGCCCAGCGTATAAATGAACACCGTGCGGCAGATAAACCGGAGCAGATTGTTCAGCAGCTGGCCTCCCACGGAAGTCGCCGCATTGCGCATGGAATTTCGAACTCTGCTCTCAGATGAACCGGTCATTTTGCTGCGTGTAAATTTCATTCGCCGTTTGTTA
>ONKP01000057.1 GCA_900318405.1 uncultured Eubacteriales bacterium | reverse complement strand
ATGGAGATACATCAACCACAGATAATACGGGCTATGACAACACGGATGCTTCGTATCAGGGTGGTGGAACGACGTACTGAATGAAGCTGTTTACACAGCGATAGAGCAGTCAGGCTTCATGCAGTAAGGTAACATTATTTTTACCATGGGACTCAGTGAATGCAGGATAAATAAATGGGAAAAATCACGATTCAGGAATTTACGACAAAGAATCCGATCGAACTGATCGGAAGAGAAGCCGGCACCTGCTGGGGATCGGATACAGAAACACCGGAGAAGAATTACAGGCGTGGCATCGGCTGTCTGAATGAGGGCCATGGCCGTACCTTTGAATATCCGGATGTCTATATGATCATCGATGGTTATTCCGCACGGGTGATCCGGGAGTGGTATACGCATATCGGCGGAGCTCCGACGAGACTGCAGGCAAGTACCCGGTACATCAATTATGAGAAGGGTTTTACCTATGTGACACCGCACTCGGTACAGGCCAGCGAAGAGGCCGGGAAAATTTACCAGGACGCCATGGCTGATATTGCAGAGGCACTTCGCAAGCTGGAGGCACTTGGCATTCCCCGTGAGGATTCAGCCATGCTTCTTCCGCTTGGCATGACGACAAAGATCGTGGATAAAAGGAATCTTCGCAATCTCATCGATATGTCCCGTCAGCGGATGTGTACGAGAGCGTACTGGGAATTCAGAGAGATGTTCAACGACATCTGCCAGGCACTGTCTGCATACTCCGAGCAGTGGAAATATCTCGTCGATCATTATATGATGCCGAAGTGTGAAGTACTCGGCTACTGTCCCGAGAAAAAATCCTGCGGCCGCAAACCGCGGAAGGAAGATATGTAAAAAACTGAATAAGATTAGATAAAGAAATCCGGGTTGCTTCACAGCAGCCCGGATTTCTTTTGTAAGATGGTTGCGGAATCTCAGCAATACAAATATCCATACATACTGAATTTATGCCTCGTACAGATTCGCTTCCGTATCCCTCAGATTTTTGTTGGCGGTCGACAGCATCAGTTTGATTCGATTCAGCTGGTTAACCTCCGATGCGCCCGGATCGTAATCGATGGCGACGATGTTCGCTTTCGGATAATCGGCACGCACGGCTTTGATGACACCCTTGCCGACCACGTGGTTCGGCAGGCAGCCAAAAGGCTGGATGCAGACGATATTTTCCACACCGCCGTGGATCAGCTCCATCATCTCACCGGTGAGGAACCATCCTTCGCCGGTCTGGTTGCCGACGGAAACGATGTCAGAGGCGTATTTCGCCAGATCCTCGATGTTGGAGGACGGTATGAAATGCCGGCTGTTGATGAATTCCTCATCAGCCGCCCGGCGGAGCATTTTTACAGCACCGATCGCTGCCTTGCGAACGGCCATATTGCTCCAGGACATCTCATAGTGCTCATGGCGGAACTGAGAGTTATAGAAGCTGTACATGAAGAAGTCCACGAAATCCGGAACAACAGCTTCCGCGCCTTCACTCTCCAGCAGATCGACCAGATGATTGTTGGCTGTCGGCGCATATTTTACCAGGATCTCACCGACAATGCCGACCCGCGGCTTGCGTACCTCATTGACCGGCAGGCGGTCAAAATCACGGATGATCTGGCGGCAGAGCGTTCTGAACCTGCGCAGGCTTACGTGTTTGTCGCTGACAAAATGTCTGCAGATCTTATCCCATTTCTGATGCAGGCGGTTGGCAGAACCCGGCGTCTTCTCATACGGTCTCATGCGGTACAGGCATTTCATGAGAACATCACCGAGTATGGCGGCATAGGTTACCCTGATCGCCAGATCCGGGGTGATCTTGAATCCAGGATTGGCTTCCAGGCCGGCCAGATTCAGGGAGATGACAGGCACCTGTTCGAAGCCCGCTTTCTTCAGGGCTCTCCTGATAAAAGCAATGTAGTTCGATGCCCGGCATCCGCCACCTGTCTGGCTCATGATAATCGCCGTATGGTCCGGATCATACTTGCCGGAGTTTAAGGCCTGCATAAACTGGCCTACAACGAGGAGAGAAGGATAGCAGGCGTCATTGTTGACGTAACGAAGTCCCTGGTCGATCGCCGAGCGGTTGTCGTTATCCAGCACCACCAGATTGTAGCCGGCCGAGTCGAAAGCTGACTCGATCAGGCTGAAGTGAATGGGTGACAGCTGCGGCGCGAGGATCGTGTATCTCTGATCCTTCATTTCCTTTGTAAACGGAACTTTCTTGATCGCAGAAGATTTGATCTCACGGGGTTCCGGATTCTTTTCTCTTGCGCGGACGGCTGCAAGGAGCGAACGGATCCTGATCCTGACAGCGCCCAGGTTGTTGACTTCATCGATTTTCAGAACGGTGTAGATCTTGCTGCTTCCCGAGAGGATCTCATAGACCTCATCGGTTGTGACAGCATCAAGACCGCAGCCGAAGGAGTTCAGCTGGATCAGCTCCAGGTCATCGCGGGTCTTGACAAAGTTGGCCGCGGCATAGAGCCTCGTGTGGTACATCCACTGATCGTTGACGCGGATCGGGCGCTCGATTGGCGCAAGGTGCGACACGGAATCCTCTGTCAGGACAGCCACATCATAGGAGTTGATCATCTCCGGGATGCCGTGATTGATCTCCGGGTCAATGTGATACGGACGTCCGGCGAGGACAATGCCGTGATGTCCGGTTTCCTTCATCCATGCCAGAACTTCCTCGCCTTTTCTGCGCACATCTTCACGCACTTTTGCCATTTCATCCCAGCCGGCCTGGCAGGCTTCACGCACTTCTTTTTCCGGAAGATCGGAGAAAACGCGCACCAGCCCATCCGCCAGCACCTTCTCACTGGAGAAGGAGAGGAAAGGATTCATGAAGCGGATCGACGGATCCTTCAGATCATCGACGTTATTTTTGATATTTTCCGCATAGCTGGTGACGATCGGGCAGTTATAGTGGTTGACGGCATCTGGGAACTCATTGCGCTCAAACGGAATGCACGGGTACCAGATCGTCTTGATTCCCTGCGAGATCAGCCATTCGATATGGCCGTGTGATATCTTGGCCGGGTAGCAGGCTGTATCCGAAGGGATGGACTCAATACCGAGTTCATATATTTTTCTCGTGGACTGCGGCGAGAGAATGACACTGAAGCCGAGTTTCGTGAAAAATGTGAACCATAGCGGATAGTTTTCGTACATATTCAGCACGCGCGGGATACCGATCCGGCCGCGGGGCGCCTCATCGTCCGTGAGAGGCGTGTAGCCGAAGATCCGGTTGTATTTCCACTCGTACATATTCGGGATATGATGCGCGTTTTTCTCCTTGCCGATGCCGCGTTCGCAGCGGTTGCCGCTGATATACTGACGTCCGCCGGAGAAACGGTTGATGGTGAGACGGCAGTGGTTGGTGCAGCCCTTGCAGTAAGCTGTCTTCGTAGAGTACTGCAGCGTTTTGATCTTCTCGATCGGCAGCATGGTCGTCTGCTTTCCCTCGCAGCGGTCCCTGGCGATCAGTGCGGCGCCGAAGGCACCCATGATACCTGCGATATCAGGGCGCACAGCCTGGCAGTCCGCGATGCGCTCAAAGCTGCGGAGAACGCCGTTATTATAGAAGGTTCCGCCCTGCACAACGATGTGTTTTCCGAGTTCTTTGGCATCGGAGACCTTGATGACCTTGTAGAGTGCGTTGCGGATGACGGAGTAGGCGAGGCCGGCGGAGATATCGGCGACAGTTGCGCCCTCCTTCTGTGCCTGCTTTACTCTGGAGTTCATGAAAACGGTGCAGCGCGTGCCGAGGTCTATCGGGTGCTCGGCGAAAAGCGCCTCCTGGGCGAAATCCTTTACCTCGTAGCCGAGGGAATTCGCAAAGTTCTCAATGAAGGATCCGCAGCCTGAGCTGCAGGCTTCATTGAGCATGACGCTGTCTACGGCGCCGTCCCTGATCTTGATGCATTTCATGTCCTGTCCGCCGATGTCGAGGATGCAGTCGACCTCAGGATCGAAGAACTGCGCAGCGGTGTAGTGAGCGATGGTCTCAACCTCGCCCTCATCCAGCATCAGCGCGGACTTGATCAGCTGCTCGCCGTAGCCGGTCGAGCAGGCATAGGCAATGCGCGCAGTCGAAGGCATCAGACGGTAGATTTCCTCGATCGCTTTGATGGATGTGGCGAGCGGATTGCCGTGGTTGCTGTCGTAGAACGAATACAGCAGTTTGCCGTCTTCACTGATGACGGCCGCCTTGGTCGTTGTCGATCCGGCGTCAATGCCGAGATAGCAGTTGCCACTGTACGTGGAAAAATCGCCGGTTGCCACCTTATCCCTGTCATGCCGTGCGACGAATTCCTCATATTCTTTTTTGTCTTTGAAAAGCGGCGCCATTCTGGCCACTTCCATCTGAAGCTTAATGCCTTTGGAGAGCTGCGTTTTCATCTCGCCGAGGGAGACCGCGCATTTTTCATCTGCATTCAGTGCGGAACCCATTGCCGCAAAGAGATGGGAGTTTTCCGGCACGATCGTGTGTTCCTCGTCAAGGTTCAGCGTCCGGATGAAACAGGCGCGGAGCTCGGAGAGGAAGTGAAGCGGTCCGCCGAGAAAGGCCACGTGACCGCGGATCGGTTTGCCGCAGGCAAGGCCGGAGATCGTCTGATTGACAACTGCCTGAAAAATAGACACGGAGAGATCTTCCTTCGTGGCGCCTTCGTTGATGAGCGGCTGAATATCGGTTTTGGCGAACACACCGCAGCGCGCTGCGATCGGATAGATTGCCTTGTAATGTTTGGCGTATTCGTTGAGCCCGGGGGCATCTGTCTGCAGAAGCGATGCCATCTGATCGATGAACGATCCGGTACCGCCGGCGCATACGCCGTTCATTCTCTGCTCGATATTGCCGTTTTCAAAATAGATGATCTTTGCGTCCTCACCGCCGAGCTCAATGGCCACGTCTGTCTGCGGCGCAGTGAACTGAAGCGCGGAGGAAACAGCGATAACTTCCTGTACAAAAGGTATGTTGACGCTCTTGGCGAGAGCAAGTCCGCCGGAACCGGTGATCACGGGATGAACCGTGATGTTGCCGAGTTTGTCTTCTGCCTCACCCACGAGATCAGCGAGTGTCTCCTGAATCCGGGCAAAGTGCCGGCGGTAATCGGAAAAAAGGATCTTGCGGTCGATGTCCATGAGAACGACTTTGACTGTCGTGGATCCGATATCTATGCCAAGTGTATAATCCATTTCTGACATTAAATTTCTCCTCTTATGATAAGTGCATTATTGCATGCATTATAAATCCTGTTTCCGCCGAAAAGCAACCGGACGCAGGCGCTCTTGCCACAACTTCAGGAATGTGTCCCAATTTAAACAGGTGAACAGCTCCCACAGCGACCGTAGGGGCTTGACAGACGAAAAAGTATCCGATAGCGTTAGGATGATTCAGGCAAGTCAGATCAGCTGACTTATAGACAGGTAAGGAGTGTGTATAATGGCGGAATACAGAATCGTAAGCACCTGCGGACAGGCGAAACACGCGGAGTTTCAGACTGTTCACGGCACGGTACAGACACCGGTATTTATGAACGTGGGAACCGTGGGCGCTGTCAAGGGCGGCGTCTCTTCGGATGATCTGGAGAGGATCGGAACACAGATTGAGCTGTCAAATACCTATCATCTGCATGTGCGCACAGGTGATGAGGTGATTAAAAAAATGGGCGGTCTTCATAAGTTTATGGCGTGGAATCGTCCGATCCTGACGGATTCCGGCGGCTTCCAGGTGTTTTCACTCGCCGATATTCGCAAGATCCGCGAGGAGGGCGTAACTTTCCGCTCTCATATCGACGGCCACAAAATTTTTATGGGCCCGGAGGAGAGCATCACCATCCAGTCCAACCTCGGTTCGACGATCGCCATGGCTTTTGACGAATGCCCTTCCAGCGTTGCGGACAGAATCTATGTGAAGAATTCGATTGACCGTACGGCGCGCTGGCTGGTTCGCTGTAAAAATAAGCTGGATGAACTGAACGCCAGGGAGGACACGGTCAATCCGCATCAGCTTCTCTTCGGTATCAATCAGGGCGCTGTATACAATGATCTTCGGATTGATCATGCAAAACAGATCACGGAGCTGGATCTGGACGGCTATGCGATCGGCGGTCTTGCGGTCGGCGAGACGCATGAGCAGATGTATGATGTGCTGGATCATGTGGTGCCGTATCTGCCGAAGGATAAGCCGACATATCTGATGGGCGTCGGAACACCGGCGAATATCATCGAGGCTGTGGACCGGGGCGTTGATTTTTTCGACTGCGTATATCCGAGCAGAAACGGGCGCCATGGTCATGTATATACGCACCATGGCCATCTGAACCTTGTCAACGCGCAGTATACGGAGGACGACAGGCCGATCGAAGAAGGTTGTCAGTGTCCGGTTTGCCGACGCTACAGCCGCGCGTACATCCGGCACCTGCTGAAGGCGGGGGAGATGCTGGGACTCAGGCTGTGTACGCTGCATAACCTTTATTTTTACAATCACCTGATGGAGGAGATCCGCGCAGCGATCGACAGCGGCACCTGGGATACCTGGAAAAAGGATACGCTGTATGCGATGGATGAGGAGCACGAGATACATACGGTCATGCACCAGCCGGTGTATTACCAGAAGGTGCGTGCGAAAGAAGAATAAAAACCAATCAGGTCTTGTTACCGGCGGGCAATTTGTGTATGATAAGGAAAGTGATTTTACGCATAATTTTGGAGGATATGAATTATGATATTTGCCAGTTCTTCGAGTAGCGGTGGTGGTATGGCCAGTATGATCATTCTTCTGGTAGTGATGGTTCTTCTGATGTATGTTCTGATGATCCGTCCGCAGAGGAAGGAAGAGAAGAGAATGCAGGCGATGCTCAGTTCGCTGGAAGTCGGCGACGCAGTCGTGACGACCGGCGGTTTTTACGGAATCGTCATCGACATCAGCGATGAAGATGTCATCGTCGAGTTTGGCAATAACAAGAACTGCAGAATCCCGATGCGGAAGGAAGCAATCGCCCAGGTTGAAAAGCCTGAACAGGCAGCAGCCGCGAAGGAAGATGCCGAGAAGGATGCCAAAGAAGCAAAAAATGCTGAGAAAAAAGCCGTGAAGAGTACTAAGGAAGAGAAAACAACGGCGAAAAAGTGATGTTGATCTGCTGATGCTTCCGTGGGCTGTTCGTCCGCGGGAGCGTCTTTGTATATACGCGATTAAGGAGATGCATATGGATTTCAAAATTGGTTTGATCCACGGTGATGGCATTGGTCCGGAAATTGTTGACGAGGCAAAGAAGGTTCTTGATGCTGTCGCGGAAAAATACGGTCACAAATTCCAGTACACGAATCTGCTGCTCGGCGGAGCGTCGATCGATGCAACCGGCTATCCGCTGACAGATGACACGGTGGCAGAGGCAAAGACCTGCGATGCCATTCTCATGGGTTCCATCGGCGGAGACGCAAAAACGTCGCCATGGTACAAGCTCGAGCCTTCACGCCGTCCAGAAGCCGGACTTCTCGGTATTCGAAGCGCACTCGGCCTTTTCGCCAACCTCCGTCCTGCCCATCTGTACAATGAACTCAGGGCAGCGTGCCCGCTGCGTGATGACATCATCGGCGATCAGGGTTTCGACATGATCATTGTCCGTGAGCTCACCGGCGGTCTGTATTTCGGCAAGAGAGAGACCAAAGAGGTTGACGGCGTTCTGACTGCTGTTGATACACTCTCTTACAATGAGAATGAAATTCGCAGAATTGCAAAGCGTGCTTTTGAAATTGCCCGCAAGAGAAGGAAGAAAGTCACGGAGGTTGACAAGGCCAATGTGCTTGATTCTTCCCGTCTCTGGAGAAAAGTGACAAAGGAAGTGGCAGCGGAATATCCGGATGTCACCTATGAAAATATGCTGGTTGACAACTGTGCGATGCAGCTTGTCCGCGATCCGAAGCAGTTCGATGTCATTCTGACGGAGAATATGTTCGGTGACATTCTCTCGGATGAGGCGAGCATGACAGCCGGTTCCATCGGTATGCTGCCGTCGGCGAGCCTGAATGAGACGAGCTTCGGACTCTATGAGCCCACACACGGATCGGCACCGGATATTGCCGGTCAGAATATCGCCAACCCGATCGCGACGGTTCTCTCTGCAGCAATGATGCTTCGTTTCTCTCTGAACCTCGACAAAGAGGCAGACGCCATCGAGGCAGCGGTGCAGAAGGTTCTCTCTGACGGTTACCGCACAACG
>ONKP01000088.1 GCA_900318405.1 uncultured Eubacteriales bacterium | reverse complement strand
CCTTCCCTACATCCAGCAGATCTTTTTTCACCGTATAAACTTTGCATCCGCTATCAACCAGTCGTTTTGTGTTATACCCCGTATAAATGGTCAGTGTATCAAGTTTTTTCACCCTGACGAGTCCCGGATCGCCTTCCCCGGGCTCTCCGAGCGGGATGACCAGATAGTTGTTGTACGGTGCACTCAGTTTTCCGGTGATCTCACTGATGACATTGCTCATGCCCCAGAAGAAACCGGTATGTCCGTCACGCACATTTCCGTCGGCGTCCTTGTTATTCACAAGTCCTTCGCCTGACGGGTCGATGATCAGAATATCGCCTTTCTGAAGTTTCCCGGATTTCAGCATGTCCTCCTTGCTGTTGAAATAGTACCCGATGATGTGATGCGCTTTGAAAGCGTTCAGCCAGGAACCGTAAAGACCCCAGTATTTTCCATCAGAGATCTTAAAATACATGTTCTGATTCGACATGGTGGGGACGGTGTTGGCATACCCGGCTGCCTTGTTCAGCACATAGACAACAAAACCGGTGCACTGCATCCCTGCTGTATAACCGCCGGTATCGCCGTTCGGACGGGGCAGATCGCCGGTCAGGCCGAGGGACAGATAAGGCGTCGTCAGATAATAGTTGTCAGCGGTATGACTGTTCAGCTCCGCCAGAATTTTCTCCTTACTGACGCCAAGCCACTGTGTGATGTACTGATCTTCCGGATGGGTTCCATCCGTTACATAAGATGCGAGATCATCGGCTGCGATGAAACCGCTGCTGGCATCTATACCATCAACACTGCTGTCCTCTTCTTCTTTTCCTTCATTTGCAAAAATCCAGCTTTTCTCCTGAACAGCCGATGCAACTGATTCGTTATAATCTCCGCTGACACTGCTGAGAAAACCCGCCATCAGTGCAGAGGCCTCAGAGGTTGATCCTGCATTCACGTAATAATCCACGGTATCACCGTAATTGCTCTGTGCGATTCTGTTCCCGTTACCGTCACAGGCGCCGATGATCATGGCTTCCGTAATACTGCCGGGGATATAACAGCTGGCATTGTTCCCGTCATTGCCGGCCGCACCGACAACCGTGATTCCTGCGGACTCCGCTTCACGGACAGCCTCACTGATCGCTGCATTGCCTGCATTACAATATGCATACAGCGGCATCAGAATAATGTCTGCCTTCTGTTCTTCCGCGTAGCGGATGCCGGCATAAACTGCCGACGTGGTCCCTCTGCCGTTTTCATCCAGTACCTTGATCGATATTACATGGGCATCTGCATTTTTTGACAGGATGCAGTTCATGGTTCTTGTACCATGTCCGTTGTCATCATCCGTACTGTCACCAAGCATGGACACAGCTTCCACAACGTTACTGTAATCGTTCCTGTTGATTCCGGTGTCCAGCACCGCAATGGTTTTCCCCTCAGGCACCTGATCAGCTTCTTCCAGTGCTGTATCAAGAGCTGTCAGTGCATCCGTATCTGCTTCTGCATCATCGTTGCCGGTCACATAGGAATCATCGGCCGCCTGAAGTCCCGTATCCGGAGAAATAAAATCTGCTTTTCCATAGTAGCAGGAATAAGCATTTTCAGCTTCTTCAGCAGAATCATACTGAAGCAGATAGACGCCATCATACTCTGATACGACGTTATCCGTATCCGTAACGATATTCTCATCGGATGTGCCGAGGATCAGCCTGGCAGATGAAAAATCCAGGCCATCCGTTGAAACCGGCACTGAAGAGGTATCCTGCACTGCATCTGCTGATGAAGGCGGTGTTCCTTCTGCTGATACGGGAACTGTGCCACAGATTCCTGTGACAGCCGTTGCTGTTGCAAGAATGAGCGCGCAGCTTCTTTTTTTAATATTCTTCATTCATTTTCCTTTCCGAACTTTTCAGTGATAGATTTCAACTCCAAACACAAAAAATGACCGGTCCACAGCCGGCCTCTCACATGGCATATTCAACCACTCTATAATGGCCTCATAAATTAAGACAGAATCTGGGACGGTTCCTAATGAATCTGATATGCTTATTTCATACAGGAGGATCCATTATGTCCCGTACCAG
>ONKP01000058.1 GCA_900318405.1 uncultured Eubacteriales bacterium | reverse complement strand
GAGAGAATGTGAGGAGAATGTATGACTGATTTTGATTATGCTGTTGTGAGGGATCCCCGGGTGTTCAGGCAGAACAGACTCGATGCCCATTCAGATCATCTCTTCTATCTGTCGCCGGATGCCCTGCCCGGCGATCCGTCTGACTGCCGGATGTCTCTGCAGGGCATCTGGAAGTTTCGTTATGCTGAAAATTATAAGAAGGCCGTGACGGGATTTGAAAAAGAATATTTTTCCGTCGAAGACTGGGATGATATCCGGGTGCCGGGACACATCCAGCTGCAGGGCTATGGGCACCCGCAGTATGTGAATGAACAGTATCCCTGGGACGGACATGAGGCGTTAGAGCCGGGAGAGATTCCGGAGAGATTTAATCCGGTGGGCACGTATGTCCGGATGTTCGACGTACCGGAACGTTTCCGCGGTCATACCGTGCATCTCGTTTTTCAGGGCGCAGAGAGCGGCATCGCCGTCTGGATGAACGGGACTTACGTGGGATACAGTGAGGATTCCTTCACGCCGTCGGCGTTTGATGTGACGCCTTATCTGAAGGAAAACGGGGCGAACCGCCTGGCCGTTCAGGTATTCAGGTGGACATCCGGCAGCTGGTGCGAAGATCAGGACTTCTTCCGGTTCTCGGGTATTTTCCGGGATGTGGAACTGGTGATGCAGCCGGACGTGCACATGGAAGATATCAGGATCCTGACGGATCTGAATGAACGGTTTACGCAGGCTGTGCTGAAGATCAGAGCGTCGGTGAACGGAGAGGGAACGGTGAGAATCCGGCTGTATGACAGCGACAGGAAAAGCATTATTGATGAGACGCGTGATCTCAGTAAAAAATTCAGCTGCGATTTCCCCGTAGATGCGCCGCAGCTGTGGAGTGCGGAGGAGCCTGCGCTGTATGATCTCCGGCTGGATCTCTCGGGAAGCGATGGCGTCCACCGGGAGACAGTGTGGGAAAAGGTCGGTTTCCGCAGATTCGAGATCCGTGACGGCCTTATGCTGCTGAACGGACAGCGGATTGTGTTTCACGGTGTCAACCGGCATGAATTCTGCGCGGAGGCCGGTCGGTGCATCACAGCAGATATGATCCGCCGCGATCTTATCACGATGAAGCGCAATAATATCAATGCCGTGCGTACGAGCCACTACCCCAACCAGACGGCTTTGTACCGTCTGTGCGATGCGCTGGGGCTCTACGTGATCGATGAGACCAATCTGGAAGCGCATGGCACCTGGGATCCGATTGTCAGAGGTATGAGAGCGCCGGATTATGCCGTGCCCGGTGACAGGCCGGAATTTCTGCAGCTGGTGCTGGACCGCGCGGCTTCCATGTATGAGCGGGATAAAAATCATCCGTGCATCCTCATCTGGTCGTGCGGCAATGAATCATTCGGCGGCAGGGATATCTACGAGATGTCACGGTATTTCCACCGTGTGGACAGATCGCGCATCGTTCACTATGAAGGCATTGTTCACGACCGCCGGTACAACGACACATCGGATGTGGAGAGCACCATGTATGAGCCGGTGGCACACATCCGGGACTTCCTGCGCGTGCACCGCGACAAGCCGTACATCAGCTGCGAGTATTCCCATGCCATGGGGAATTCCTGCGGCGGCCTGAAGGAGTATACGGATCTGACGGATGAAGAACCGCTGTATCAGGGCGGCTTCATCTGGGATTTTATCGATCAGTCGCTGACGGCGAGGGATCGCAACGGCAGGAAATATCAGGCATACGGCGGCGATTTTGACGACAGGCCGACCGATTACAGCTTCAGCGGGGACGGACTGTGCTATGCAGAGGACAGAGATCCTTCTCCGAAAATGCAGGAGGTCAGGTGGTGTTACCAGACGGTGCGCATCCGCTTCGATGGGATGAAAGCGACGATCGCGAATAAAAACCTGTTTATCAATCTGAACCGGTATCGCTGTGTAATGACGCTGGCGAAGGACGGCGAGGTGATGGATACACGCGAGGACAGACTGGATGTGCCGCCCTGCGGGGAACGCACGGTCGATCTCCCGTTTACTGTTCCGGAAGCATCCGGAGAGTATGTGATCACGATCTCCTTCTGCCTCGCGGAGGATACCGCCTGGGCTGAGCGCGGATATGAGGTGGCATTCGGACAGACGGTGATCGATCGCACGGTTCCGGCGCATCCGTCTGCAGCTCCGCTGACTGTCACGGAAGGCTTCAATAATGTGGGCATTCGCGGCGGAGAGAAGGGCAGAGAGTTTGAAATCCTGTTCTCTGCAACGGAGGGCGGCCCGGTGTCGTACCGTTATGCGGGAAGAGAATTGCTGAAGCGCACGCCCCGGCCGAATTTCTGGCGTGCCATTACGGATAACGACAGGGCGAATCTCCTGATCTTCCGCGGCGGACAGTGGCGTTCAGCAGGTCTGTATGCTACGCAGAAGACAGAAAACGGGAGAGGGATAACGCCTTATCGTGTGGAGAGAAAAAAGGACACAGTGTGTGTGACGTATACGCTTCATCTGCCGACGGTACCGGCGAAGGACTGCACCGTTACCTATTGTGTGGATGGTGAGGGGACCGTCCGGACGACGCTCTCGATGGATTGCTCCGATGATGTCGGCGTGCTGCGGGAATTCAGCATGCTTTTCACCATGGATGCGTCGTATGATGACATGACATGGTACGGCCTCGGACCGGAGGACACCTATCCGGACAGGCGTCAGGCAAAGCTCGGCATCTATCATAAAAAGGTGACGGAAAACATGGCCAGATATCTGGTTCCGCAGGAGTGCGGCAACAGGGAAGACGTGCGGTATGCCAGGGTGACGGATAAAAGCGGTCACGGACTGCTTTTCACATCAGAAGGTCTGGATTTCTCCGCCCTGCCGTACCGGCCGGAGGAACTGGAGACGGCGGCGCACAGCAATGAACTGCCGCCTGTGCTTTTCACCTGCATCAGGATCGGAAGGCAGGCCGGCGTCGGAGGCGATGATACGTGGGGTGCGGATGTACTGCCGCCCTGGCGGCTGGACAACAGCAGACCGCTCAGCATCACTTTCAGTTTTCGCGGCATCTGATCATCTCAGAATCAGATATGTCAGCAGCTGTGAAGGGGGCGTTCGCGTTCCGGCAGCGCTGACGGACGGGACAGAAGAAACAGTTGCTATGTGAAAGGATCGGGGATGGGGATGGATGACAGATTCGCGTATGGCGTGGATACGGGCTGGCTTTCGCAGCTGGAACAGCAGGGCTACACGTTTGAGGACGAAAACGGAGAGGTGTGCGATGCGCTGGCCATTCTGAAGAAAATGGGTGCGAATGCCTACCGCCAGCGGGTCTTCGTGGATCCGCCGTCATCAGGATTCTGGGAAAAAAGAAAGAACGAGATCTGCATGACCGGTTTCTGCGATACCAGCGAAGCCGTAAAACAGGCGAAGCGCGCACAGGATCTGGGCTTTCGTATTCTGATCGATGCGCATTACAGCGATTTTTTTGCGGATCCGGATTTCCAGATCATGCCGGAGGCGTGGAAGTATGACAGTCTGGAAACCCTGAAAGCGCGCGTATATCAGCACACGCAGGATATCCTGCAGGCCATGCGGCGTGCAGATGTTCACGTGGATCAGTTCCAGGTGGGCAATGAGATCAACAACGGCATGATGCATCCGGTGGGGCGTTTTCCGGAACAGGCGGAAGCACTGGCCGTGCTGATCAACAGCGGATACGCGGCGGTGAAGGATGCTTCGCCGGATACGGAGGTTGTGACGCACCTGGCCAGCATCGAGCGCCGGGAAGATATCGAAGCTTTTTATGATACCTTCTTTGCCAATGGCGGCATGACGGATGTGCTCGGATTTTCGTACTATCCGTTCTGGCACATGCGACAGACAAACAGGGAAGACTATGAGCATCCGCTTTCCTGGTACCTCAATGCCTATTACGTAAAGTACAGGAAGCCGGTCATCATTGCCGAGATCGGAGAAAAATATACGGAGCCGCAGAAGACGTATGATCTGCTCCGCGATGCCGTGGAAGCCCTCAGAAACATGCCCGATGGTGCCGGCCGGGGCATTTATTACTGGGAGCCCGAGGCGCCGGCCGAAGTGCTGCCGGACAGGTATCCGCTGGGCGCGGCTGTCATGAGCGGTGAGAGGACGATCCGCTTTACGAAGGCCATGCGTGCGTACAGCGCACAGGGACAGATAACGGGTAAGTGCAGAGCAAAGCCCCGGGATTTTTATGTATGATAACTGCATTATCTGATATAATAGGGCCATCCGGGACAAACGGATGGCCTTAGCTGTTAAATCCTGAGGAAAAGGCGAACTACGATGAAAAGAGTCGCGCTGTTATTTGACGGATGGAAGCGCTTTGTTACAAATGAATGGACGGAAGGGATCCAGACCTATGCCGCGCAGATGAAAGAGGACGTCGGCCTGTTTCAGTTTCAGTGCTGGGGTAATTCCAGCAAGAGCAGGCGGTTTAACGGAGGCGAATACAACATCTTCAGTCTGCCGGATCTCAGACAATATGACGGTATCATTGTGGATGCCACCAATATTCTGGATGAGCAGGTGAAAAAGGAACTGTTCCGGCGCGTAAGGGAGAGCGGCGTACCTGCCGTTTCCCTGTGTATGGAAGCGGACGGCATGTATTATGCCGGGATCGGCGGCAGAGCGGCCGTCAGTGAGATCATTCACCATCTTTACGATGTTCACGGGTGCCGGTCATTTTTCTTTGCCGGCGGTCCGGCGGATAACTATGAGAACCAGGAGCGGGAGGCCGCGTTTCACGACTGCATGAAGGAATTCGATATTCCGGAGGAAAATCAGGACTGGAACAGCGGAACGTATGATTTCCGGAGCGGCATTTCGACGATGAGACAGATCCTTTCGTCGGAAAAAAAGTTGCCGGATGCCATCGTCTGTGCCAATGACAATATCGCCGTCGGTATTATTATGGAGGCGGAGAAGGCGGGGCTGAAGGTACCGGATAATTTCTGTGTGACGGGCTTTGACTGTCTGGATAAGGCATCCTATTTTGATCCGCAGATCACCAGTGCGGATCTGAACCGGACACAGATCGGGTCACGCGCCATGGAGATCCTGGACCGCTGCTGGCAGGGGGAGAAGCTTCCGAAGCATCACTATGTGACGAGCCACTGCCATTACGGAGAGAGCTGCGGATGTCCGAATACCGGTCTGGTGGATTACCGTAAATATGTGCGCAATCAGATCGAGGCCGGACTGAACGCTGCGCTTTCCGATGCGGCGATGGCTTCCTTTGAAGCGGATCTGATGGCGTGCGAGACACTGGAGGATATTGCCTCCTGTGTACTGAGAGAATTCCGGGATCTCGATGATGACGGATGTTATCTGGCTTTTGATGACAGGCTGGTCAGCCCGGAGCCGGGATCCACACTGCCGGAGAAAGGATATGACAGACACCGTCTCCGCGTGGTACGCGCATCAGAATACGACAGAGAGATGTTTTTTGACAATGCGGCTGAGCTGAACCGGTATCTCTGGAATTCCTGCGCGGGGTCGACGTATTTTATCCTGCCGCTCCATATGAAGCAGTATGCAGCGGGCTATATGGTCGTCCGCAATCCCCGCTATATCGCTGACTATCTGAATGTATACAGGATTCAGGAATATATCCTGAATACGCTTCAGACCGTCTATGCGAATACACAGATCCGCACGGCATTGAAGCGTCTCTCGGAAATCTATGACAGGGACCGGCTGACCGGCGTTTACGGACGGACTGCTCTCACGGAGAAGATTGTGCCGTTTTTCGAGGAAGAGATCCGTGCCGGCGGAAAAGTGGCTGTCTGCTTCACAGACGTGGATCATTTCAAAAAACTGAATGATACCTGCGGACATGATTACGGCGACCGGGTACTCGTACGCATTGCAGCGGTGCTCACGGACAGAAAGCCGGAAGATGGATATGTGTGCCGTTATGGCGGAGATGAATTCCTGATTATTTTTCCCATGGACCGTGCAGAGGACATGGAAAATTTCCGCGCAGAGGTCACAGAGGATCTGGCAAAACAGAAGATCCGGATCAGCATGGGTATGGTCATGGCACCGGATGATACTGTCGGCAAAAATCTGGATGATTTTATCAATGCCGCTGATGCGCAGATGTATCGGATCAAGGAAGCACATCACAGCGGGAGAAGTTAAAAAACAAACAGGAGGAATAACAGATGTATATTACATGTCTTGACGTAGAAGGAGTACTGGTGCCGGAGATCTGGATCGCTTTTTCAAAGGCCAGCGGGATTCCGGAGCTGAAGAGAACGACGCGCGATGAGCCGGATTACAACAAGCTGATGAACTGGCGCCTTGGCATTCTGAAAGAGCACGGGCTCGGCCTGAAGGAAATTCAGGATGTCATTGCCACGATCGATCCGATGGATGGCGCGCGTGAGTTCCTGGATGAGCTGCGGTCCTTTACGCAGGTGATCCTGATCTCGGATACGTTTGAGCAGTTTGCAATGCCGCTGATGAAAAAGCTCGGCTATCCGACCCTGTTCTGCAATTCACTGGATGTGGCAGAGAACGGGGAGATCACGGGCTTCCGCATGCGCTGTGAACAGTCGAAGCTCTCGACGGTCAAAGCACTGCAGTCGATCGGTTTTGAAACGATTGCCTCCGGTGACAGCTATAACGATCTTGGGATGATCCGTGCCAGCAAGGCCGGTTTCCTGTTCCGCTCCACGGAGCAGATCATCAAAGATAACCCGGATCTGCCGGCGTACACCGAATACAGCGAACTGCTCGGCGGAATTCGCGGAGCGATGGGACTGTAATCAGGTTGCGGGTGGAGGCATCTGTATATCTGGACATTCTGTCAGGATATTCAGACGTAAAATATGAGGGCGGCTGTGCCTGCACAGCCGCCCTCTGCATGTGTCCGAGTGAACGACACACCGGGATTACATCAGTTTTCTGTACATATCCATAACCTGTTCCGGTGTCGCTTCTCTCGGGTTTCCCGGGTAGCAGGCATCTGCAAGCGCATCCTTTGCGAGCTGCGGCAGATCCTCTTCGCGGATTCTGTCAGCCTTCTTCGGAATGCCGACATCATCAGAGAGCTTCTGAACGGCTGCGATTGCGGCGTCTCTGTACTCTTCCTGGGTCATGTTCTCGGTTCCCTGTACGCCCATGGCCTTCGCGATCTCGCGATATTTTTCACCGGTGTAATCGCGGTTGAACTCCATGCTGATCGGGAGGAGCATAGCGCATGCCATGCCGTGCGGGTAATCGTAATGAGCGCTCAGGCAGTGAGCCATGGAGTGGTCGATGCCGAGACCTACATTGGAGAATCCCATGCCGGCGATATACTGTGCCATGGCCATGCCTTCACGGCCCTTCGGCTCGTTATTCACAGCGGCGCGAAGATTCTCGCTGATCAGACGGATCGCCTCGATATGGAACATATCGGTGATCTCGAAAGCGGCTTTGGTGATGTAACCTTCAATGGCGTGTGTCAGCGCATCCATACCTGTGCAGGCGGTGAGGCCCTTCGGCATGGAGGACATCATATCCGGATCAACAACGGCGATAGCCGGGATGTCGTTCGTATCAACGCAAACGAACTTGCGCTCTTTTTCCACATCGGTGATGACGTAGTTGATGGTAACCTCTGCTGCAGTGCCGGCTGTTGTCGGAACAGCAATGGTCGGAACAGCATGATTTTTTGTAGGAGCAACGCCCTCAAGAGAACGGACGTCAGCGAATTCAGGGTTGGTGATGATGATACCGATCGCCTTGGCTGTGTCCATGGATGATCCACCGCCGATCGCTACGATCGCGTCAGCACCGGCGTCCTTGAACGCCTTTACGCCATCCTGCACATTCTGGATCGTCGGATTCGGTTTGATGCCGGAGTATACCGTATAGGCGATGCCGGCTTCGTCCAGAAGATCCGTTACCTTGGAGGTTACGCCGAATTTCACGAGATCAGGATCAGAGGTGATGAAGATCTTTTTGTAGCCTCCGCGCTGGATTTCCGGAACGATCTCTTTGATCGCGCCGTATCCGTGATAGGAAATGTTGTTGAGTACAATTCTGTTTGCCATGTTGCAATTCCTCCCGATACATTTTTTGTGAAAAAAACTGCTACAACATTATTATATTTCAGAGGGCGATTCTACTGTGTGGTTGAATAGTGTATAATGTCATGGGCGCAGGGAATTGACGCGTGAGAATGGTTCAGAATGGCAGGAGAACGACGATGCAGAGAGATGTGGCGATCAACGATATCTGGGACGGAAGATTTTACGGCAAAAATGATATGGCAAAAACAGGTTGCAACGGCTGTGAGGGCTGCTCGGACTGTTGCCGGAATACCGGGGATTCTATCATTCTGGATCCGCTGGATATGTACTGCCTGACGATCTGGACGCATAAAAGCTTTGAGGACATGATCGAGAAGGAGATTGAGATCCGCATGACGGATGGGATGATCCTGCCGAATATCATGGAGTACGACGAAGCACATCCGGAAAAGCCGGAAGGATGTCCTTTCCTGGATGAAAACGGACGGTGCAGCATCTATGCCTTCCGCCCGGGATTCTGCCGTCTGTTTCCCCTCGGCAGATACTATGTGGATGAAGCCGTCGGGAATACACAGGAAGAAATATCCCATGATGCAGGAGCAGAGAAAGCATCCTGCAATACAGAGGCTGAAAAAAAGACCTGTGCTGCAGAAGCAGAAAAAATGTCAGGCGATGCAGAAACAGAAAAAATGTCAGGCGATGCAGCAGAAGGTAAATTGTCGGGTGAGCCATCAGAAAATGCTCAGTTCTGCGGTAAGATCACCCATGGCCGGAAACGTGGATTTTATTATTTCCTTCAGAAGGGCGAATGTACAAAAGCGGATGCTGAGCGGTATGAGGTGAAGGTCTCGGACTGGATCGGTGTGGAAGATATGGACCCATACGAAAAATTTATCTGTACCTGGCATTTCTTTCTGAAGGATACGGCAGCGCAGCTGGCGCGTTTTCCGGAAAAAGCACGGGAGCAGATTGCGCGGAGCGTGCTGCAGATCTTCTATGTGCAGCCATATGATCGCTTTCAGGATTTCTACCCTCAGTTTGAAGCGAGGCTGGCTTCGACGGAGAAGCAGCTGGCGAAGATCGGTTTCCGGTATGATGCAGACTGGTAGAGGCACACAGATGTCATGTGCTGTGTGCCCCTGTGTGAAAAAAATGTCTTTTCAAATGTATGTATGGACTTCAGGGAATCAATCAGAGTTCATCAGCGTGATCGAGAATATAACCGCCTGCCTGGCATGCCGGGCAGATGCAGTATTTCCCGCCGGCTGCCTTTGCTTTTTTCGCGTTGTCAACGAAAGCGGCAGCGCCGGAACCGAGGATCTGTTTCCCTGTTTCGGATGAGCCGAAGGCGATGGCGCCGTCGATGTCACCGACATCTTCTTTCAGCTCTTTCAGCAGAGCGGCTGCAGCCTCTGCCTGTTTTGCGGTTCCGACGGCGGCGAGGTAATCTTCGCCTGCTTTTTTGGCGCCTTCATATACGGTCGGTGCAGCAACCAGTTCTTTTACTTTGTCTGTGATAGTCATGGAATTTGCCTCCTGTATGGATTTTTCATGAAAAGCAGTTTCTGTATTTTGGAATTTAATCGGATACCTGATATTATAGCATCGTCGAATGCATTGTGTATATGTCTGCCATCGCTCTGTCGAGGCTGGAAGTTTCCATGTGTGACAGTGGCTGGCAAAGAATGAACAGTAACTATATACGAAAGGACGAAATATATGAAATACGACGTCATTATCATCGGTGCGGGGCCGGGGGGTATTTTTTCCGCGTATGAGCTGATGAAAAAGAGACCGGACCTGAAGATCGCTGTTTTTGAAGCGGGGCACAGCCTGGAGAAGAGGCATTGCCCGATCGACGGCGACAGGATAAAAACGTGCATCCGCTGTAAGAGCTGTTCCATCATGCAGGGCTTCGGCGGCGCAGGTGCTTTTTCTGACGGCAAGTACAATATCACGAATGATTTCGGCGGAACGCTCTATGAGCATATCGGCCGGCAGAAGGCGCTGGATCTGATGAAATATGTCGATCAGATCAACATGGAGCACGGCGGCGAGGGCACGAAGCTGTATACGACCGCCGGGACTGCCTTCGGGAAAAAATGTCTGCAGAACCGGCTCCACCTGCTGAACGCGTCGGTTCGTCATCTGGGGACGGATATCAATTATATCGTCCTCGGTAATATATATGACGAGATGAAAGACCGGGTGGATTTTTTCTTTGACACGCCGGTGGACAGGATCGAGAGGCTGGGAAGCGCAGACGCCGCGGACAGCAGATATCGTGTGTATTATACGCCCGGAGCAGGCACACAGGAATCTGCCGAATGCCATGACTGCATTGTTTCCGTCGGCCGCAGCGGCTCCAAGTGGATGCAGACAATCTGCGATGAGCTGAAGCTCGAGACGAGCTCCAACCGCGTCGATATCGGCGTCAGAGTGGAGCTGCCGGCGGTTATTTTTGCGGATATTACGGATGAGCTGTACGAGGGCAAGATCGTCTACCGCACAAAAAAATTTGAGGACAATGTCCGCACGTTCTGCATGAACCCTAACGGCATCGTCGTCAATGAGAACACCAACGGCATCGTGACCGTGAACGGACACAGCTTTGAAGATCCTGCGAAAAAGACGGAGAATACCAATTTTGCGCTGCTCGTGTCCAAGCATTTCACGGCGCCCTTTGAGGATTCCAACGGGTATGGCGAGTCGATCGCGCGGCTCTCGAATATGCTGGGCGGCGGCGTCATCGTACAGCGTTTCGGAGATCTGGAGCGAGGGCGGCGGTCGACACAGAAGAGGATTGACGAGGGTATTGTGCGGCCCACGCTTCATGCGACGCCCGGAGATCTATCACTCGTGCTGCCGAAGCGGATCCTCGACGGAATCATCGAGATGATCTATGCTCTGGACCGGATCGCGCCCGGTACAGCCAATGACGATACGCTGCTCTACGGCGTGGAGGTTAAGTTCTACAATATGGAAGTGAAGCTGGATGAGAACCTGGAGACAGCCTGTCCGGGACTGTACGTCATCGGAGACGGCAGCGGCGTGACGCATTCGCTCTCACACGCCTCCGCAAGCGGTGTGTACGTGGCGGATCATATCATCGGGGAA
>ONKP01000081.1 GCA_900318405.1 uncultured Eubacteriales bacterium | reverse complement strand
CCGTCCACCCCCTCGTTTTGGGGTTCTAACGGTCCACGGCCTCCGAATGCGCGCCAACCGTCTGCGCCAAACTCCGCTTCATGCGCATCAACGGCCTGTGCTGCTTCGTGGTCAATGGAAAGGATTGTGTAGGTCCTGCGACTGGAGGGGTTTCCTTCGTCCAGCGTAGATACCGTCACATCATAGCTGTCACGGAGATCTTCGATATATCTTTCCAGTTCGCTGACAGGAAAGCCGCACATAGCAACCCGGCCAATGTCCGGGAGCGTCTTGGAGGTGAGGGTAATCCCCAGCAAATCAGACGCTGTGCGGGCATCCTCCCCATAAATCTCAAAGAAGTCCCCAACCTGATAAAGCACGATGTTGTCCGGGTAGGCTGCTTTCACATCGTTGTAGGGAAGATAATCCTCAACGGTTGTCTCCGGCTCCGCCCTGGCCTCCAAAATGGCGTCGTAAGCAGACTGTTCCTCAGGCGTCAGGTAATGGCCATCCGAGATCAGGGCCTCGATCCGTTTGGCCACCTTCTGCCAGGAGAGCTCCACCGGCGCACAGTTTGCCTTACGAAAACGCTCTCCACGGGCTTCGTGAGATTCATCACTCCCAGACGATCCGGAGAGTGCATGGCTTCGACCGCCTGTGCCGTATTCTTTTTTCAGGAATTCGGCTTTCTCTTTCGTGGTATGAGGAACAAGGAAGAAGTCATAGATACGCTGCTTGCCTCCGGCAAAGCTGCTGCCGCTGGAAATCGCGGCGTCGATTTCATCTTCTGTAATAAAGGCGGATATTTCCGGAAGCGTCGCCATGCTTGCGGAGAGCTCCCGTCTTGGGAGACTTAAGTCATGCAGAGCACGAAGCATTTCATCCGGCTTATGATAGTGAAACCGAAGGAGCTCCCGATCCTGTGAATAGGCTTCCGTAAAAGATTCAAATTCCGCTGTCAGACCGTTGCGGAAATCCTCGTTTTCAAGCCTTTCCGACAACCGTGCGATCTCATCCGGATAACCACCGCCGCTCAGTTCTGCCATGGAAGGCAGATAACCGGCATTACGGGCCTGCTCGCTCATGTCATGAAAGAGATACCACAAGGACTGTGCGAGCTGGGAACGCTCAAAACCGGGCGTCTCTGCAAGCTCCACGTTGGTCATAAAGCTGCCATCCGTCAGCATGGCGTCAATTCGTGCAGCGGCATCCTCCCAGGAGATTACCTGTGCAGTTCTGCTGTACCGCGCCGCAGGTCCGTTAGAAAGGTGCAGACCGTCATCGGCATACCAGACCGCCAGTTTTCCGGAGCCAGTATTCAGCCCATAGCCGCCGCGATAAGTCCGTCGCAGGAACGCGGCCTTTTCAGGCATTGGCTTATCCTTGGAAAACTCTGCGGCAATTACCATGCGTGCATTGTCTGCATTGCTTCCGAAACGGAGCAGATTGTCGATGTCCTCATCGGCAAAAGAAAAAGCGAAGGGCTTTTCATCAAAGCTCTCCGCTTGTTCGATTTGTGCGATCTGTTCTGCTTCTGTGGGAAACAGACTTAGTTGAACACCAGCTCCGTAAGGATCGTTTCCTCTGCCTGTGCCTTCAGGTTGTTCATCAGGCCCGTCCACTTCATCGGGTCGCTGGCCTTCAGCTCCTCCGTCACTCCGTTCTGCTTCATCAGCTCCGGCATGAGCTGCTCCAGCCTCCGGTTCGCCGTCTCGTCGATCTCCCTCAGATGGGGATAAAGTGTCTCGGACAGGAGCATCCGGTTCCAGAGCACCGGGCGCTGCTCCTTCAGATAATTCTTCCGCATCCTGCCGTACTTGCTTAGGGGCATTTGCGGCTGCTCCGTCAGGCTCAGGTCGGGAATCTGATAGTCCCCGTTCTTCGTGTAAGTCAGTTCGCTCATGGCTTTCCATCCTTTCTGCGCGGCGGGCGCGCTCATAGTTTCGTATGGTTGCTTCAATTTCACGGAGAACCTGCTGGTTGATCTCACTGACCGCCGTGCCCAGGGCACAAACCGTAGCGGACGTATTGAAATCGAAAACACTCAGAAAGTCCTCATGTTCAAAATAGTCTCCCGGTTCCAGCTCACAGCGAGACAGGAGGGAGTAGGTGATACTGACCGTTGCAGCGTTCCGAAATGCCGCTCCGATGTTGAAATCATCATACTCTTCGAGAAACGAATCATCAATGATGTCGATGATGTCCCTTGCATTGGCATCCCAATACTCACCTGCAAGTCGGGAAGCGACTTGTTCAAGCTGCGTCGCAAGGCCGTTTTCACCGGAAACGTCGTAGGCACGTTCCAAGGCCGCAGATACCGTATCGGCATATTCCTCCCGGTAGTGCCAGCGCCACACGGGGATCGAGTTTTCCCGGCCCCCGGTGTCGGACACATCAAAGACGTACCGCAGGCGTGGATTGTCGCCGCTGGTGTCGATCAGGGCAATTCCTTTGGAGCCACGGCGCACATAGCGCCGCATGCGGTCATTCCAGAAGTCGTATTCCGCACAGGCAACGGCATCGGGACGCTGGGCATAAATCATGAGCTGTTCGTTGAACGGATACTTGTAGAGCCGTGCCGCCGTCTCCAGAAAGCCGGTCCAGCTTCGATAGCTGCCTGCGACCTGCCGCGCGGCGTCATCGGCCATCTGAGAATAGAGTTGAAGTTTGCTTGGCATGTGTGAACCTCCTTT
>ONKP01000059.1 GCA_900318405.1 uncultured Eubacteriales bacterium | reverse complement strand
ACTGCGCTGACAGGCGTCGCACGTAAGCTTCGAGCTTCCCTACGGTCGCTCTCAGCAAGTGCTCATCGCTCTGTTGCGGGTGGAGGCATCTGTATTCTGTATATCATGGTAATACAGTTAACTGTTGATGAGCGACAGCAACTGTGTCATGTCCCCATACAGTCCATCCTTGTCCAGCGCGCCGGTGACGACAGCACAGTAATTGACACCGTATTCATTCTGTACGATCAGGGACAGACACGAACCGGCCTCATCCGTTGTACCCGTCTTACTGGCAATGATCGTCACATTTTGCGGCAGGGTGTAAATACCGGTGAGGTATTCATCCGTTGAGTCCTCCGTAAAGGAGCTGGTCCCCTGCGTTCCCGTGACGCTGACCTGCATGGATGCTGCCGAGGCATATTCGGAAAACTCCGGATACTGGTTGGCTGCATTCATCATCAGGTAGATATCGTACGGCGTCGTGTAATGATTATCGTCATGCAGACCGGTCGGATTTACGAAGTGCGTACCGGTCATGCCAAGTTCACTGGCTTTATCATTCATTTTCTGCACAAAGGCATCCGTACTGCCGGACACCGTTCGCGCGATCGCCAGGGCCGCATCATTGGCCGAATATACGAGCATCAGCTTGAGCAGATCTCCCATGGTGAGGGAATCACCGGCGTCGAGCTGAGACTCCTGAGCATCCGCATCCATTTCAAAATCCTGTTCCTGCATGGTGACGTTCATGCCCATACTCACACTGTCCAGACAGACAAGTGCTGTCATGATTTTTGTCAGGCTCGCGGGATAGATCTTGTCATAAATACCGTGCGCGTACACAGCCGATTTATCATCGAGATTGAACAGCAGGGCCCTTTCCGTGTCCGACTGCAGGGTCACGAGATCAGATCCCACTTCGCTGTCAGACGTCACAAGATCAGACGCTTTTCCCTCCAGGCTCTGCAGTGAAAATACAGAGAGATCACTCTGTCCGAGAGCTTCATCAAGGCTGAACGGTTCTGTGATGCTGAGCGTACGGTTCTTTATGATCCTGCTTCGTATACCGAACACGGCGACTGCGGCGAGCGCAATGACAATGATGAGAACCAGAAGCCTCCTGCGCGTTCTGCGCTTATGCTTTTTCCGCATGGAATGTCTCACCTCTGTAGACATATTCACCTCCGCCATAATATTTTTTTTTCTGAAGGCCTACGTTCAGCACGAGTCCGATGCCGATGTAAAAGCTGACCAGCGAGGTAAGTCCGTAGCTGATAAAAGGCAGGGTCGTACCTGTGTTCGGGAAAAGGCCTGTGGCCACGCTGATGTTCAGAAAGCTCTGAAAGCCGATGAGTGACCCTATCCCGTCACACAGCAGCCTGCCTCCCATATCCTTGGCGGTCCTTCCCGTATAAAAACACAGAAGGACAATACTCAGCTCAAGACCGATGAGAAGAAGACATCCCAGAAATCCGAGCTCCTCTCCTGCTACCGCAAAAATAAAATCGTTCTGAATCTCAGCGATGAAGTTTCCCTTGTTGGCCGTCGAAACATCACTGTTGTTAAGGCCCTTTCCCGTGAGCTGTCCCGAACCGATGGCCATGACCGAATTGTTCTGCTGCATGGCGGATTCGTCATATTCATCATTGTTCGGCTCCAGGAATGTCATGATCCTGTTTTTCTGGTAATCATTGATGATATTCAGATCCGTCTGGGTGATCAGAAACATCACGCCGAGGAACAGCGGAACCGTGACAAGCAGAATGATCCCTATTTTCTTATAATCCAGACCTGCAGCGAAGTACATACAGGTAAAAACGACGGAAACGGTGATCGTATTTTTCAGGTCAGGCTGCCGGAAGATCATGATCAGCGGCACGAGCAGCAGAATGGCGGCGCGGAAAATTGTGCGCCAGCTGCTGATGCTGTCTGCATTTTTCATAAACCAGGATGAAAAAAACATAATAATGAGAATCTTACAGAGCTCTGTCGGCTGAAACTGAACGCCGCCGATGCTGATCCACCGGGCAGCACCCTTGGAAGTGATACCGAACAGCAGAACCATCAGCAGCAGCAGGAAATTGACGATGTAGATCCCCGTGCGGAAATGCAGCAGCCAGCTGTAGTCGATCAGCGAAACGACGACCATCAGAACGGCTCCCATGATCATACCGGCCAGCTGCCTTGTTGTCAGTGATGAATCAGCAGAGTTCACGAGCAGCAGGCCGAGAATACTGGTTGCCGCGACAACGGCGACCAGAAGAAAATTATAGTCCCTGATCTTGTATAATCTGAACATGAATTTCCCTTCTTTTCGCGTTTAGTCAGTGACGTTCGTCGCCACCATCGAATCGGTATTGGCCGTGCCGGTCACTGTATCCTCTTCGCTCTTCATACCGTAGTAATAACTCAGCATATCCCGTGCACACAGGGAGGCATTCCGTGAGGAATAACCCTCGGCGATACGGACAGCATAAGCAATATTGCCCTTGCTCTTCTCATCAGAGGATGCGGAATCCTGTACTTCTGTAAAACCGATGCAGAGCGCATGATCGGGCCTTGCCAGAGATTCCTGCGCTGTACCGGTCTTGCCGTACACGTAGACATTGTCTGAAAATCCGGCCCATGCCGTATCATTGGAAACAGCGTCAAGCATACCCTCATGCACCAGATCGAATACCGAGTGGTCTACGTCAACGACAGAGCCTTCATTTTTACCGTACTGAGCGATCAGATTTCCATTATAATCCGAAACATGGTCTACCAGTGTCAGATAATAGCAGTTTCCATCATTGGCAATCGCCGACACATACCTTGCGAGCTGCGTGGTCGTGTACTGATGCGTGCCCTGTCCGATCGCAGACGGATACGGGCTGATATCGGAGATATGCGGATCGGATTCATCCAGCTGAACACCCGAAGTCTCGTTCAGACCGTACATCGTCGCGTATTTCTGCTCCATGGAGAGAGCGCGCTCCGACGAGAAGTTATTGTTTGCATCGAGGCCGAGCAGAAGACCTATATTACAGAAAAATACATTGCAGGAATTCTGCAGTGCACCGACGACGTTCAGCGGTCCGTGTCCGGACGGATAGATCCAACAGTGAACCTGATCAGATTCCGAGAGGTAAACGAGATCCGAGCTGAAAACACCGGTACAGTTGATATAAGTATCTTGCGTAATGACACCGGAATCCAGTCCGGCCGTTGCCATACATGGCTTGAAGGTTGAACCCGGCGCCGTCAGCTGCTGTGTTGCCTTGTTATAAAAAGGTGTTGACAGATCAGCATTGATCTTGTTGTAGTAATCCGTGTCCATATCATTGGCCAGACGATTGCTGTCATAGCCCGGATATGTCACACACGCTTTTACCTCACCGGTCGAAGGATCTGTCACGACCATGGAACCGGAGCAGGGATCAAGCGCCAGCATCGCCGGTGTGATCGCCAGCGTCCTGATCTCTTCACGCATGGCGTCATAGGGCGTCATGCTGCCGCTGGACAGTCCTGCGTAAATACCGTCAGACGTATCAAGCACGCCCTGATCGTAGAGCGTAAGCATCAGCTTCTGCGGAGAAATTTCATCGTTTAAAAGCATCCGGTAATACAGAAGCTTTGAAAAAGCATCCTCATAAGGCAGATCTTTCTGGAGCCAGTCGCAGATCGTGCTGTATATCTCGTCTGATGTGAGATAGGATGCATCTACGCCGCTCATTTTTGTCACGTCAACCCAGTTGCTGTTCACCACATATCTGAGGTAATCCGCCGGGCTCACAGATCCGTCCGTATTGTAAGCCGTGTACGTCGCGTCGGTCTGATCAAGATCGGCTGATACGATGATGCCGTACTGCTCCGTGAGCAGATCATTGATGATGTAATCAAAATAAGCCTTCTGCTCATCCGTGAGATCTTTGTAAGCAGCCGGTGAATCCGACGTCAGCTGATCGCTGATCCAGCCAAGCACCTGCTCTCTCTTCGATGTAAAAGCGCTGTAAAGCTCCTTCTCATTATCTGTTGCATCATCATCGCCAAAGGCGTTAAAGTCCACCATATTGTTTTTTATGATGGCATTGTAGCAGTCATAGCTTGTGACGGACTTCTGATCCTCATCCTCCAGACGGGATACGTCAACTGTTTTCGCGTCAATAAGATTCAGGCTGAGAATGCCGGCAATACGCTGTTCCAGAATTTTGTAGCACTTCTCCTGCAGATCACTGTCAATCGTGAGGTAGATATCATTGCCCTGCACAGGCTGCACGATCGAATCCTTTTTTTCGGAGATAACTCTTCCGAGGTTGTCTACCGTGACAGTCTCCGTCCCGTCCGTTCCCTGGAGATACGTCTCCATGGACTGTTCAATGCCGGCTTTTCCAATGACGGAATTTGTACTGTAATTGCTGTTCTGCTTCTGCAGCTCTTCCAGTTCCTCCGCGGAAGGTTTTCCGGTGTATCCGAGAATCGGCGACATCGCCTCGCTCTGATCATATACGCGGATATAGTCCTCCGAGACGGAAACACCCTGGAGCGTATCCGCGTTTTCCTCCACAGAAGCTACGGTCTTCTCAGACACATTCGTGGCTACGGTGACAGCCATGTAGCGCTGGAAACTGACAAGGCTCAGCTGATAGCGTACGATGACAATGTCCAGCGCTTCCTGCAGCGTAAGCTCATCCGGAAGGCCGACAGCACTTTTTTCAGCTGAAGTGTAGGGCTCGTCCTTATTGACCAGGGCGAAGCGGTCAGCGCTCATCAGTTCATCCATAATGTCCTGTGCGGATGCCGATGCCTCGTCATCCTTCAGTTCATCAACCGTCTGATAGCCGTAGACATCAGCACGGAAACGGGCCAGTGTCGTATCATTCGTCGTATCGAAGGCATACTCACCCCTGGCGTTGATGATGATGTGGAAATCGTGTGACAGAGCGTCACCGTTTTTCCGTATCATCTGTGTGAGGCGGTAAATCTCACCGTTGAGTTCCAGCGCCTTCTGACGTGTGGTATCGTAGGTGCCGTTGTCCTCGATCGTAATATTTTCAGCGAGCTGATTATAGGCAAGAAGCTTTCCGTTGCAGTCATAGATCCTTCCACGGGAAGCCTTCAGCGTCCGCTCTGCTGTTGTCAGGACGGTAAAGCTGTCCGCATAGTTCTGGCCTTCCACGATCTGCAGCTGAAAAAGTCTGAGCAGCAGGACTGCAGCCAGCGCTGCGGCAATGATCGCAAGAATCAGTACTCTTTTTCTGAAAAATGCTTTGATGCGCTTTCTTATCTGAGCCAAGGTGACTGTTCTTCCTCCAGTTGATCTGCAAGCATCCGTCTCGAGAGCCATCGGTAGATCAGGTAGAGAGGGATCGCTGCCAGGATCGTAGCAAACACATCGGGCAGGATAATTGTTTTCAGGCACTGTCCGAAGCGAACGCTGTGGTCCGGGATGTATTCCGATATAAATAACACAATATTGTAAATGAAATCAAAGAGTCCAGCCGAAAGAACAGGCACACGTATATCATCTTCAAAAAACAGACGGTAGAGTTTTCCGTTCAGAACTCCCGCATACATGAATACGAGTGCTGTCAGGCCAAAGATGTTCCCAAACATCAGGTCATAAAAGATACCCGCAAGAAAGCCCGTCCACATACCCGTCCGTGTCCCGAGGAGAAACCCCATGGAACAGGAAAGAATCAGAAGCATATTCGGTGTTACGTAGGAATTCGGAACGAAAGCACCGAATATCGTCTGCAGAAGCCAGGTGATGAGCACAAGAAGAATCAGCTGAATATTTCTCTTCATAGCTCAGCCCTCCGCCGCTCCGTTGCCTGTATCTGTCCCGTTTTGCGTACCCGTGCTGTTATCCGGCGCTGCATTCGTGTTATTACCGGTGCCGGTATTTTCCGTATCCGTTGCGTTGTTGTCAGTACCAGGATCTGCAGCATTGTCTGTGCCGTTCTCTGTCGTCGTATCAGAAGCTGTGCCAGTATCGCCTGTGCTTGTCCCTGTGACAGTTTCTCCGTCCTGCGCCGCTGTTTCCGGCGTTGCATTCGTGCCGGACGTGTCCCCGGTTTCCTTTTTTGTCAGGATGACAAACACATCCGTGATCTGTTCGAAATTCACAGCGGGGATAATATAACCGTTCTTGGTCAGGTTATTGGTATCTTCTTCGATGGAATCCACATAGCCGATCAGAATGCCCGGCAGATACCGGTCACTGATCGAAGATGTGACGATACGGTCTCCGGCAGATACATTCACATCCGCATTCAATTGTGACAGGCGGAGTTTTCCCTCGCTGATCAGGGACAGATCTCCGGAGATGATACAGTTTCCGGATTCATCGAGAACACTGGCACTCACTCTGCTCTCGTCGTCAATGATCGACCGTACTTTTGCCCATGTACTGCCCGTCTCTGTAACAAGACCGACAAGTCCGCCGTCGGTGATCACATTCATGCCCGTCTCGATTCCTGCATTGGTTCCCTTGTTGATCGTGAACACGTCATACCAGCGGCTCGGGTCTTTTGAGATCACATCAGCGGCTACCTTGTCGTAGTCGGAATAATCCTTATCCAGCTGATAGAGACTACGCAGCTGATCCAGCTCATTGGAATTCTCTGAGAGAAGGGTGTTCTGTTCCTCGAGGTAGCTGACCTTCTTTTTCAGAGCATCGTTTTCGGCAGACAGCTCCTCCGCCGTTCTGGCGTCCGTCTGCTGGGAATCAATCCATCTGCCGGCTCTGCTGATGCCTGTCTGCAGGGGGGAAAGGATCGTGCCCGCCACGTTCCGCACAGCCCTGATCGGAAAAGCTTCACTGAGGCCGAGAAGGATCATAGCTGCACAGACTACCGTGAGAACGGCCAGTGTAAATCTGTTTTTCTTATGTCTCGGATCTTTTTTATCGTTCATATTGTCTGTATTCGTCCTAAATCCATCATAAAGATTCGTATGTTAATTTCGTCCGTTTCCAGAAACCCTGATGATAGCCAGTTGCCATTCAGGCTTCGTCATAGCCACAGAACACATGGAGACTCCCAGGCCGGGACCTCCGCAGGCGTCGGTGGTTAGCTGACGTGATAAAAAATGAACAGTAACAGAATCTAATCGAGAGGTTTGCCGGCAGGCACTGCCCAGTGGGTCAGCTCCCGATGTGTCATGATCGTCTTCAGCCCTGTAACGGTACTCAGTTCATACAGCGGAGAGACAGAAACCGGACAGCCGAGCCTCTCCGAGAGATAGACCTGCATCCCTGGGATCCTGGCGCTTCCGCCGGTTACTATTATGCCCTCTGTCATGGCAATCTCGCGGATATGCGGAGGAAAGCGCTCCATCAGCCGGAGAATGTCGGCGCTGATCACTTCCATCTTCCGCTTCACGCTCGTAATGACATTTGCCGAAGAGACAATGCCATCCCTGGGCAGACCGCTCTCCACGTCAATACCGCCGACCTTGCAGCCGTCACCAGGATCATTGTCCAGACGGCAGAGCGTCATCTTGAGGCGGCGCGCCGTATTCTCACTCACAATGAAGCTGTTTCTGCGCCGGATGCTTTCAACGATCTCCGCGGTAAACTGCTGGCCTCCGACAGGGATCGACTGTGAGATGATCACACGGCGGTCAGCTATGACCGAAACCTGTGTGCTCTGTGTGCCGATGTTGATCAGCACAGCGCCGTCTGTATTGAGAATGGGGATGCCGAGAGCCAGTGCGTCTGCGACAGGTTTTTCCACAAGAAACACACTGGCATTCCGGAAATGCCCCTTTTTTGTGACCGTCGTATAGGTCCTTCGTTCTATTGCCGTAATATCCACGGGGACAGAGAAAAAGACAGCCGGGTGCAGCCCGGCAAAGCCGCCGCATCTGCTGAGAAGGGTGTGCAGTACAGCCTCCATCATCAGCGCGTTCTGGACATGGCCGTTGGCCATCGGCCGGATGATCTCCACACTGACAGGCGTCCGGCCTGTCAGCGCAAAGGCCTCGTCACCTGCCGCTATGACAGTTCCGCCGCTTCTGACAGCCACTGCATTGCATTCTTTGAATATTTTATCATTCTTCTGGTCGTAAATCTTCACACTGCCGGTGCCCAGATCCACGCCGAAAGCACGATCAGATTTCATCTATATTCACCAGCCATCCGAATGATGCCCGGCATTTCAGGCGCTGCCTTCCCGGATCTCCTCCATCAGGCCGCATTCCATAAAACTTGCGTATTGCCTGTCTCCGATCACGAGATGGTCTGTGAGCG
>ONKP01000060.1 GCA_900318405.1 uncultured Eubacteriales bacterium | reverse complement strand
GCCATCCGGAAAAAATCATTGCCTTTGACGCCCTTCAGCACATAATAGTCCGACTCCAGCTTGAAGAACGGGTGTTTCAGCTGCGGCAGATAGAGAAAAGATCCCCCGACAGCCTTCAGACTGCGGATGAACGCATCGTCCATCCCCTCCGAGAGGATCAGGTCATAGGCATACCATCCGGACTCGGCGCACCGTTCCCGTGACTCTTCCGTTCTTAGATAATGAATACTCATGATATGATCTCCCGCATCGCTGTCTCAAACTGTGCGATATCATCCTCTGTCGTGAAGGGTGACACGCTGACACGAACCGTTCCCTCCGGGTCAGATCCAATAAAATGATGGATCAGTGGCGAGCAGTGAAGTCCTGTGCGCGTCACAATTTCGTAGGAATTCTGAAGAATATAAGCTGTGTCAGAGGGCGAGAGAGCCTTCAGCCGGAAGCTCATCACCGGCCCGGCGTTCTGTTCTGCATTGCCGAAAACCTCCGTATCCGGAAGCGCCTGCAGAAAGGCATACAGCTCACGCATCCGTGCCCGCTCCTGCGCCCCGATCTGCTGCACACCGCGGTCAAGAATCCAGCGAACGCCGGCGAGCAGCGCTGCCGCTCCGGGGCCGTTTTGCGTGCCGACCTCAAATTCCAGATCGTCCCGATCCTGCAGATTGTATATGACCTGTCTGCTGTTCCTGCCCGTTCCGCCGAAGCGCACCGGAAGCAGCGGCAGGCGACTGCCCGCATAATATCCGCCGGTTCCCTGCACGCCCATGAGACTTTTATGCCCGGTAAAAATAAGGCCGTCGATCCCCCAGCCATCAATATCAACCGGCATCGCTCCCGCACTCTGCGAAGCATCCACCAGAAAATACAGTCCGTGCCTTCTGGCGATATCCCCGATTGCCCGGATATCCTGCACGGCACCCGTCACATTGGAGCAGTGGCTGACAAGGATCACCCGCGTATTGCTTCTGAGCGAAGCCTCCAGCTGATCCGGGTCCACGAGGCCGCAGCTGTTGCACGGAACAACAACCGGTCCCGGATCTGCCGCTATCCCGGAAATATTGTACAGCGGACGCAGCACACTGTTGTGCTCTGTGGCTGTGATGCAGTAGGCATCCGCCGGAATGCCGAGTCCCCGGATCAGAATGTTCAGTGAATCCGTAGCCCCGGACGTGAGCACAAACCGTTCCCAGTCCTTCGCATGAAAAAGCTCAGCCAGGGATTTTCTCAGTTCTCCAAATACGTCCGTACTGCAGCCGGTGCCCCGGAACTGTCCCTGGGGCAGTCCCTCCGCAGCATCGCTCAGCGCCTTCAGCACAGGAGCCGGTTTCGGCCAGGTCGTAGCCGCATTATTCAGATATATCATATCGATATCCACCTGCCTTCACAAATTCCGCTGTTTCCAGGGATTACTTTCACCTCAGGGAATATTCATATCTTCCCTGTGATGATGAGGGTGTCATAAATATAATAACCGGATTGCTGCGCGCTCTTGCAATCCAATAATTCTGATCTGTCGTTATTCGACAACGGCGGGGATTTCATAATCCCCGCCGCCATTTCAGTGAACTCCACGTTACAGTAATGCAGTATAAATACGCGTTGCAAGGCTATCGTCGGCCCTGCGCGCCCTTCGGGTGTGCAGTCCGCTCCCGGCATGCAGCCGTTCTTGTCAGCCCTTATCCCTCAACCACTTTAAAGTTCATAATCTCGGACAGCTCTTTGATCTGCTTCGAGTAATCGCCGAAGATCAGCACCTGATGATGTCCGAATCCGGCCAGTGTGTGCATGAAATGTCTTGCATCGTCCATCTGGATGAAGTAGTACGGGCTGCAGTATACATCGTCGTACTCCGTCTTCAGCACATTGCCGACCGTTACGCACATCGTATCGCCCGCCGGGTTAAAGCGTCCGAGGGTGACTTCATTTTTGGCGTTCTCAGCGAAGTCAACCTGCAGCTTACCGCCGAAGCCCTGTCCGGTGAAAGCCCACAGTTTATATTTCATAGCCTTGGTGCCGTAACCGTTCATATGAAGTGCCGGAACTGCATGATGCAGACGGATCATCTCATCGGTCTCCATGTTCGGGTTGCCCATGAATGCCGGACGGTTCGCGATGTACTGCATCACGCACATGGCCATCATCGCATTCAGATCCTCCTCGCAGAAGCTCGGAATGCCGTCGTCCTTCATGAGAGAATGGCACATGCAGGGCGTAAACTTTCTGTTCTGCGGGATCTCAGAGGTGCAGAGCTCATGGCAGGCTGTGGAAAAAGCATTGCAGCCGTAGTCTTCCATCATTTTTTTCGCTGCCAGATAGTACTTGATATCATTGAGGAACCAGTCCTTATTGACCTTCGTATCGGAAGAGCCGGCGATAATGCGGTCCGCGATCGGGCGTGCTTCTTCATCGGTGATCTGGTCCATGTATTTAAAAATATTGCGGAACGGCAGTTTGATGACTTCCAGTCCGTAGCGCGTCCGGAGAACCTCCGGATCGCGGATCAGGCTCTGAATGCCGAAGGTCGGCAGGCTGCCGGCGGTCAGAACCAGTGCACGTGTGTTCCGGATGGCTTTTCTCACCCAGAGCAGGTGTGCGATCTCATTCAGATCCTTCAGATCCATGCAGACATAAGCTTCAACGCCGATGTTTCTGCAGTATGCAGCGAAGTCGATGCCCTCGTTGCCGTTCTGGAGAATAACGACCGGCTTCCTGTAGCGCTCCAGTTTCGGAATACGCCAGTTCATGCACAGGAAGAAATCGACCTTGTCCACATCCTCATCGATCTGATTCCAGACACTGTCCGGAACAACGAACGTCTCGTTGTAGCGTGCGTCAACTGCCGGGAGAAAATCGATCTCATCGGTAGCGCCCTTCAGCAGTTCCACGGCATCCTTATAAGCCTTGTCAGCCGCTGCCGTCTCAGCCTCCGGTGTCATATCCTCTCTGTGTCCGGCTCTGCAGGGGCCCTCCCAGAAATGAGTGTGTGTAAGACAGCCGATAATCGGACGAACGACCAGTTTTGTATCCATTGCCTTCTTCATAGTAAAAACCCTCCATATATGATTGGATCATATCTGATACCGGTTTTTATTCTATCAGAGAGGTTTTCTGGCGTCGTCCGCATAGTTCACGGATGTGTGTACAATCTTACTGCATTAGCTCTTCGAATCGCATGCCGGCTCGTTACACGCGAAGCCATAGTCGGCACTGCGCACCCTTCGGGTGTGTAGTCCGCCTCTGGCATGTGACGGACTTATACAGTATGTATATCATCGACCCCCACGGTATTTCTGCGGGCTCACGCCCATATATCTCTTGAAAATCCGTGAAAAATAAGCCTGATCCGGATACCCGACAGCTTCTCCGACCTGCCGGATGGAAAGCTTCTGATCCTCGAGCAGCGTCCGCGCCCGGTTGATCCGGAGCCTGATCAGGTACTGGTTCGGCGACTGCCCGTATTTTGCCTGGAAGATCCTCGTGAGATACCCCTGGCTGTAGCCGAACTCGCCCGCGATGAGATTCAGGTTCACATCCTCCGCAAAATGGCTGGTGATGTACTCATGCACCAGAGCCGCCGTTCTGTCCGGGCTTGCCTCGCCGCTGTCGACAACCATCGTACTGTGTATTTCCTTTTCCTTGGCCTCATACTGATCCCGGATATTGGCGAGTACCGTCTGAAGCTGGGAAATTTCCACCGGCTTCAGCAGATAATCCTGCACATGAAGTCGGATTGCCTGCTGCGCATAGGAAAAATCCGAATATCCGCTGATGATGACGCATGTGAGATCCGGATGCGTCTCCTTTGCTTTTTCGATCAGTTCCAGGCCATCCATGACCGGCATCCGGATATCTGTGATCAGCAGGAAGGGATTGTACTTTTCTATCAGATCCAGCGCCTGAATTCCCGTCTGTGTCTGTCCGACCACGCGGAAACCCATGTCCAGCTTATTGATTTTTCTTACCAGATTATTCTGCAGAAGGATTTCATCCTCTGCTACCACTACCGTGTATTCCATGTCATTTCTCTTTCACGTGTTCTTACGTTCTCTTTTTTTATCCTGTATGTTTCTGAGGCAGCCCGTCCTCACTGTCAGCAGCTTCCGTCTTTCTTCAGCCTTTCCATCTGTTCCGGAGTCAGCGGCTTTCGTCCTTCTTCAGCCTTCACACCTGTTCCGATGCCGGCTGCTCTGACGGAACCTGTCCGGTTCTTCCGATCCGCACATACGCATGATGTCCGTCCTCTGTGTTTCCGATCTCGAAACGCGCAGTTCCCTTGCAGTACATGGACCACCGCAGATAAACATTGACGATACCCAGGCCGCCGATGTGCAGATCCGGTGCCTCCCCGCTGCCGGACGCTTCTGCTGCCGCGATACGGCTGCGGATCTCCGCCAGCTTATCATCCGGGAATCCGTTCCCTGTATCCCGGACCTCGATAACCCAGCCGTCTTCCAGTCTCTGTCCGCATATCGTGATCTTCCACGGCGGAATGCAGTCCGTGCCGTACTTGACCGCATTTTCCACAATAGGCTGCAGCACCAGCTTCGGGATCTTCTCCTCATACAGAGATTCATCGATGCTGATCTCATAATCCAGACTCGACTGATAGCGGATCTTCATGCAGTACATGTACCGGCGGATGTAATCAATCTCCTTTTCCATCGGTACAATCGTCTCACGGCTGTCCGTGATGTAGCGCATGATGTCCGACAGACTGTGACACATCTGCTGTACCTCGTCTGTCATGCCGTCCTCCGCCAGAATGCTGATGCAGGACAGCGTATTGTAATAAAAATGCGGATTCATCTGCGCCTGCAGCGCATAGGCTCTCGCACGCGTCTCCAGCTGGCGGCTTTCCTCCAGTTCACGGAGCGATTTCTGCAGCGAGCTGTTCATTTTTTCAAATTCCGCATACAGCTCATACAGTTCCTCATACACCGTCTCGTAATCCGTCGGCTTCTCCTGCCCCAGCGTCGACAGGCTCATCCTCTGAATGATGTGTTTCAGATGCTTGATCGGAAGAATCATGCTCCGTGCCAGGCGCCGTGACAGAAGAATCGTTGCGACGAGCGCCGCGGCAACCATAATGGCCAGCAGTTCGATGAACAGGTAGAGCGGCCGCAGAATAATGGCGTCCTTCTGTATGGTCAGATAGGTCCATCCGGTGGCACGGGCCTGCTGGCTGGTAAACGTGCATTTCTCCCCTGTATCCGGCATGCGGAATTCGCCGGATTTTTCTCCGTTCTCCCTGAACCGGCTGATATACGTACGGCAGGCGTCCGCCAGCTCGTCATCCTCCGTATAGGGATAGATCATATGCCCATCCTGGTCAAAAACACACGTGACCGGCGCGTCCGTCGAAGAACGCGCATTATTCAGGCTTTTAAAAAGCATACGGCAGCGCCGTACCGTCTCGATAGTGCCGACGCACTTCCCGTCCCTGTTGATCGCCGCACGGTAAATGGACAGATACCAGTCTGCTTTTCTGCCGCTCAGTGAATACCGTTTTGAGAGATAGGGCCTGCCGATGATTTTTTCTCCTCGGAGCGCTGTTGCCTCGCCGAACCATGCCTCCTCATCCGGATCGATGGTGATATTCTTGGTGATCGTACCGATCTCCACACCGTACCCGCTCATTGCGTAGATATTGATCTGGTCCGCCCGGACATCCGTGCCGTTCAGCGTAATGATCGTCTCCGTCAGAGACGGGTTATCGTACAGCGACAGATCTTCCTCATCGCGGAGAAAACCCGTCTTGATATTGTAGTAATTGATATCCGCGGAAATTCCGTAGAGATCGGACACGCCCCGCTCCACATCCTGCATCAGCGCCTCATTGAGCGACGCCAGAGATGTCTTCTCCCGCGAGATCAGGATCTGCGATACATATTGATAAAAGAACACCGCAAAAAAGGCCAGAATCGCGACCGGCAGGATCAGAAAATAGCGGAAGAGCTTTTTCTGCAGCTTCTGCGGCTTCTGCTTATCACGGCCATTCTTCTGCCCCTTCGCCTTTTTCTCTGTCCGAATTTCCTGTTTATCCTCCGGTTTATGCCTGTCCCGAACCTCCTTCAGACTCTGCTTCCTACCGATTTTCATTGACCAATTTCTCCATACCCGTATAGACTTCCTGCACACATACAGTTATCAGTATAACGAAAAAATCCAGATTGACGACCGAATATTTGTCTATATTGTATCAACTTTACCGGATTCAGACCAGATATACAGAAAAAGAGATCCGTACGCTAACCGCACGGATCTCACTGTGAAGAGGCAAGCATGATAACCATTTCAGCGATCTCCACGATACCGGTGCCGGTGTCCATCGCTCTCTTCTGCAGATAGCGATGTGCTTCCGGCTCCGTCATGTGATTTCGTTCCATCAGGATCGACTTGGCCTTATTCATTTTTTCAATATCCTCTGCACTCCGGCCCGGCGGCAGGTGGATCTTGCGCCGCGAGCGGTAGATGCCGGTGATGTCCTGCAGCGACTGCAGCAGCTCCCCGACCTTCAGGGGCGTGGAGAGGAAAACGACATTTTCCGGGATTTCCTGGTCTCCCAGCCTGTCCGGCGAACAGATCAGCATCATCCGGAACTGTTCGGGCAGCGACGTCGCGAGATCCAGAAAGTTCATGTCTCTCAGCTGGCAGCCGCATATGACGACGCCTTCGTCCAGATCCGATACCTTCGACAGCACCTGTGCTCCCGTCGTGGCGATCCCGGCCGTCTCAATCCCCCGTTTTGCCAGCAGCGAGCGGATTTTTCTGGCGTCTTCCTCTTTAAAATAGGCAACAATAATACTCTGCAACGGTTAACAACTCCTGCTAAAACTGTAATGTCATTCCAAACATGGGGTTACCGGCAGGATTTTCAGTATATGCCGAGATAACGGTTGATCTCCCAGTTCGTGACAACGGAACGGAACTCCTTCCACTCCTTCTTTTTCTCATCGAGGTAATCCCTGTAGATCAGGTCTCCCAGCACATCATGGATCATCGGATCGGCCTGATATGCCTCAATGGCTTCCTTGATCGATTCCGGAAGGCCGACGAAATCACTGTCCTGATTTGGCTTTGCCTTCTCCGGCAGCACAAGTTTCCGGTTAATGCCGTCCATGCCGGCAGCAAGAATACCCGCAACAGCCAGATACGGATTGCATGTACCGTCCGGATTGCGGAGGAAAAGTTCTGTGTTATTCCCGTTTCTGATCACATGGATGACAGATTTTTTATCCGAGAGGTTGTCTGACCATGAGATATGCGTCGGCGCATCGAAGCCGGGGATCAGACGCTTGTACGAATTCACGATCGGATTTGTGAGCAGCGTCAGGCCGCGCATATGGCTGAGCACGCCGGCAAGGAAATGCTCACCGAGCTCCGACATATGATCCTGATCTGATCCGGTAAACAGATTTTTGCCCAGAGCATCCCGGCAGATCACATGGAGCCCCATGGCCGAGCCATTGACCTCCGCCGTAGGCTTCGGCAGGAACGTGGCATACAGGCCGTGTTTCTGGGAGATCGTCTTGACAACCATGCGGAACGTCATGATCTGATCCGCCACGCGGTCGGCGCATCCCTCCGCAATATCTATCTCATGCTGTGCGGGAGCGATCTCGTGGTGGGAATCAAGGATCTCGAAGTCCATCTCCTCCAGCGTCAGAATGATATCTCGGCGCACATTTTCCGCCAGATCAAGCGGTGCCACATCGGAATAGCCGGCATACTCATGCGTATGTGTCGTCGGTCTGCCGTCTTCATCGGTGTGGAAGAGGAAAAATTCCTGATCCGGCCTGATATCAAACTCCAGTCCCATATCCTTTGCCTGTCTGACAATGCGGCGGAGAACCTGTCTCGGATCTCCCGGCCAGGGTTTTCCGTCCGGTCCGTAGACGTCGCAGTACATGCGGGCAACCTTACCGGTCTGCGGGCGCCACGGATAGATCTGGAAGGTATCCAGATCCGGATGGAGCGTCACCAGTCCCGTGCACTCCTCATATCCTTCCACAGGCGCTGCGCTGAATGTACACTCATTGGAAAGAATTTTATCCAGCTGGCTCATGGTGATGGCCAGATTTTTCGGTTTGCCGAGGCGGATGAATTCCACATCCTCTTCATCCACGATCTTATAAATATCTTCTTTCGTGTATCTGCTCATGTCTGTTCCTTTCTGAGAAAAAGCCGTTCTGCAAACGGCCTTCAACTATAGTAGCTTTTTATGTTCACTTACTGAATACTCATATTTCAGTACAGCTCGATGCGGAATTGACAAACGCCGGAATCCATAGTAGAACAGTCATACATGCCTGATAATATGAAGGCATTGGCAAACCATTGTACACAACCGGCACAGAATAGAGAGGCAATCCGCATGTTGAATCAGTTTTCCAGAACTACACTGCTTCTTGGCGACGAGGCCATGGAAATTCTTAATAATTCGCGCGTCGCCGTTTTCGGCATCGGCGGCGTCGGCGGTTACTGCTGCGAGGCACTGGTGCGGAGCGGCGTAGGTCACTTCGATCTGATCGACGACGACCAGGTCTGCCTGACCAATCTGAACCGTCAGATCATCGCCACCCGTAAGACCGTCGGGCGGGATAAAGCCGATGTCATGAAGGAGCGCATGCTGGAGATCAATCCCAAAGCGGACATAACGCTGCACAAGACATTTTTCCTGCCGGAAAACGCGGATGAATTCCCCTTTGACGAATATGACTACGTCGTGGACGCGGTGGATACCGTGACGGCGAAGATCGAGATCATCAT
>ONKP01000061.1 GCA_900318405.1 uncultured Eubacteriales bacterium | reverse complement strand
GAAAATCAATGAACTCGTTTCATTTTTTACCCCGCTGACGGAAGGAAATTATGAACAGGGACTGATCAGGGATATTTATGAGGTGGCAACGAGGGATCCGCTCACCTGCCTCCCGGGCAGAAAATATATGGAGGCATGCCTGGAAGAGGAAATGGAGGTCTTCCGGCGGACGGGACGGCCTTTTGCCGTATTCTTTGCAGATGTCAACGATTTTCATGCCATCAACAATACCTACGGCCATGAAACCGGCGATGCTATTCTCCATCAGTTCGGACTGACCCTGAGAAAGTTCGGCAGAAAGACGGATAAATTCTGCCGGTGGGGCGGCGATGAATTCGTCGGACTGCTGCAACTGAGAAGTCCGAAGGATATCAAAGGAGCGGCGAGAAGATTCATGCAGCTCGCCGACGGATCTGAGGTGACGGTGAACGGGCAGAAGGTATCCTGCCAGGCGTCATTCGGCATTACTGTCGTCAGAGAGGGAGACGATATCAAATCGCTCGTGGCCCGTGCGGATACCTATATGTATCAGGCAAAGAAGCGCACGGATGTTCGGATTTTCACGGATTTTGATGCGAAGACGTGATCTTCGGGCTGTTCGTCGGGCATTAAAAAACGGTATCAAATGCGCGTGATGGCATTTTCTTCATTCCGGATCTGTTTGCCTGCGTGAACAAGAAAAAGATCTTCGGCGACTGGAACATGGATTTCTATTACAACAACGTACTGACCGTTGGACATGGTAAGGCGAGTGACTGTCTGAAATGCGGTAAGTGTGAGAAGGTATGCCCGCAGCACCTGCCGATCCGCAAGCTCCTCACGGAAGTGGCTGATACCTTTGAGACAGGAAGGTAAAATGAATGAGAACCCTATATCTGGACTGCGGCATGGGTGCGGCAGGCGATATGCTGACGGCAGCCCTGCTGGAGCTTCTGCCGGACCGTGATGAATTCCTCGATGAACTGAATGGTATTGGCATTCCCGGCGTCACGTACACGGCGGAACCGGCAGTGAAATGCGGGATCCGGGGAACGCATGTGACAGTGAAAATCAATGGAGAAGTAGAAGCCGAGGAAATGTACACGCATGAACAGTCGCATGAAATCACTGAGCATGCGTCTGCATATGAACAGTCGCATGAAATCACTGAGCATGCATCTGCATATGAAGAGTTCCGTAAAACCACTGAGCATGCGTCTGCAGATGATGAAAAACACGAAAATCATGATGGACATATGCATTCTCATCAGCACCGCTCCATGCACGAGATTGAAGAGATCATCAGCGGTCTTAAGGTATCCGGCAAGGTAAGAACGGATATTCTTGCCGTGTACTCGATGCTTGCGGAGGCGGAGAGTCACGCGCACGGTGCTCCTGTTACGGAGATCCATTTTCACGAGGTCGGAACGATGGATGCCATCGCAGACGTGGCAGCGGTCTGCATGCTGCTGGAACGGCTGGCACCGGAAAAGATCGTGGTATCCCCGGTTCACGCCGGCAGCGGTCAGGTCAGATGCGCACATGGCATCCTGCCCGTGCCTGCGCCGGCAACCGCGTATATCCTGCGTGATGTTCCGATCTACGGCGGCAGCATCCGGGGTGAGCTGTGTACACCGACCGGTGCGGCGCTGCTGAAGTACTTTGCCACCAGCTTCGGCGATATGCCGGTCATGAGGACGAATGCCATCGGATACGGCATGGGGAAAAAGGATTTCCCCGCTGCGAACTGTGTGCGCGCGCTGCTCGGAGAGACGGAAGACACAGGCCATACGGTTGTGGAACTGTGCTGTAATCTGGATGACATGACAGCAGAAGCCATCGGCTTTGCAGAGGAGCAGTTTTTTGCTGCCGGGGCGCTGGAAGTCTATACCACACCGATCCAGATGAAAAAATCCCGCCCGGGCATTCTGCTTTCTGTCATGTGCCGTGAGGCAGACAGGGACCGGATGCTGCAGCTGCTTTTCAAGCACACGACGACGATCGGCGTGCGTGAAAATATCAGCCGCCGCTATATCCTCTCCCGCAGAGAGGAAACGGTGTCAACCGATTTTGGTGAAGTGAGGAAAAAAGTTTCCTCCGGGTACGGCGTGACCAGAGAAAAATACGAGTATGAGGATGTGTCCCGTATCGCAAGAGAACATGGGCTCAGCATAGCTGAGACAGTTGAACACATTCAGAAATCCGAGCGGTCAGAATCAGGGCAGATGTCATAGGATTCAGCAGGCAATCGTCTGTTGTTCAGAAATATTGCTCAGATTTGAAATGAATTGCCTGTCACTCAGAAGTATGTTCCTGTATACATATCTGTGACGCTCAGTTTCTCAAGAGGTTGTTCCAATATGCTTCTTCAACGCAGCCATATAAGCCGTACCATACCGGCTTAATGGCTGCGTTTTCAGTCGGATCGTCCCGATGCGCATATATTCGTCTACGAGGAGAGGTTTTGCAATGATATTTTCTCCGTTCAGCTTCTTGCTGATGACACCGGAGCTGACTGTGTAGCCGTTCAGGCCGATGAGCAGATTGAATAGCGTGGCGCGGTCGCGCACCTTGATATTTTTCCGGCGGTCGAGTGTGCTCAGGATCTCCTCGGAAAAATAGAACGAATTGTATTCTCCCTGTTCAAACGAAAGGTAGGGATAATCCTCCAGATCTTCCAGTGTCAGGCTTTCTTTTCCTGCCAGCGGGTGCGTGGCGTTGATGAAGACGTGAGGCTTCGCGGTGAAAAGCTCTTCAAAGCGAAGATCATACTGCCGGATCAGCCGGCTGATGACATCTTCATTTTTGGAAGACATATAGAGGATGCCGATCTCACTGATCATCTGATTCACATCTGTGATAATTTCCCGGGTCTGCGTCTCGCGCAGTGTAAAGTCATAGGCATAAGCGTCAAATTCATGGATGACATCGACGAAGGCATCCACGGCGAAGGAATAGTGCTGGCAGGAAACGGAAAAATGCGGCTTTCGCTCAGAAGTGCCGAGAAATCTGTCCTTCATCAGATCCACCTGATCCAGAACCTGTCTTGCACAGGACAGGAACTGCGCACCTTCCGGAGTCACCGTCACACCCTTGTTGGTGCGGTTGAAGATCGTCACATGCATTTCCTTTTCGAGCGACCGGATCGCATTGGTCAGGCTCGGCTGCGAGATGAAGAGATCCCGCGCGGCCTCCGTCATGCTGCCGGTCTCCGCCACTTTTATGATGTATTTCAGCTGCTGTAAAGTCATATCTGTGTCCCTTTCTGCGCTCGTCTCCTGCTGCTGTCAGAATTTTATCCGGTCCATATTTGCGTTTTGCCTTACATTGCTCCGTGCATATAATTGTCCGATTATTGTGCGTGTTTTGCGATACTCCGTGCTTAAATTCGTCCGATTATTCATTCAATATTGCCAGTCTGTTGTGCTGATCACACCTGCGTTTTTATGTTTGCAGGGTGGGAGCATATAAGCTGTGTGCTGATGTTGTATACCGTACACGTGAAAAATCAGATTTGCAATAGCTTTAAACTATGAATAACAGAAAATTATAAGTATTATACATATCAAGAAAATGCGCATACAATACAGACATCATGAAGCAGATGAACAGAAAGATAAGCAAAGGAGGCTTTCCTGTGAGCACAGCATATACACCATTTCGTTATGATTTTGTCGGCAGTTTTCTGCGTCCGGAAAAACTGAAAAAAGCAAGGAATGATTTTGAACAGGGTAAGATCAGCCATGAGGCGTTAACGGCGGTGGAAGATGAGTCCATTCGGGATCTTGTGGCAAAACAGAAAGCGCTTGGCTATTCCGTGATTACCGACGGTGAGTTCCGCAGGGCTGCATGGCACCTCGATTTTATGTGGGGATTTGACGGTGTCAGCCACAGCAGAACAGAGACCGGACTTCCGTTTCACGGCGAGCAGGCGATGATCGATGACACCTATCTGACCGGAAAGGTTTCTCTGAAAGGGGAGCACCCGTTTGTAGAGCATTTCCGTTTTGTGAAGGCGCTTGAGGATGAGAATACCGTTGCCAAGCAGACCATTCCTGCGCCGGCACAGTTCCTCGCACAGCTGATCATGCCGTTCGCTCGTGAGAATACAGCCCGCTGCTATGAGGACACAGATGCGCTGGCGGCGGATCTTGTCGAAGGCTATAGCAGGGTTATCCGCCAGCTCTATGATGCGGGATGCCGCAATGTTCAGTTTGATGACTGCACCTGGGGCATGCTCGTCGATCCGGCGGCAAAAGCGATCTACAGAACCGATGAGGCCGGACTCGACAGGATCAAGGAGCAGTATCTCGCCATCAACAATGCCGTCATCGACAGAAAGCCGGATGATCTCGTGATCAACACACATGTATGCCGCGGAAATTACCATTCCACCTATGCCAATCAGGGAGCGTATACGGATATCGCGAAGTTCCTGTTTGCCAGGGAGAAAGTAAACGCGTTCTATCTGGAGTTTGATGATGCGCGATCGGGAGGATTTGAGCCGTTGAAGGAGGTATCCGGCGATAAGAAGGTTGTCCTCGGGCTGATCACCACGAAATCCCCCAAGCTGGAAAGTAAGGCGACGGTTATTAAGAGAATTCACGAAGCAGAGAAGTATATCCCGCTCTCCAGATTATATCTGAGCCCGCAGTGCGGTTTTGCCTCCTGTGAAATCGGCAATAAGCTGACAGAAGAGGAGCAGTGGAAGAAGCTTGAGCTTGTGAAGGAAATTGCTGAGGAAGTCTGGCAGTAACAAAGAAGCAGCAGGGACACATCTGATTCCTGTTATGCGAAAAGAGAGCCTCATTCGATCAGACATTGGTCGGGTGGGGCTTTTTCTTGACTGACATAAAGGTGTAATCTACATGTTGACAGCATGAAACGTCAGAGGTAAATTACATGATATAGACATTATGCGCGTGGAGCCTGTCGGGCTGCTGCCTGCGGTGACTGTGTCTTGTACAGCATAAATAAGGTGTCAGCTGCAGCCATTATGTATGACAAATATGTACGGAGGAAATCAGTATGCAGATTTCTACAAAATTTACCATCGCAATTCACCTGCTGGCGGCGGTGGATTATTTCGGGGAAACACAGAAGGTCACCAGTGACTTTCTCGCAGCCAGCATCGGAAGTAATCCGGTGATCATCCGGAATATCATGTCCGATCTGAGGAATGCCGGCATCATCGAGATCAAACGGGGACCTGGCGGCATCGCAATTACAAGACCGCTGGACCAGATCACTTTTTATGATGTGTATGAGGCAGTAGAGAAAAATAAGGAAGAACTGTTCCATTTTCATGAGAATCCGAGTCCCGACTGTCCTGTCGGGAGAAATATTCATTCCGCGCTGGACGGAGAACTGGAAGAGGTGCAGAAGGAATTTGAAGACTGTCTGAAGAAACACAGACTCAGCAATGTGGTCAGTGATCTTCGCTCGGAGATCGCGCAGGAAAACTGACAGGGCTCTTTTTTTGCTTAAGATCGCGCATGAAAAATGAGCAGTTCGATGTTTTACAGATGACTTCATGGAAAGACAGAGCAGATCAAAGGGATTTCGCTAAGGACTGTGAGGGCTGAGAAATCAGGAATCAGTCCTGGAGTGTGTACAGCAATCGTATGGGGAAGGGTGGACAAAAAATGAACAGAAAAGAACCGGAAGTGGCCGGATTCAGAGCAGTGTTTGATACGCCGCCGGAGGCAGTTCCTGCCGGCAATGTAGACGTGTCCGGCAACGGCAGATGGAAAATCTGGCTGGACGCAGGTACGAGGATCGATGCGCCGATACTGGGAAACGGCGATATGACGGCGGCATTCGCAGGACCCTGCGAATATCCGCAGTTTTATGTGTCGACCAATGATTTCTGGCAGATGGAGAGCGCGGCAAACTGGGAGTTTTATCATGATGATGACTGGGCGAAAAGGGATCCGGCGGTCTGCCTCGGATCACCGAAGCCTGTCGGCAGGATTGTCTTTACGGTACCTGCTCTGAAAAATGCCGGCTATCACGTGGAGCAGGATTTCCTGACGGCGACGACAAAAGCTGTGTATCAGATGACGGATGGCCATAATCTGACGATGGAATCTTACGTGGCAGCGGAGGAAAATCTTCTGGTGCTGCGTTTCCTGTCGGATGTCGACCTGCCACTGTCCTTTGAATTCCGTTTCCCGGATGAGATTGGCAAGGGCTGTGATGTCGGCGCGGATATCTATGGGACTGGTGAGGATCTGACCTGCACAGAGGCAGTTCCGGCGGCTGCCAATGGACAGAATGGTGCGAAGAACAGCATCAATACCGATGCGGGTAGTACGGAGAACAGGGCTGCTGATGCGGAAGATACGGGAAACAGTGCGCAGAGCATGGTGTCCGGCACCCCGGAAGTTAACAATATTCTGCATGGTATGTACACGGGCCTGACCGGCGGCCGTCCTGTGCAGGTAAAAAATTACCGCGACGGTGTCATCAGCGGCTACCGGGAATTTTCCGACCGGACGGACAAGCCGGTGAGAGACGGCTTTGCCGCCTGCTTTGTGCCGGAGGACGGTGCGGAGGACAGCAGAAACAGGCTTGCCGGTGCACATGATTACCTGCCGGAGCCGACGATGCTGAAGGCGGGGCAGGAGGCATTTTTTGTCCTGGTGCTGCGCTCCTGGGACAAGTTTTCCCGCCCTTATGAATACGCATTATCCAGAGCCAGATGGATTACGAGAAAAGATCTGGCGGAGGTGCGGAACCGCCATCTGGCGCACTGGAGGAAATTCTGGTCTGTCTCTGAAATTCATCTGGATGATCCGCTTCTTGAGCAGCGATATTACCTCTGTCAGTATATGCTCGGCAGTCTCTCCGGGGATCCGGAATTTCCGCCGAATATCCAGGGCATATCGACGTTCGACAGGATGGCCTGGAACGGCAATTACAAGATTAACTACAATCATCAGAGCCCTTACCTGAATCTTCTCGCATCCGGTCATTTCCGCGAGGCGGACACGCATGACGCACCCTACCTCGCCATGCTGGATCTGACCCGAGAGATGAGCCGGCGGCTGGCCGGTCATGAGGGCGCATACTATCCCCTTGGGCTCGGACCGCAGGGCATGGTGAGTGAGGCACTTCTGCTGCACATGAAATCTCCGGCAATTCACGGCGCGCTGAATATGCTGATGCGATGGTCGTATACCTACGACGCTGCCTACGCGGAGAAAATTTATCCCTTCCTCGTCAGCGTTGCGGATTTCTGGGAAAATGACCTGGTGCTCCGCGAAGACGGCTACCACGTGGTCGGTGACGGCATGCATGAGCGCGTTACCTCTGACGTCATGAAAAACGGGCTGCCGGAGGATCCGTGCAATACGCTCGGATACCTCAGGACATTTTTCCACATGCTGCCGATGATCAGCCGCCAGCTCGGCGTGGATGAGGAACGGTGTGAAAAATGGGAGAAGATTGCGGAGAATATCGCGCCTTATCCGGTCGGAACCATCCGGGATATCCATGATAACCCGACGCTCTGGGATGAGGGAGATACGAAACTGACCGATCTTCTGCCGGAAGAGGATCTGGATGCCAGGGTATTTTATGATGAGGGAAAGGGCGGCAAGTGGTCGCTGCATTTCCCGGGCAATGTGATGCAGATCTATCCCGGCAATGCCGTGGGACTGGGATCTGACCCTGAGGAGCTTGAGACGGCACGCAATACGATCCGTATTCACTCGGAAATGGAGCATGCGCTCGCGGAGAAGCGGTATCAGGCGAAACAGTCAGCTCCGGCAGAACAGATTTCAGAGGCTGACAGACCTGTTGTATGGAAGGGCGCCGTGCAGGCAAAAGCAGTATCGGAAGAAGCTCTGCAGGAAAACACAGCGGAGGAACAGAACGTAAAGGAAGAAGACACGCGAAGGAAGGAGTGGAAGGAGAAATACCTGCGGGAGGAATATCTTGAGCGCGACGGCGCGTGGAATTCAACCAATCTGAGCTGCCTGTTTTTCCCGGCAGCGGCGCGCGTCGGCTATGACCCGGATGAGATCTGGCAGGAACTGACCGGAAGGATCCGTTATCTCGGGCTGCCGAATGGATTTTTCCGGGGGAATCCGCATGGAATCGAGAATCTGAATACCGTGCCGGCCACAATGCAGGAAATGATGCTGCAGAGTCAGGACGGGGTGATCCGGATCTTCCCCGACTGGCCGGTTGAAACGCATCCGAACGCATCATTCCGCGGTTTCTGTGCCTTTGGGGCGTTCCGCGTGAGCGCCGTCCTCGCAGACGGAGAAGTAAAGGAAGTGCAGGTGCAGAGTCTGGCGGGAAGCCGTCTGCGCGTGGCAAATCCCTGGCCTGGGAAGAGTTTTCGACTTTTCCACAGCCAGACGGAGAAGGAAGAAATCTGTTTCGGAGAGGAAGCAGAGAGCGACACCTTCGCAGGAGAGCTCCTGGTGTTGAGCTGTCTCTGATAACGGATACTCGTGCTATCACATGAAAAATAATAATCACGGGGTTGCTGCACTGATATTTCAGCGAAGCAATCCCGTGATTTTTATGATCACTCACATATCACAGATTCTGTGATGATTCTGACAGGATGTCAGAAAATGCATCTGTATTTGGTATATTACGGAATAACAGTTCAGTCAGAGATATCGAGATCCAGCTGGATTCTCACGTCGTAGTCAGGAAAGGCTTTCTTCACCCTGTCGAGAATCTCACTGTATATTTTTTCACGGTCGGTATCGAAACTGATGATGATATCAAACTGCATGACTTTTCTGCCCGGATCAAGGAAGAAACCGTGCATCTGCAGAACCTCCGGATAGTCGTTCAAAATTCTGCGGACAGACAGCTCGGCTTCACTGGCTTCCTGATCGCTGGTGTTCAGACAGTAGATGGAAACACCGGTGATGAGTACGTGATCCTCCTGCAATACAGCTTCAAAAATACGGCGTTCCAGCTGATCAAGCTGTACCATCGTCATGGTGTCCGGCACCTGCACGTGAACCGATCCGACCAGCATGGTCGGCCCGTAGCTGTGCAGAACCAGATCATAGACACCCTCGACGCCGTCGATCTTACCGATCGTTTCCTTGACTTTCCGTGCCGTTTCCGCATCAATGCGCTCACCGAGGATCTGACTGAGCGTATCTCTCAGCAGTTCGACGCCGGATTTGACGATGACGACGGAGATGACGGCACCGAGCCACGCCTCAAGACTGACGCCCGAGAGCAGATAGATGACGGCGGCAGCCAGTGTGGAAGCGGAGATGATCGCGTCGAACAGCGCGTCCTCTCCTGAGGCAACAAGGGAATCAGAGCTGGCATTTTTTCCCTGCTTTTTCACAAACAGGCCGAGAATGATCTTCACGCCGACAGCGACAGCGATGATCAGCAGCGAAACGGCTGAGTAATCAGGCGTCTCCGGATGGATGATCTTTTTCACAGACTCCGTCAGTGAGGTAATACCGGCGTAGAGGACGATGACGGAGATGATCGCAGCGCTCAGATATTCAATGCGTCCGTAGCCGAGCGGATGCTTTTTGTCCGGTTTCTTTCCCGCCAGCTTCGTGCCGATGATCGTGATGACCGATGACAGGGCATCACTGAGATTATTCACGGCATCCATGATGACGGCCACGGAGTTTGACATCATGCCCACGAAGGCCTTGAAAGCGGCGAGCAGGACATTGGCTATGATGCCGATGATGCTGGTGCGGACAATGATTTTTTCGCGGTTCGGTTCCATAGTATCCTTCCTTTCTGATAATCACATTAAACAGTATTTTACTTCGCGCGGAATGCTTGTCAATCCCGAACCGCAGGATGCATCTCGCCGGCGAGACGGAAGCCCCGGCGGGCTGCCAG
>ONKP01000086.1 GCA_900318405.1 uncultured Eubacteriales bacterium | reverse complement strand
CGATGGATCAGGCAAACGCTTGTCTCTTCCTTGCTTCAGATATGGGTAAGCATGTGAAGGGACAGGTTATTCAGGTTTGTAACGGAGCATTCCTGTAACCAATGGAAAAAAGAAATGCTACATTTACACACGTGTCAAAGGGGTTCACTTTAATATGGGCAAGAAAAGTGAGCAAGGAGAGACTTTCCTTTTAGTGTTTGTGGTAACATGTTATACCCCATTATACCCTTGATTTCGAGGGTATAATGGGGTATAATTCTACATAGAATAGTATCTCGCAGGAGGCGCGCTATGGACTTATCTGAGATGCAAACCCGCGCGGCGGAGCTGGAACAGCAGATTTCTGCTTTGCCTGCTGGATCTGTTACGAAGAAGACTGTTAACGGCAAGGAGTATTTTTACCACCGTTGGACGGAAAACAAAAAGCGGCGGGAGAAGTATATTCCTGCTGACGAATTGGAGAATTTCCGTGCTCAGATCGATCGTCGGAAGGCGCTGGAACAGGAGCTGAAAGCGCTGAAAAAGCAGCTGCCCAAGGTGAAATCTGTGAACACTTCTGCGTTTACTACCAATGTCCGCACAGGAGAGGAGCTGCGTTCCTTTGCGGCATCTGTTCGCGGTTATCGCAGGCGCGAGTGCTTTCGGCAGCTGCACGACTTTGTCTACGGCGAGCCGCAGGACAAGGTATTCATCCTCTACGGCCTGCGCCGGACGGGAAAAACCACTATGATCCGCCAGATTTTTGCGGAGATGAGCGAGGCGGAGCTTGCCAAGGCTGCGTTCATTCAGATCACTGCAAAAGACACGCTGGCAGACGTGAACCGCGACCTCAAGGCACTGGAAGCGCAGGGCTTTCGCTATGTGTTCCTCGACGAAGTGACGCTGATGGAGGATTTTATCGAGGGCGCAGCGCTGTTTTCTGACGTGTTTGCGGCCTGTGGCATGAAGATTGTGCTCTCCGGTACGGACTCGCTGGGCTTCCTCTTTACAGAGGACGAGCAGCTTTATGACCGTTGCATCCTGTTGCACACCACATTCATCCCTTACCGCGAGTTTGAATACGTCCTCGGCGTTCACGGCATCGACGAGTATATCCGCTACGGCGGCACCATGAGCCTCGGCGGCGTCCACTACAACGAGACCTCTACCTTTGCCAGCAAGGAAAGCGCCGACGAATACGTGGACACCGCCATTGCCCGTAACATCCAGCACTCCCTGCGCTGCTATCAGTATGAGGGACACTTCCGCCATCTGCGGGATTTATATGAGAAGGGCGAGCTGACCAGCGCCATCAACCGGGTGGTGGAGGACATCAACCACCGCTTCACGCTGGAGGTGCTGTCGCAGGATTGGAAGTCCCACGACCTTGGCATTTCTGCCAGCAATCTGCGCCGGGATCGGAAGAATCCGACGGACATCCTCGACCGCATCGACCTTGCGTTTGTCACAGACAGTCTGCGGAAGCTGCTGGAAATTCGCAACAGGGCAGAACAGACCGTGGCGCTGGACGATGTTCACGCGGCGGAGATCAAGGAGTATCTGGACTTGCTGGACTTAACGCGGGAGATCGATGTGCTGCACTTGCCGGATGTCAGCACGAAGTCCAGCCGCACGGTGATCGCACAGCCGGGACTCCGCTATGCGCAGGCGGATGCGCTGATCCGCAGCCTGCTGCTGGATGAAACGTTCAGCGCCCTGTCTCTTGCGGAGCGCACCGCCGTGCAGCAGCGCATCCTGACCGAGATCAAAGGGCGAATGCTGGAGGATATCGTCCTGCTGGAAACCAAGCTGGCAAATCCAAAGAAGCAGGTGTTTGTCCTGCAATTCCCTGTGGGCGAATTTGACATGGTTGTGTTTGACCCGGAGGCAGGCTCCTGCCAGATTTTCGAGATCAAGCACAGCGAAGAAGCTGTCCAGCAGCAGTACCGCCACCTGATCGACGAGCAAAAATGCGCCCAGACCGAGCACCGCTACGGCCCAATCACCGGAAAGTTCGTCCTCTATCGCGGGGAAAGCCAAGAGATAGACGGCATTCGGTATCAGAATGTAGAGGAATATCTGAGAAGTCTTGCTTGACAAAACCGCCGCCCCAATTTTTCGTTCGGGGCGGCGGTTTTTATGACCTTTTCCAGAACAACGCTGCAAAAGAAAGGCGACAATGGTCAGACAGCTTTCAGCTTACCATCCTCCATTCGATAGATCTTATCGACCAGATCCAGAACGCGTTCATCATGAGTCACCATAATTGCAGCCTTATTTCTCTTATGAACTTCCATCTGAATCATTTCGACTGCATGTCTGCCACGCTCAGAATCCAGGGAG
>ONKP01000062.1 GCA_900318405.1 uncultured Eubacteriales bacterium | reverse complement strand
GTGGATGTGGCTCACTGCTCGCGCAAGCTCATCCTTCACTGACGTTCGGATTCGCTAACCACCGGCGTCTGCGGTCTTGCGGGTTGGAAGCATCTGTATTTCCGGACATCATGTCCAAACCATAGCTGCCGTCCCATAGCAGCCGGCATCCCCGCGGCGCACATTGACAATTCTGCGGCTGCGTGCTAAACTTTCTTGTGCAGTTCGACGAGAACAGAACTGCAGGCGTCTGTAGCTCAGTGGATAGAGCAACGGTTTCCGGTGCCGTGTGGCGGGGGTTCGAATCCCTCCAGACGCGCTTGACAGAGCCGGTGATTTCCGTTCGGAATCGCCGGCTCAAAGTCTATATGGCAGTAATCATACGATGCGGATTTGTGAAGGATGTGTTACAATATTTTCCGTAGTCTGCATACGACAGTCAAGGGGGTATGACCATGTCAGATAAAGAAAAAAATGATCATCAGAACAGAAGCCGCCACTCCATCCAGGAAGATGACGGATGGGCTGATGTAGAAAATGACCTGAAGGGTCTGGATATTACGCTCGCAGATCTGAAGGATCCTGAAGAGTTTAACGATGATGCTGAGGATGCTGATGAACAGGATCAGCCGGGAGAAACCGGGACTGAAACGACAGCTTCAGCCGGGACCTCAGGAAATGACAGAGCAGCCGGCGGAAATGCGGACCGGCGTACTTCAGATACAGAACGCGCTGGCAGGAACAGGACTTCCGGAAAGAACAGCAGTGCCGGAGAAAATGAAAGTAAGAAAAATAGTGCGAAGAACGGCAGCACAGGCAGAAACGGCGGTTCGAAGAACGGAAGCTCGGACAGAAACAGCAGTGCGAAGAACCGCGGATCGGACAGGAACAACAGGGCAGGAAGCAGCTCTGAAAAGCGTTCCGAGGGCAGTCATAAACGCAGCGGTTCGGGAAGCAGAAAGCATTCTCAGGAGAAGAGAAAAGCAGAGGTGCGTCGTTATATCAGTACGATCGTCATCCTGATCCTTGTTGCTGTTCTGCTTATCCTGATCGTGAAAAAAGTGGGCAGTCACAAGACGGGTGATGCTTCTGCAACTGCTGCATCGGTACAGGAAACTGTCAGCACGGCATCACAGAGCACAAGTATGGAAAACGTCGTTACATCCTCTTCGACCGGCACGGATACTTCTGTGACAGCGGCAACGACACCTGCCATCGATATTTCTGCGATCCAGCTGGATCAGGCAGATACGGCTACGGCGGATCTGGTGACGGCATATTTCAATAATCTGCTGTCGACAGAAGCAAACCCTGCCATTGAAGCCTATTCTCAGATCACCACCTATGTATATCCGGTTGACGGCGGAACGGTCGCTTTTGCTGAGTATACATATAAATACAGGAATTTTACGGAAAACATTCCGGCACTGACGGAGTTTTACATCGCTGACGGCCAGATTGTCGACCAGACGACGGCGGATCAGGATCAGCAGCTGACGGATGCGGCTTCTTCTGCGGAAGCGGCAACGCTGATCAGTCAGGTGAAGAGTGCCTATGACTCCGTCATTGCATCAGATCCTGCACTGGAGAGCTATATCAACAGCCTGAGCTCAGACGCATCTGCAGCGTCAGGTGACACATCGTCATCCTCTGCGGCATCGACTTCTGCGTCAACTTCAGCTTCGTCGTCATCGACCTCAGCTTCAGGCGCTGTCGGCTGACGAAGACTGGATATCTGGTATGAGAATCAATAAATTTCTGAGCGAATGCGGTATATGTTCCAGAAGAGAAGCTGACCGGCTTGTACAAGCCGGTCATGTTTCTGTTAACGGAAAGCCGGCGCTGATGGGTATGGATGTCAGCGATGCGGATGATGTCTGTGTCGACGGCAGGGCTGTTCACAGGCAGGTGACGAAGACCTATCTGCGTTTTTATAAACCGAAGGGCATTGTCTGTACCTTTGAGGCTTCGGAACCTCACAATCTGCGGAAATGTCTGGAAAGCCTTGACGTCCGTGTGACGTATGCCGGAAGGCTTGACCGGAATTCGGAGGGGCTGATGATCCTGACGGATGACGGCGATCTCATTGACCGCATGATGCGGGCAAGGAACGGTCATGAAAAGGAATATGAGGTGACCGCAGACCGTCCGGTGACGGAAGCTTTTCTGATAAAAATGCAGAAAGGCGTATATCTGGAAGAGCTGGGGGTTACGACCCGCCCCTGCCGCGCATGGCAGACGGGCGAGCGTTCCTTTCACATTGTCCTGACGCAGGGCCTGAACCGGCAGATCCGCCGGATGTGCGCCGTGTGCGGATATAAGGTAAGTGAGCTGAAAAGAGTGCGCATCGTCAATGTGCTTCTCGGCGATATGAAGCCGGGTGAAATACAGCCGCTGACGGATGCCGAACGCCGGGAACTGCTCAGCCGCACAGCTGAAGCAGATCACAGATCTGCCAGGAGTTTGCATTACACAGAGCAGCACTGAGCCGGAAAACGTGCTGAGCTGGAAAGCGTGCTGCGCCGGGAGATGAAAACGGACATCAGCCTGTGATATGGCGTGAGAATCGGAGAGGATACAGGTACGGAGATGGATAAAAAGGAAAGAATGCAGGAGCTCGTCAGCCTGCTGAATAAGGCTTCCCGCGCGTATTATGCGGAAGACCGTGAGATCATGAGCGATCACGAATATGATGCTCTGTATGATGAACTGCAGGCGCTGGAGAAGGAAACAGGCGTAACCCTTGCCAATTCCCCGACGATCCACGTCGGCTATGAGGCGGTGGATTCACTGCCGAAGGAACGTCACGAGCGCCCCATGCTCTCCCTCGACAAGACAAAGGATGTGGAACAGCTGCGCGCATTTATCGGGCAGAACCGCACGCTCCTTTCATGGAAAATGGATGGCCTGACCATCGTCCTCACCTATCACGATGGTGAGATGGTCAAGGCGGTAACCCGGGGAAACGGCATCATCGGCGAGGTTGTCACCAACAATGCGAAGACCTTTGTGAATGTTCCGCTCCGGATTCCGTTCCGCGGAGATCTGGTGATCCGCGGAGAGGCTATCATCACCTATTCGGATTTCAACAGGATCAACGAGGAGATCGGCGATGCGGACGCGCAGTACAAAAATCCACGTAACCTCTGCAGCGGTTCCGTGCGTCAGCTGAACAATCAGGTGACGGCAGAGAGAAAGGTTCATCTGTATGTATTTTCTCTCGTCAGTGCAGCGGGTTCGGAGGAACGGGGTATCCCGGCACCGGATTTCCATAACTCCAGAGAACAGCAGTTTCTCTGGCTGCAGAAGCAGGGCTTCCAGACGGTGGAGTATCGTGTGGTGACAGGGGACACGCTGGATGACGCCATGCATTATTTTTCCACGAAGGTTGTGTCGAATGATTTTCCGTCGGATGGACTTGTGGCCCTGTATGACGATATCGCTTACGGGGATTCTCTCGGCACGACGGCCAAGTTCCCGCGCAACGCCTATGCTTTTAAATGGGCAGATGAAAAGGCTGCCACGCATCTGAAGATGATCGAGTGGAGCCCGTCGCGGACGGGACTGCTGAATCCCGTCGCTGTCTTTGACCCGGTGGAGCTGGAGGGAACGACCGTTTCCCGCGCGAGTGTGCACAATGTCAGCATTATGAAGCAGCTGGCGCTCGGGATCGGGGATGAGATCGAGGTTTACAAGGCGAATATGATCATTCCGCAGATCGCGGATAACCTGACGAAGAGCGGCAATGTGAAGATCCCGGACCGGTGCCCGGCGTGCGGCGGGCCGACTGAGATCCACAGCGAAAATGATGTGGAGACGCTGTACTGCACCAATCCGGACTGCCCGGCGAAGGCGATCAATGCTTGGTGTCATTTCGTCGAGAGAGAAGCGATGAACATGGACGGCATCTCCGAGGCCACGCTGGAAGATTTCATGGCGCATGGCATGATCCATACCTTTGCGGATCTGTACCGTCTGGACGCTTATAAGACGGAGATCGTCGCCATGGATGGCTTCGGGGAAAAATCCTATCAGAAGATCTGGGATGGCATTCAGCGGTCACGCCATACAACGGTGGCGAGATTCCTTTATGCCGTAGGTATCCCGAACATCGGCGTCGCGACGGCGCGCCTGATCGCAAAAGCCTTCGGCGAGGATATCGATGCCATTCGGCATGCGGCCGTGGAACAGCTCTCGGAGATTGACGGTATTGGCGGCGTCATCGCAGCGGCGTTTGTGGACTGGTGGAAGAATCCGAAGAACAGTGATGCGGCAGATGATATTCTGTCTTATCTGACATTTGAAAAAGAGTACGACGATACGGTGGAGCAGAAGTTTGCGGGCAAGACATTCGTCATTACGGGCAGCCTGCAGCATTTTGCCAACAGGAATGAGCTGAAAGAGCTGATCGAGAAGCAGGGCGGCAAGGTGGCAGGTTCTGTCAGCAGCAAAACAAGTTACCTCATCAACAATGATGCCACGTCCTCTTCGACGAAAAACAGAACCGCGCAGAGGCTCGGCGTGCCGATCATCACGGAGGATGAATTCATGGCGCTCTGAGTATGCAGAGATTTTGACACCCACCAGAATACAGATACCTCCACCCGTAACAGAGCAACAGACGCCTGCCCTTGCTGAAACTGATGGACAAAACGGGAAAAGTGTTACAAAAATGGGACATGTTGGTGGGACAGCCGTTTCTTGCGACGGAACATTTGCTATAATTAGAAACCTGACAGAGATTTCTGTTTCCGGGACGGGTTGCCGAAAGCGGAAGTCTGTGAAGTCAGTCAGATCATGTACAGAGAAGTGGACCGGCCGCCCATGCAGTCAGACAGCAGACCGGCAGCTTATATAAAAAGAAACGGGGAGGAATGCAGAATGCCGATTAAAGTCCAGAATGATCTTCCGGTAAAGGAAGTGCTTGAAAACGAGAATATCTTTGTGATGGATGAAAACCGTGCCATGCATCAGGACATCCGTCCCCTGCAGATTCTCATACTGAATCTGATGCCGCTCAAGGAGGACACTGAGCTCCAACTGCTTCGCTGCCTTTCCAATTCTCCGATGCAGCTGGATATTACGTTCATGATCCCTGCTACGCATCACATCAAAAATCAGAAGGCGGTCAGCCATATCAATAAATTTTATGTGACATTCGACGACGTCCGCGATCGCTTTTTTGATGGTATGATCGTCACCGGTGCGCCGATTGAACAGATCCCCTTCGAAGAGGTGGATTACTGGAAGGAGCTCGTCGAGATTATGGACTGGACGGAGCGCCACGTGACATCGACGATGTATCAGTGCTGGGGCGCGCAGGCCGCGATCTACCATTTCTACGGCATTCAGAAGCGTATGCTCCCTGAAAAAATGTTCGGCCTGTACCGCCATCGCGTGCACAACCGCAAGATCCCGCTTGTCCGCGGCTTCGACGATGAGTTCTGGTGCCCGCATTCACGCCACACGGAGGTTCCGCTGGAGGAGATTCAGAAGTGCAGCGAGATCACGGTTCTTACAGATTCCGAGGAGGCCGGATTTTTCCTCGGCATGGCCGATGAGGGAAGAAAAATCTTCGTGCAGGGCCATCCGGAATATGACCGCCTGACGCTGGCGAAAGAGTATAAGAGGGATGTTGATAAGGGACTGAAGATCGCGGTGCCTGTGAATTACTTCCCGGATGATGACCCGGATAAGAAGCCGATTCTCACATGGCGCGCCACATCGGCAGCACTGTACGCGAACTGGATCAACTATTATATTTACCAGACGACACCTTACGATATGTACGGAACGCCGGATTTCAAGTAAACTGCATGGTGACGGAAGTGAGTATCAGCGTTTTCAGCGGAGTTCTCTGCATTTTGCACAGAACTTCGCTGTGTGTCTATAAGGGGAAAACATGGAAAGAGGAGACAAGAGTTCTTATCGCAGAAATGAAGAGAGCAGAACAACCGCAGGCGGAAGAAAAGCCAGAAATGGTAAATCTGTCAGCAATGGATATACGGATCGTACGAATGACGGATACAATAAGCGTAAAACGGATCGCACGAATGACGGATACAATAAGCGTAAAACGGATCGCGTGAATGGCGTACATAAAACAAAAAATATGGACCGCGCTGATCATGGTTATTCAAAGGATCATCGGGTTCAGGCAGATCAGACGGCTGCGGCAGAGAATGTAAAGAAGAAAAGCAAATGCCCTGTGAGCAAAAGGTGCGGCGGCTGTGCGTATCTGGATATCCCCTATGAGGAACAGCTGAAGAAGAAGGAAGATTACGTGCGCCGCATGACAGGCGGCAGCCGGAAGGTGCATCCGGTAGCGGGTATGCAGGATCCATACCATTACCGCTGCAAGGTGACGGCCACTTTCCAGCAACACAGGGACGGAAGGATCGTATCCGGCATCTATGAGGAGGGAACGCACCACGTTGTTCCGGTCACTTCATGCCTGATCGAGGATGAGAAGGCGGACGAGATCATCGGCACGATCCGCCATCTGATTCCTTCCTTCCGCATCCGCGTGTACGACGAGGATACGGGCTTCGGGCTGCTGCGCCACGTGCTGATCCGCGCGGGCAGGCAGAGCGGTCAGATCCTTGTCGTGCTTGTCGTGGCTTCCCCGGTTTTTCCTTCCAAAAATAACTTTGTCAGGGCACTGAGACAGAAGCATCCGGAGATCACCTCTGTGGTGCTGAATATCAACGACCGCAGGACAAGCATGGTCCTCGGAACCCGGAACATCACGATTTACGGCAAGGGATACATCGAGGATACGCTCTGCGGGAAGACGTTCCGGATATCGCCGACATCATTTTTTCAGGTGAATCCGGTACAGACGGAGGCTCTGTATGCAAAAGCCATCGAGCTGGCTGGGCTGACAGGGGAGGAAACGGTCTTTGATGCGTATTCCGGCATCGGTACGATCGGCATCATTGCGGCCTCACGTGCGCGTCAGGTCATCTCCGTGGAACTGAACAAAGATGCCGTCAGAGATGCCGTGATCAATGCGTCCATGAACAAAGTGGAAAATATTCAGTTTTATCAGGCGGATGCCGGGGATTTTCTGGAGCAGATGGCGGCTTCCGGAGAAAAAGCGGATGTGATCTTTATGGATCCGCCGCGCACCGGAAGCACGGAGAAATTCATGCGGGCAGCGGCCGCTATCCGGCCGTCCCGGATTGTCTACGTCTCCTGTGAGCCGGAGACGCTGGGAAGAGATCTCACGTTTTTCAGAAAGCTCGGGTACAGGGCCGGGGATATCTGTCCGCTGGACATGTTCCCTTTTACGAGGAATGTTGAGAC
>ONKP01000064.1 GCA_900318405.1 uncultured Eubacteriales bacterium | reverse complement strand
AATGCTCATCGCTGGTGATGCCGACAGCACGGAGATTTGCCGGAAGGCCCATGGTCTCGAAGAGGAATTTTCTCGTGCAGTCGATGGCTTTCTCTGCTGTGCTGATATTGTCCTCATCCGTAAGACCCCATACGTTTCTGCCGTATACAGCGAAGTTCTCAGCCGTTGACGGATCCTTTTCAAGAACATATTCCATCCATACCGGGGTCAGGATAGCAAGGCCCTGACCATGGGTGATGTCATAGAATGCGGAGAGCTCGTGCTCCATCGGATGTACGCACCATGCCGGCTGGCTGCCGTTGGCGATGAGGCCGTTGATCGCATGACTGGCTGCCCACATCAGGTTCGCACGCGCATCATAATCATCCGGATGCTCCAGTGCGATCGGGCCGTACTTGATCATGGTCTTCAGCAGGCCCTCGGCGAAACGCGCCTGCACATCGACGCCCTTCTCCTTGGTGAAGTAGTTCTCGAAGGTATGGCTCATCATATCCGCCGTTCCTGCTGCCGTCTGCTTCTTAGATACGGAGAAGGTGTAGGTGGGATCCAGGATCGACATCGTAGGCTTCATGCAGTCTGCGCCGGTGCCCCATTTTTCATTTTTGGTCATGTCCGAGATCACGGCGAACTGATCCATCTCTGATCCGGTTGCGGAAAGCGTGAGCACGGAGAAGATTGGAAGTGCTGTCGCAGCCTTCGTTCCGTCGAGTACGATATCCCACGGATCTCCGTCGTACTTTGCGCCCGCTGCCACGACCTTTGCGCAGTCGATCGTGCTTCCGCCGCCGATGGCCAGAACCATGTCGACGTTCTCCTTTTTGCAGATGTCAACGCCCCTGCGAACCGTCTCAATCTTCGGGTTCGGCTCAACACCGGCCAGCTCAAGAACCGTGATGCCTGCATCGCCGAGAATCTTCATGGCGCTGTCGTAGATGCCGTTCTTCTTGATGCTGCCGCCGCCGTAAACCAGCAGAACCTTTGAGCCGTAGTCCTTCAGCTCATCCAGATGAGAAATCTGGCCTTTACCGAAGTAGATCTTAGTCGGAACGTAAAATCTGAAATTATACATTATTACCCTCCTGTTATCGTTTGTTACATTGTGCATTTCTGCTAATTCACACCGCAACTATCATATCACATCTCTCAGAGAAAATGCGTCTTTTCGCATGTCTGATCAGTGCGGGATATTCGGAGATACAGATTCCTCCACCCCGCAACCATCCGCAGACGCCGGTGGTTAGCGAACCCGAGCGGAGCGAAGGGTGAGGTTACCACCGCTGCGTCGAGGACGAGCGAGAGCGTGTTGCGGGTGGAGGCATCTGTATTCCGAAACATTACGCTAGCAGCTCCATCAGCTCTTCCTTCGACAGGCTCGTGATCGAGCGGTTATCTCCCGTCAGCACGGATTCCGCCAGATCCCGCTTGGTCTCCTGCAGCTTCAGGATCTTCTCCTCGATCGTCCCGCGCATGATCAGCCGGTAGACCGTCACCTGTCTGGTCTGTCCGATCCGGTGCGCCCGGTCCGTCGCCTGGTTCTGCGCGGCCAGGTTCCACCATGGATCATAGTGGATAACAACGTCTGCGCCCGTCAGGTTCAGTCCCGTTCCGCCGGCCTTCAGCGAGATGAGAAAGATCGGCGTGTCTCCCTCATTGAAGGCGTGCACCATCTGGATCCTCTTTTCCTTCGGCGTGGCGCCGGTGAGCAGGTAATAGGGGATTCCTTCCTTTCTGAGATCCTCCTCCAGCAGTGCCAGCATGGAGGTGAACTGCGAGAAGAGCAGCATCCTGTGGCCACCGTCCATCGCCTGCCGGATCAGCCCCATCACCGCTTCTCTCTTGGCGCTCTCACCGCTGTAATTGTCAAAAAGCAATGCCGGATCGCAGCAGATCTGCCGGATTCGCGTGAGCTCCGCGAAGATCTTTATTTTTCCGCCGTTATCGTCCTGTGTGCCGATCAGATTTTTCAGACGGACGACCTCCGCATCGTAGAGCTTCTGCTGCTCGCCGGAGATCCGCACATAGCGGACCTCCTCCATCTTGTCCGGGAGATCTCGGAGCACATCGTTCTTGCGGCGGCGGAGAATAAACGGCGCCGTCATTTTTTTCAGCTTTTCTGTGGCCGCCTCGTCCTTATACTTCGTGATCGGGATCTCCAGCTGCTGCTCGAAATCCTTCCTGCCGTACAGGAAGCCCGGCATCAGGAAATCAAAAATACTCCAGAGCTCGGCCAGCCGATTCTCTATGGGCGTGCCGGTCAGTGCAAAGCGGTGCGCCGCATGCAGCGTCTTCACCGATTTCGTGACGGCCGCGCCGGCATTTTTGATGTACTGCGCTTCATCCAGAACCACATAGAAAAATGAACGGTCGGCGAAGCTCGCAATATTTCTCTTCAGCAGGTCATACGAGATGACATAGACCTGCGTGTCCGTATTCCCGAGTGCTTTCCTGCGGGTCGCAGCGCCGCCGGCGATCGGTGTGACGACGATGTCCGGCGCAAAGCGCGCAAATTCCTCCTGCCAGTTGTAAACCAGCGACGCGGGGCAGATGATCAGCGACGGATCTTTCACCGTGCCGGTCTGGTAATCGGAGAGCAGCACGGATATCATCTGCAGTGTTTTTCCGAGGCCCATCTCATCTGCGAGAATCCCGCCGAAGCCGGCGCTCTCCAGCGTTTTGATCCACTTGAAGCCATACGTCTGGTATGTCCGCAGCACATCCGTCAGGGATTCCGGCGGCTCGATATCCGCATCGTTGATCGACCGGAAATTCCTGATCAGCGCGCGGTATACCCTGTCGCGGGAGGACACGATGTCTTCATGTTCCTCCAGCATGCGGTCCACATACAACGCACGGTAAAGCGGCATCTGCACACTCTTCTGTGCGAGCTCCTCTGGTGTCAGGTCGAGACCGGACAGCATGCTGTCCATATCCCTGATCTGCGCATCATCCGAGAGATCAATGTAATCGCCGGAGGAGAGGCGATGAAATCTCTTTTTCCTGTGATAGCTCCGCAGGACAGCCAGCAGTTCCTCCTCACTCAGTCCTGCCGATGTCAGGGACAGATCCATGATGCCGCTCTCGACGGAAATGCCGAGCTTCATCTGCGGCACCTTGCGGATCGCGTGCTTCCGGAACGCATCCGTGCCCTTCACATCTCCGTAGTGCTCCAGCCGGGCGATGTCCCGCCGGAGAAAATCAAACATGCCGTCGTCTGTCAGCAGAGCGGCGAAATATGTCCTGGCCAGGCGTTGCGGCGTCTCTTCTTTTTCAGCATTTTCGGAGGCGGTGTTCACCGCTGTCACCCGGTCTCCAGCCGTCTTTGCGGCAACTCCCTGCGGTGAGGCAGTTCTCTGTGGAGAAAGTGCATCTGCTGTGGCAGCTCCTTGCGAGGAAAGTGCATCCGCTGCATTTCCTCCCTGGCGAATGAAACACGGCATGATCTCCTGCGCAGCTTCCAGCACGCGGTTCTCCTGTACGGTATCGCGGTATACAGGATGTGCGTCCTGCGCCCGTCCGGTATCATGTGATGCCTGATCCCGACTGATATCATGTGCGCCCTGATCCTGACCGTTCCTGCCCTGAGGCGATGACGCACTGCTGCGTGGGGTATCCGCACCCTGACCGGCGTTGCGCAGCGGTGAAAGTATATAGCTGCGCGGCTCACTCGCGCCCTGATCCTGATACTGCACGCGGACCAGCATGGTCAGCAGATTGCGGGCACCCTTTTTTCTCCGATGGCCCGGGACGTCAGCGTCAGAAGACGAACCTATTCCGCGGCCCGCCTTATCGTCAGCGTCGGAGGATGTCTTTGCTCCGCGGCCCGCCGCCTTATTTTTCTTCAGATTCGGAATGTCGTGCAGGGAAGCAAGCCTCTCCTCGCATTCCTGCGGTTCCATGGCATCCATATCTTCACAGTCAAGCCAGAAATCGAAATGCGGCTCCGGCGGCAGAAGCTTCTCCGCCTCTTCCTCCGCATTATCCGTGAAATCCACGCAGGAGCTCTCCAGAAATTTCGGCACCACCCGGTAATAAAATTCCTGCAGATGATCCAGTCCGACCTGAAAACGGAAATAGCCGGATTCATCCGCCACCGACTCGAACGGACGGATCATATCCCGCTCTTCCCTGCTGATACGCGAAAGTCCTTCCCGGTTGAGCACATACCGGTGCGAGCCGCTGCCCTTCAGCAGAACCGGGATGATCCCGTGAACCGCCACGCCGGCAAACGTCCCGCGCGCATCGGTCAGCCGGTCAGCCGTCAGGGCAAGCCGGATGTCATGGTGCCCGACGGGGATCTGCTCTTCTTTGATATTGTTCGTCTTGTCCTGATATTCGGTCAGCTGCCCCTCGCAGGCATCATAAAAATTATCCAGGAGCGCACCCTTCAGTTCCAGCGATGATGTCACGTTCAGCGTCCGGATCCCGTAGCGCATCTCGAACTTATCATTGACATCCTTGACTTCTCCCACGCGGCGCTGCAGAAAATCGAAGACCGGCATGGACTGTTCCGTCAGCGTCTCCCTGGAAAAATCAATGCTCTCCTTCTTGGAAAGTTCCATCTTCTTCCGGTGATTATGACAGGTAACCAGCTCGGGAATCCGCCGGACGACGATAGCCCGTCCGCCCTTCCTGGCGATTCGGAAACTCAGCGCCGCTTCTCCGTTTTCAACAATAATTCTGGGAAAGAGCTCCACCGTCCTGGTTCTTTCGTCTGCCGGCTGATACTCTTCTTTGACAGCTTTTTTCTCTTCCGTCTCAAGATTTTTGAAGAACTTCGTTGCCTTATCGTCCGTAAAATCCCCGAGCTCACCGGCAATCCTGTCAGCCTCATCCCACAGCAGGCTGTACATGACGAGCGCATTGATGTTCAGGAATTTATCATCGTCTCTTATTTCATGTACGGGTTCGCAGAAGTCCCGCCATCCGTCCAGCGCAGCAAACTTCAGGATATCTCCGGTCATCAGAATCTGGCCCGTTTCGTACCAGTCTGCCTCCGAAGCGGCATCTGTTTCCTCAAGTGATCCTGCAATGCAGCGTTCTCCGGACCGGTTCTGCATCTCATGGAACAGCATATGGAATTCTTTTTTCCGGTCCCCGGACTTCAGGATCTTTTCTGCCATAGCCATGGAGTATCTGTCAGTGAAGAAATCCTTCAGCGCTCCCTGCATATCGTAGACGCAGAGTCTGCCCGAATCCTGTCTCCCCTTAAAAAAATCAAGCGCCGGCACCCGTTCAGTCCCGTACTGCTTCTTCAGTTCTTCCGCCTGCCTGTGGTATTTTTTACGGCGCACCTCACAACGGCGCTCCTGATAAAACCTGGTACGTTCCTCCAGCACAAGAAGGCCATCATTCTCCTGCTCAAGTGCATAGAATACGGCAGCCTCATGGACACACAGGTGCCTTTTTCTGCCTTCACTGCAGTTACAGGAAAAAAGCGAAGGATCCAGTTTGTCCCCGATATTTCTCGGGAAGCTGTTGATCCGCACATAATATGCAGGATCCTGGTAATAACGCACGGCAGGTTTCCCGTACTTTTTGACGTCATTTTTGTCCGGTTTGAACCTGCCTTCCAAACAGTTTCCGTATTGCACGACATCCCAGACCTTTTTCTGCGTTTTTTCACTGCAGGCTTCTTTGAGGATCTGCGGTGGGAACACCCTGCGCCAGTCAAGAGGAATCCGGAGCGGATCTTCCGATTCCGGATCATCATTCAGTTTGTAATATGCCTTCTTTTCTTCATCCGTGAGGTCTTTCATCGTATACTCTCCTGTCGGGGCATTTCAAATTGGGAAATCATTTCAAATCGTGAAATCATCGCAAATCGAGGAATCATCACAAATCAGAAAATCATCGCATCATTACACAGCAACTGCGTATCGCCCGGTATCCTCCTGATATCAGCAATAATTATCCCGACCTGCCTCTCATGTTGTAAAAAGCAAAAGAAACAATTTCTGTATTCATCCAATACATAGCTTTGTACATCATAGCATACGCACCCGGAAATGTTGTAAATCATATGCGTCAATCATACGTGCCAATCATATGATATGGGTGTCATAAGTATGATAACAGGATCGTTGCGCGCTACGCGCTCTCACGATCCTGTTATCATCATATGCACCTGGAAATGTTTGCGTATTCTTCTCTCCGGTGCTATCGTAATAACGCTGCCTCGCGAGAGGCAGCGCTGATACTGATCATCTGAAAATGGAGCTCACTATGAAAAAAGCTTTACGGGCCGTTTTTTACTTCGCCGGCCTTGTCATCCTGTCCCTCGGAATCATTCTGAATACAAAATCCGCCTTCGGTGTGACGCCGATCATATCCGTGGCCTACTGCCTGTCCCTGATCCACAACTGGAACTTCGGCAACGCATCCTTTGTGCTTTACTGCGTACTCGCCGCCATCGAATACCTGGTCAAGGGCAAAAATTTCCGCCCCATCGATCTGCTGCAGATTCCGCTTTCCATCGTACTCACGAGATTTTTCAATCTCTTCGGCGCGATCCTTCCGGATGTCACGGCGCTCCCGGCGCGCATCCTCTGCCTGATCCTCGGCATTGCCCTCACGGGCATGGGCGCAGCCATGAATGTAAACACCCGTCTCATCCCAAATCCCGGCGACGGCATTGCGGCTGTGTAGCTGCCACGCTTCTCATCGGTATCATCTCCACCGGTCATCCCGTAGGTGTCGGCATCGGTACCATCGCCGCCATGATCGGCGTCGGCCGATTCATGTGGATCTACAACCGGCTGTTCAAGAATACACAGCTGCGGCTCACGGGAGTTCCCGCATAACCGCTACATAAACACTTGCGCTTTCGAAAATATAAATATTTTCGTCTTTCGGAAGCGGCTGTATTGACCGGAAAAATAAGCCGTATCTGCAGGATTTTTTCCTCGCAGATACGGCTTTCTTATATCACGGATACTTTCGCATTCTTAGGATACTCTCCATTTAAAAACAGCTTTCACACTGGTGTCGTATCCTGTCATGCGAATGCACGGCGCATGCGCGTCTTCCGGATAGAAAACGGCGAACATCCCCTCCCGCACAGGCAGAAGCGCCATGTCATCCGGCTGTCTATAGAAGAAAATATCGTGATCCGGATCTCCCTTGACCGGATCACCCAGCTCGCGCCGCAGCGCATAACCCATCAGCTCCCCGCCTTCCAGCACGAGCTGAAAATCCATATACCGA
>ONKP01000065.1 GCA_900318405.1 uncultured Eubacteriales bacterium | reverse complement strand
ACGATCCTCATTGGGAAGGAGTGGTGATACGCCCCGGTAGATGCCGACCAGAAAGGCCAAGTCAACCAATCCTATTATTATCTTTTTGAAAAGGAGAACAAAACCATGAACGAAAACCTGAAGAAATTTCTGGAGGAGGCCAGCAAGAACGAGGAACTGAAAGCCAAGCTCGCCGCGCTGACCGACAAAGACACGGTTGCGGCGAAGGCCGTCGAACTGGCCAAGGAGTACGGCTTTGCCCTGACCGCCGAGGATTTTCAGCCCGCCGATGGCGCGGAGCTGTCTCTTGACGAGCTGGATAGTGTTGCGGGCGGCTGGTGCCTTTTTGCAGGCGGCGGAAGTAGTGGTACAAAGAAAATAACATATTGCGAAAAGTGCGGGGAGCCCAAAGAGGATGAAACGGTAGGGCAGCCATGCTCCAAATGTGGCACGATTCTCAAAGAAATTGTTCTTCATTACAATTGATTTCTTTTGCTAAACAATCAGGCACAGAGGTCGATCATGTACTACCGTTTGAAAGACAAATATAAGCTGCGGGGCTGGGAGCTGCTGCCCTACGCAATCGTGGACGGCGAAACGCACCGGGCGCACTTCGTGCAGAAAGCAGAGTTTGACGCCCTCACCCTCTGCGACGGGACGGTAGATCTTGCCCTCCCTCTGATTTCCCAAGCCATCCGGGACAGTGCGGCAAAGCTGGAGGCGCAGGGCTATATCACGCCCTGCGCCCCCGGCGCCGGGCGTGCGGAGGGGCAGCGATACCGCCGTTATCCCAACCGCTTTATGGAGAGCGCCCACTGGTCCATCACCGGAAAATGCAACTGCAAATGCCGGCACTGCTTTCTCTCCGCGGCGGACGGACGCTACGGCGAGCTGAGCCACGAGGATATCATGAAGATCGTGAACGACCTGGCTGACTGCGGCGTTTTATCCTGCTCCATCACCGGCGGCGAGCCCCTGGTGCGCTCCGATTTCTGGGAGATCGTGGACGCCCTGACCGAGCGGGGCATCGGCATCAGTCAGATCTACTCCAACGGTCTGGCCGTGAACGAGCGGCTGCTGGATGGCTTTGAAAAACGCGCTCTGCACCCGGAGTTCAACATGAGCTTTGACGGTGTGGGCTATCACGACTGGCTGCGGGGCATTCCCGGCGCGGAAAAGGCCGTGCGACGGGCCTTCGCGCTCTGCCGTGACCGGGGCTTTCCCACCGGGGCGGAGATGTGCCTGTGGAAAGAAAACGCGCACAGCTTGCGGGAGAGCGTCAACTACCTCGCCTCGGTGGGCTGCCGGAGCCTCAAGACCAATCCCGTGGCGGACACGGGCGCCTGGCACGAGGGCGGCTGGGCGGAAAAGCACGGTCTTGACACCGACGAGACCTATACCCTTTATCTGAACTACTTGGAGGACTTCTACCGGGATCTGCCGGCGATCCATCTGCATCTGGGCGGCTTCTTCGCCGCGGATGGGCGGCAGCCGGATACATACAGTCTGCCCGCCGTCCATTCGGCAAAGGACCCGGAGAACATCTGCATGTGCGCCCATGCCCGCACGTCGATGTACATCTCCGCCGAGGGTCGGGCGCTGACCTGTATGCCCATCTCCAACAACGACGCGTTTCAGGCGGAATATCCGCTGATCCAGGAGCTGGGGCTGCGGCAATGCCTGACGGAATCGAAGTATATGGAGCTCATCAATACCCGCTCCGCCGCCGTGCTGGCTCATAACGAAAAATGCGTTGACTGCGCCTATCGCAGACTCTGTCTCGGCGGCTGCCGGGCGGCGGGTCTCCAGTGCCATCCCGGCGATATCCTCGCCCCCGATGAAACCACCTGCAGGCTCTTCCGTGACGGCTGGCTGCGTCGAATCACGGAAAAGGTAACAGAACTCCGGCCCTCAGCGGAGTGCGCGGAGCGAAAGCGCCTGCGTGAGCTGGGCCGTGAAGACGAGCTGGAAGTGCTATGCAAAGTATAAAAGCCTGTGTTTTCGCAGGCAGGAGGACGTTATGATTTCATTACGAGGACCGAAGCTGAAAATCTTCGCTGCAGTGCTGGCGGTGATCGCCCTTGCGGTGGGGATTTATCTCACCTTTTTCCGCTCGCAAGGCTTTGTGAAAACCACAGGCACCATCGTGTCGCTGCGCGAAGACTCGAGCGACGACAGCTCAGTATATTATCCCACGGTGGAGTATACCGTGGATGGGAAGACCTATACCGGCGAGCTGGACACCGGCAGCGGCTCCTATAAGGTCGGCAAGACCATCCCCGTTCTGTACGATCCCAATGACCCGGCGGTCGTTCACGACGGAAGCGGCGTGGGCATCTATTTCATAGTCGTTGGCGCCGTGATGCTGGCCGTCGTGATCTGGAGCAGCGTTCAGAAAAAGCGGGGGCTGCAGCAGCTCGAGGAGCAGCACGCGCTGCACGGCGGCGCAGCTCTTGCGCCCTCTGTACAGGGCGAGGAGCGCGAGCTCTACTTCCTGTCGGATACGGGCACGGCGAAGATCGGCCACCGCATCGAGGACAGACAGCGCCGGGTGCTGTACGAGGCGAAGATGACGAAGTTCAGCCTCACCTCGCCCTACGGCTTCGATTTTATCGACCACGAGCATGGCCGCACCACGCCGCACCTGGTGGGGCACGAGGAGGAATCGGAGTATAATTCCTTCCTTCTGGACAGCAACTACACCTTTGAGCTGGACGGAGTGGATATCTGGAAGTATCTGAAGAAGAACGGGATCGACGTGAAGACCGAGCGCATGGACGGTGCCGTCTGGCCTCGCTACCGCGTCTCCCGCGACGGCGAGGAGATCGCTGTTCTGGAATCCAGCAGTCAGTATGTCCACGAGGAGGACGCCGAGCAGCACAGCGTCGTGAGCAAGCTTGCGGTTCCGGGCTTTTACCGCATCCGGACGCGGGAGGAATACCTGGACGCGGTGTTTTTGACGGCCATGGCCTTCGCACGCAGCCGCGCGCTCAACGACGAGGGCGGCACCTTCGGCAAGCAGCTTCGGGCAGGCTTCGGGAAGAAATAAAAGATCTCCCATCCGGTGGACGAACCCGCGACAGCGCAGAATTGTTCGGGCGGGAAAGGCCGCCGCGCCTGTTCACACCGCTTTCGTGGATACCGGGTAAAGAAAAAACAACATACGGCGCATACGACAGAGGAGAGAGACGATGCAAAGAATGAGACTTTTTTCCAAAAACCATACAAATCGCTGGCTGGTGCTGGATCAGAGCTTTTTCACCATGTTTATCACCTTTTCTCTGATCGAGCTGGCCAATGTCGGCGCAGGGTTGATCGACGGTCTGATCGTCAGCAATTTCCTCGACGCCGAAGCAATGGCCGCAGCCGGGATCGCCCATCCGATCTTCAGCATTTCCGGCATCTTCGGTGGCATGTTTGCTACGGGGATGCAAACGCTCTGCAGCAGAGAACTGGGCAAGGGCGATGTGCGCTCTTTCAACCGCCTGTTCAGCGCTGTTATGATTCTCGGAACGGTCTTTTCTGCCGCGCTGACAGTGCTGCTGCTGATCGGCGCTACACCGCTTGCCATGCTGCTGGGCGCATCCGGAAAAGGCGCGTCTTTGGCAGCGCCTGCGGCGCAATACCTGCGCGGCGTGGGGATCGGCCTGCCTGGCCTCATTATGGCGGGCGTTCTCTCCTCCGCGATCTCGATGGACAGCGGGCGTAAACGGGTCATGACCAGCGCGTTGCTCTACTCCGGCTTCAATGTGCTGCTCGATCTGGCAGCTGTGGCTCTTCACATGGGTATGTTCGGCATTGGCCTCGCTACGGCTGTGGGACAGTATCTGCAGATCGGGTATCTTCTTCTGCATTTTCGCGGCAAGGACAGGATGTTGCGTTTTGTCGCGCTGAAAACCAGTCTGAAGGAGATGCTCAGCGTCCTCTACAACGGAACAGAAAAAGCGCTTCGTCGTCTTGGAAACGTTTTGCGCCCCGTCCTTGTCAATAAGCTTATCATTTTCTATGGCGGAGCTTTGGCTATGACCGCCATGAGTGTGCAATCCAGCCTGCAGGATTTTTCACAATTCTTCGCCGTCGGTCTGGCAGACGCCGCCGCTTTGCTGGTGGGTGTTCTTTTTGGCGAGATGAACGACGAGGGTATCCGCGAGACCGGCAAGTGCATACACCGCAATTGTGCCATCTTCTGCGGAGCGATCTGCCTGCTGTTCTTCCTGCTTGCACGCCCTGTTGCAAAGCTGTACGTCTCCGAGGAGGGAGTGCTGCTGAATATGACGGTGTTCGCCGTGCGCATGATCGCGCTCCAAGCGCTGCTCAACGGATTCGTGCGTCCTCGCATCACCTACCTGCAGGCGGTTGGTCGAACACGGAATATGCAGCTGATGACCGCGGTGACCTCTTTGATTTATGTCGTACTGAGCGCGTATGTGCTCGGCGCGGTTTTTGGCGCGTATGGCGTTTTGGCAAGCGTCCTTCTAAGCGATTTCCTCTCACTCGCAACGGTTTGGCTGTACTATGCGATCAAGACGCGCAAGCTGATCCCGACAGCAGAGGATTACATGGCGCTTCCGGAGAACTTCCACCGCTCTCCGGGCGACGTCATCCTTCTGGATGTGCGCGACGAGGAGGATGTGTCTCTGGTTGCCCAGCAAATTCAACTTTTCTGCAAGGGACATAAGATCGACAGGCAGATCGGCTTTAAGGCGGCCGTGTGCTTTGAAGAGCTGGCTGTCAACACGATCCGGCACGGTTTCCCCGCTTGTAAAAAGAATCCTGGCATTGATCTTCGCGTGGTGTATAACCCGGACGAGTTGATTGTCAGAATGCAGGATAACTGTCCCAGCTTTAATGTGGAACGCCAGATTGCCCTGACGCTCAGCCAGGGCGCAGACGATCCGGACGAGCATCTCGGCTTGAAGGTCCTGGGAGGCATGGCCTCGGATATCAAATATGTACATTCGCTGGAAACGAACAATGTGATCCTGCGCTTTCGCTCAAAAACAGATTGAATAAATCGTTGGACGAAGAGTAAGAATAACAGTTTTAAACAAAAGGGAGATAATTGTGAAACAGGTATTGTTTTCTGAATATAGAACGCTGTACGCACTAAATTGGGGACAGCCCTGGGTTATGAGATTGCGCGTCAGGATGCGGGATCTTATCGATGCAGATACTATGCGTTATGCCGTTGATGATACAATGAAGAGATACCCATATTTTTGCGTGGAACTGAAAAAGGATGACGAGTATTATCTGTCAGAGAATACCCGCCCGGTTGTTATTAGCTCTTCGCTGCACGGTGTGGCACTGAATACGGCTGAATCAAACTATCATTTGATTTCATTTTCCTTCTCAGCTAACTGGGTCATTATGGATATTGCCCATGCGATCACGGACGGAAGTGGAGCCTACGCAGTAATCAGAACCTTTTTACATTACTATATGTCAAAAAAATATGGTGTTGATCTGCACGGAAACGAGACTCGACTTTGCGGAGAAGAAATATGTATAGAAGAATGGGAAGATCCTGTAGTCAACAGAACGGATCTTCCAGTTCCCATAAAACCCAATTTTTCCAATGCGATAAATGTCAGGCGTTCAGCTGGATTGGAAACCGACCAGCGGCCTACGGTTTTCACTGTTGCAATACCTGAAAAGGAATTCATGAGATTTAATATTGAAAACGATGGCAGTCCTGCAACAATGGTTTCCCTGTTTTTGAGTCGCTCCATTCACAGACTGTATCCGACGGACGAGGACAGTATTCGGGTCGTTATGACTGTTAATGAGCGCAAAGCCCTCAATGCGCCCCTGGCCCATCAAAATCTTGTCAGTTCGGCATTTCTGGAGTACAAGAAACAAATTTGGAACTGGCCACTTGCTCGGCAGGCAACTGCATACCGTGGTATGGTGTTTGCTCAGTCCAGGGACGAGAATGTACTGAATGAAGTCGCTTCCCAGAAACAGCTTAATCAGTTGATTCAATCTAAACCCACAGATGAGGAGAGGACTGCTGTTTGCGAGATGTCAGACAAAATAGGAGGCTTATTTGTAACCGCAGCGGTCAGCTATGTGGGGAAAGGCAACTTCGATGCGGAAGAAAAATATATCCGGGATTTCCACTTATGGACAAACGGAAAGGGCGATGGTATTCTAATTGAGATTTCGGCTGTCAGCGGAAAATTTATCATCGATTTCATGCAGCCCTTTTCAAACCCGTTATACTTGAATTCATTTTTGAAAGAGCTTGACGATAATGATATAACCTATGATCTGCAGGATGTTATGGACTTGGAACTCCCCAATGTATCACTTCCTTGGATGATATAATGGAGGTGGCCACTTTCTGTTCTGGATGTGCGGGACGAGGAGAATGTCTTTCTGGTTCTTCAGAAGATCCGGATATTTTACAAAAGACAAGGCCTGGCGGTAAGAAAAAATGATTTTGCTTATCATAAATAACAGACAAATCAGTCTTTATTTATTTCCTGTCAGATGATAAAAAAACGACGCGCGGCTGCGAGATCTCGCGCCGACCAAAACGGCCTAAGACCACTGCGATATGCGCGAGTCCTCAATTGTGAAATGAATTTCGCAATTGCCGATCAAAAACCAATTTTAGCATTCTGGTGATATGTCAAGATAAATTTTCGGGAAAATCGAGACGGGTTTTCTAAAAAAGGGCATACTTCACCCGCACCCGTAATTAAGAGTTTT
>ONKP01000066.1 GCA_900318405.1 uncultured Eubacteriales bacterium | reverse complement strand
TTCAATAAATTTATTAGGAGAGAAAAATGGACAGCAAATTGAGAGTCGGTATTCTTGGTGCAACAGGTATGGTAGGCCAGCGTTTCGTAACGCTGATGGAGAATCATCCGTGGTTTGAGGTGACAGCTATCGCAGCTTCTCCCAGAAGCGCGGGAAAGACATATGAAGAAGCTGTCGGCGGACGCTGGAAGATGGAAACGCCGATGCCTGCATACGTAAAGAATATGACGGTCCTCAGCATCGAGGAAGTCGACAGGATTGCCGGCATGGTTGATTTCGTGTTCTGCGCGCTGAATATGCCCAAGGATCAGATCCGCGAGATCGAGAACAGATATGCAAAAGCGGAGACCCCTGTTGTTTCCAACAACAGCGCGCATCGCTGGACACCGGACGTGCCGATGGTCATTCCGGAAATCAATGACGCTCATTTCGCTGTTATTGAGGATCAGAAGAAGCGGCTCGGTACGAAGCGCGGCTTCATTGCCGTAAAGCCGAACTGCTCGATCCAGAGCTATACACCTGCACTCACGGCATGGATGGCATTTGAGCCGTATCAGGCTGTCGTGACCACCTATCAGGCAATCTCCGGTGCCGGCAAGACCTTCAAAGACTGGCCGGAGATGGAAGGCAATGTCATTCCTTTTATCAGCGGTGAAGAGGAGAAGAGTGAGCAGGAACCGCTCCGGATCTGGGGAAAAGTTGAGAACGGAGAAATTGTGAAGAGAGACGGCATTGTCATCACGAGCCAGTGTCTCCGCGTGCCGGTCCTTAACGGCCACACAGCAGCCTGCTTCGTTAATTTCCGTCAGAATCCGACAAAGGAAGAGCTGATCAGCGCACTTGAGTCATACAGCGGTTATCCGCAGGCACATCACCTGCCGAGCGCTCCGAAACAGTTTATCCGCTACATGGAGGAGGATGACCGTCCGCAGGTAAGACTGGATGTAGATTACGAGAATGGCATGGGTATCAGCATCGGACGCCTTCGTGAAGACACTATTTTTGACTGGAAATTTGTGGGACTTTCACATAACACGCTCCGCGGTGCGGCAGGCGGTGCCGTTCTCTGCGCCGAGACTCTTGTGGATCAGGGATATATCATGAAGAGAGCATAATATGATAACAGTGTCAAAAGTCCTCACCCACGTTGCACTTGTGCATAAGTGGGTGAATGACTTATTGACACGGCTATCATACTAATGACACCCGCATCTGATGATGACCGCCGCACAGTCCGTATATGTGCGGCGGCCTTTTTCAGTATTTTGATGATGACCATACGGTCAGCAAAAGGCTTTGAGGCTGATCGGCAGATGATGCGCTTTTTGTCGTGCGTGAGCCGGCAGCTGCGGAAGATGTCTGTTTAAAACGTGAAGATCAGGAAGGATAGTCTTTGAGTACAGGAAAATCACTTTTTATCGCCGAAAAACCGTCTGTTGCGCAGGAATTTGCCAAAGCACTGCATGAAAATTTTACCCGACGCGACGGCTATATGGAATCGGATAACAGTGTCGTCACGTGGTGTGTCGGCCATCTGGTGACGATGAGCTATCCAGAAAAATATGATATTAAATACAAAAAGTGGTCTTTCGATACCCTTCCTTTCATGCCGAAGACCTTCAGGTACGAAGTGATCAGCGGCGTGAAAAAGCAGTTCGATATCGTCAGCCGTCAGCTGAACCGTGAAGATGTGACGACGATCTATGTCTGCACCGACAGCGGACGTGAGGGTGAGTACATTTACCGCCTTGTCGCCATGATGGCAAAGGTACCGGCGTCGATGGATCAGCGGAGGGTGTGGATCGATTCCCAGACAGAGGAAGAAATCAGCCGCGGTATCCGGGAGGCAAAGAACATCAGTGCCTATGATGATCTTGCGGACGCTGCTTTTCTCCGGGCAAAAGAGGATTATCTGATCGGCATCAATTTTTCACGTGCACTGTCGATCCGCTATGCGGGCGATGCCTCCTCTTATCTGGGCGGCAGTTATCATCCGGTTTCCGTGGGCCGCGTCATGACGTGCGTACTGGGCATGGTTGTGCGTCGTGAGCGTGAGATCCGTGATTTTAAGAAGACAGCATTTTTCCGTGTGATCGCTGATGAATCATGGGCGGAGCATCCGTTCGAGGGAGAATGGCGGGCTGTGGAGGGAAGCCGTTACTTCCAGTCACCGAAGCTTTACAGGGAAAACGGTTTTCGTTCCCGCGAGGACGCGGAAGAACTGATCCGCTATCTGAAGAGCCTTGACCCGCAGCAGGCGGAGACGGTCAGCGTCAGCAGAAAAACGTCAAAAAAGAATCCGCCGCTCCTGTACAATCTGGCGGAGATTCAGAATGACTGCTCCCGGTATTTCAAGATCAGTCCGGATACGACGCTGAATATCATCCAGGAGCTGTACGAGAAAAAACTCGTCACCTATCCCAGAACTGATGCCAGGGTGCTTTCGTCTGCGATTGCGAAGGTAATCAGCCAGAATATCCGGGGACTGACCAGATACAGCCCGCTCGCCGATCTGGCCTCAGAAGTCCTTGCGGGTGATGCATGGAAGAAGATCGGCAGCACAAGGTACACGGATGATAAGCAGATCACTGATCACTACGCGCTGATCCCGACAGGACAGGGACTGCAGAATATCGGCAGTCTGAAACCACTCCAGCGCAGTGTTTATGAACTGATCGTCAGAAGGTTTCTCGCCATCTTTTATCCGCCGGCCGTATATCAGAAGGTCAGCCTCGAAACGAAGATCGGGACGGAACATTTTTTCTCCAGCTTCAGTGTGCTGACGGAGGAAGGCTATCTGAAGACGGTATACAGACCCGCAGGAAAAAAAGCCGGTGACAGAGGTTCGGATAATCAGAGCGCGGATGACAGAAGCTCCGATGAGGGACTGCGTGACAGCACTGCCACCGGGGCAGATGATGAAACCGGTGCGCAGAAAAACTTCTCCTCACAGGCCGATCCGACGTTCCTTGCAGCGCTGAAGACGCTGAGAAAGGGATCGTTGATTCCTGTTACGGGCTACAGGATCAAAGAGGGTGAGACGCAGCCGCCGAAGCGCTATACATCCGGATCGATGATCCTCGCCATGGAAAATGCCGGCCAGCTGATCGAGGATGATGAACTGCGCGAACAGATTCGCGGAAGCGGTATCGGCACATCGGCGACCAGAGCAGAGATTCTGAAGAAGCTCGTCAATATCCGATACCTGGACCTGAATGCAAAGACGCAGGTCATCACGCCGACGCAGCTCGGCGAGATGGTGCATGACATTGTGTATGTGTCCATCCGATCACTGCTCAATCCGGAGATGACCGCGAGCTGGGAGAAAGGACTCTCCTATGTCGCTGAGGGAAAAATAAAACCGGATGAATATATGACAAAGCTGGAGAATTTTGTCTCTGAGCGGACGAACAGGGTGCGGAACGCCGACAACCGTCAGCTGCTGCGAAGCAGATATCAGTATATCGCACAGTTCTACAAAAACAGGTTCGTCGACAGGCCTTCCGGCAGCTCCGGAACGGGAAGACGTTCAGCGGCCAGGAACAGTGCTGCCGGAAAACGCGGACAGAGCAGAACCCGCAGCAGAAAAACGCAGACAGAGTAAAGAAGAAAGAAGGACAGCTATGATCAGAGGTGCGATGATTTCTGAATTGTTCGATCTCAGTCAGACGATCGCAGCAGATATTTTTGAGGGAAAGACATATCCCTGGGAAGTTCTCCCTGAAATCCATGATTTTATTCTGAAACTCGGTCCGACATTACCGAAGGATGAATATGAAGAGAAGGAGGATGGCGTCTGGATCGCGAAGGACGCGACGATCTGGCCCACCGTATCCATCACCGGACCATGTATTGTCTGCCACAAGGCGGTGCTCCGCCAGTGCGCTTTTATCCGCGGCAATGCCATCATCGGTGAAGGAACGGTTGTCGGCAACTCCACAGAGCTCAAAAACGTCATTCTTTTTAACAGCGTAGAAGCGCCGCACTACAATTATGTGGGCGATTCTATCCTCGGCTTTCATGCGCACATGGGTGCCGGCTCCATCACCTCGAATATCAAGTCGGACAGAAAAAATATCGTCGTCCGCGGCGAGGGGCAGGAGATCGAAACCGGTATGCGCAAGATCGGTGCCATGCTCGGCGACTGGACAGAGATCGGATGCGGAAGCGTCCTCAATCCCGGCTCCGTGATCGGCGCACACACCAATGTATACCCGCTCTCCAGTGTGCGCGGCGTGATTCCCGGCCATTCCATCTACAAGAAAGAAGGAGAGATCGCCGAAAAGCGCGAGGAGGTTTGAAATTATCGTTCATTCACTGCCAAGCAGTGGAGCACATGGAAGTCGCCATGTGCGACAAAGTGCAGAACAGCGATCTGAGCCGCCTTTTTTGAGTGGGAGTCTTTACGAATTCGCTCAAATATGCAAAAATAAGAGACGTTGAATTTCACACTTTTGAAAGGAGTGTCAATCGATGGTTTATTCAAAAGAAGTAGAAGATATGTGCGTTGTTCATCAGGGCGTACATCACGGCGCTGCTCCTATTCCTGAAGAGGCAAAATGGGTGAAATCCAGAGAGGTAAAGGATATCTCCGGATTTACACACGGTGTAGGCTGGTGTGCTCCGCAGCAGGGATGCTGCAAGCTCTCCCTGAATGTCAAAGAGGGTGTTATCCAGGAGTGCCTCGTTGAGACAATCGGCTGCTCAGGTATGACTCATTCTGCTGCCATGGCATCTGAGATCCTTCCGGGACTCACCGTACTCGAGGCTCTGAACACTGACCTCGTCTGCGATGCCATCAACACCGCTATGAGAGAGCTGTTCCTGCAGATCGCTTATGGCCGTTCTCAGAGTGCATTCTCCGAAGACGGACTTGCTATCGGCGCAGGTCTTGAGGATCTCGGCAAGGGCCACAGATCTCAGGTCGGCACAATGTATGGCACACTGGCAAAGGGACCCCGTTATCTCGAGATGACCGATGGCTATGTAAAAGAGTTGGCTCTCGATGAGAACGACGAGATCATCGGTTACAAGTTTGTAAACTTCGGCAAGATGATGGATTTCATCAAAGCCGGTGATGACGCCAATACCGCTTATGAGAAAGCTTCCGGCCAGTACGGACGTGTAGCGGATGCCGTTAAGTTCATTGACCCGAGAAAAGAATAAGATAGAGGAGGATGTAATACAATGGCTTTATTTGAATCATATGAAAGAAGAGAAAAGCAGATTCTTGCAAAGCTGAAAGAGTACGGCATCAACTCTATCGAAGAGGCTGCCGAGGTTACCAAGGCTGCCGGCCTTGATGTATATCATCAGGTAGAGAAAATTCAGCCGATCTGCTTTGAGAACGCTAAATGGGCTTACACCGTAGGTGCAGCCATCGCCATCAAGAAGAACTGCAGAACTGCTGCTGATGCAGCTGCTGCTATCGGCGAGGGCCTTCAGTCCTTCTGTATTCCGGGATCCGTCGCTGACCGCCGTAAAGTAGGTCTTGGCCACGGCAACCTGGGCAAGATGCTCCTCGAAGAGGATACCGAGTGCTTCTGCTTCCTCGCAGGACATGAGTCCTTCGCAGCAGCCGAAGGCGCTATCGGTATCGCTGAGAAAGCAAACATGGTACGTAAAAAACCGCTCCGTGTCATCCTGAACGGACTTGGCAAGGATGCTGCAAAGATCATCTCCCGTGTCAACGGTTTCACCTATGTGGAGACCGAGTACAACTACAAGACCGGTGAACTGACCGAGCTCTCCCGCACCTGCTATTCCAAGGATCCGAACAGCGCAAGAGCAAAAGTAAACTGCTACGGCGCTGATGATGTACAGGAAGGCGTTGCCATCATGTGGCATGAGAATGTCGATGTATCCATCACCGGCAACTCCACCAACCCGACCCGTTTCCAGCATCCGGTTGCTGGTACTTACAAGAAGGAGCGCCTGGAGGCAGGAAAGAAGTACTTCTCCGTTGCATCCGGCGGCGGCACAGGCCGTACGCTTCATCCGGACAACATGGCAGCAGGCCCTGCTTCCTACGGCATGACCGATACCATGGGCCGTATGCACAGTGATGCACAGTTCGCAGGTTCCTCTTCCGTTCCGGCTCATGTAGAGATGATGGGTCTGATCGGTGCCGGCAACAACCCGATGGTCGGCATGACCGTTGCTGTAGCTGTTTCCGTAGAGGAAGCTGCCAAGGCTGGAAAATTCTGATAAAAAATGTCGGCAGGCGGCAGGTTGATCACAGCCTGCAACGCGGCGACGAGTCAACAGGAGTGATCCGATGCATTTACGCCGGGTCACTCCTGCGTTGTCTTTATACGGGCTGAGAACCACAGCCGATAATTTTTTCTGCACAAGATGATCGCGAGAGCGCGTAGCG
>ONKP01000068.1 GCA_900318405.1 uncultured Eubacteriales bacterium | reverse complement strand
CCCCACTACGCCCTCGCTGAGGGGGCGTGTCAATAAGTCATTCACCCACTTTTGCACAAGTGCAACGTGGGTGATGACTTTTGACACTGTTATCATATTTATTGTTATGGTTCACTCTTTGCCAGCCACTGTCACACATGGAGACTTCCAACCTCCATGTGTTCTGTGGCTCTGGCAGTGTTTGAACAGTAACAATTGTTCATTGATTGACAGGGCCTGTTCTTGATGAATCAACAGGAATAGGTTAGTATGTACAGAGAATTGGATTTGCAGCAGTTCTGCCGCCGGATTTGTCGGCAATATACTTTTCAGGAGGATATACGCATGGGAATGACGATGACGCAGAAGATTCTCGCAAAGGCTGCGGGACTTGATCACGTCGAAGCCGGTCAGCTGATCGAGGCGAAACTCGACATGGTGCTGGGCAATGATATCACGACACCGGTTGCGATCGACGTTATGCAGGGATTCAAAAAGCAGGAAGTATTTGATAAGGACAAGATCGCCCTTGTTATGGACCACTTTGTTCCTAATAAGGATATTAAATCTGCAGAGCACACCAAACAGGTGAGAAATTTCGCAGGAAAGTATGATATCACCAATTATTTTGACGTGGGACAGATGGGCATCGAGCACGCACTGCTGCCGGAAAAAGGACTTGTAGCGGCCGGCGATGTGGTCATTGGCGCTGATTCTCATACGTGTACCTATGGCGCGCTCGGCGCATTTTCCACCGGTGTGGGCAGTACCGATATGGCGGCCGGCATGGCAACGGGCAAGGCCTGGTTCAAGGTTCCGTCTGCGATTAAAGTTGTTCTTACGGGTAAGCCCGGTAAGTGGGTCAGCGGCAAGGATGTGATCCTGCATCTGATCGGTGAGATCGGCGTTTCCGGCGCTCTGTATCAGTCTCTGGAGTTCACGGGCGAGGGTGTCGCTGCACTTTCGATGGATGACCGTTTCACGATCGCGAACATGGCGATCGAGGCCGGTGCGAAGAACGGCATTTTCCCTGTAGATGATAAGACCATTGCCTATATGAAGGATCACACGAAGAAGACCTGGTCTGTTTATACCGCAGATGAGGATGCAGAGTATGAGAGGACAGTCACAATCGACCTCTCGACGCTGAAGGAGACCGTATCCTTCCCGCATCTGCCGGAGAATACACATACCATTGATGAAGTGGGTGATATTCGCATTGATCAGTCCGTGATCGGTTCCTGCACGAACGGAAGAATTGAGGATCTCCGCACGGCGGCTGCTGTTCTTAAAGGACGCAAGGTGGCAAAAAATATCCGCTGCATCGTGATCCCGGCGACGCAGGCCATTTATCTGCAGGCGCTGAAGGAAGGCCTGATCGAGACCTTTATCGAAGCGGGTGCCGTTGTCAGCACGCCTACCTGCGGTCCCTGCCTCGGCGGTTACATGGGTATACTTGCAGAGGGCGAGCGCTGCATTTCTACGACGAACCGCAACTTTGTCGGCCGTATGGGACATGTGAATTCGGAGATCTACCTGGCGGATCCGGCAGTTGCCGCGGCAAGTGCAGTCACCGGAAAGATCAGCTCGCCGGCTGAACTCGGTTTATAAGGAGGATGGGATCAATGCAGGCTGAAGGAAAAGTATTCAAATATGGCGATAATGTAGATACCGACGTAATCATCCCTGCCCGTTATCTGAATTCTTCAGACCCGGCAGAGCTCGCAAAACACTGCATGGAGGATATCGACAAAGAGTTTATCCACAAAGTGCAGAAGGGCGACATCATCGTTGCCAATAAAAATTTCGGCTGCGGTTCTTCGCGTGAGCATGCACCGATCGCGATCAAGGCTGCCGGCGTGAGCTGCGTCATTGCGGAGACCTTTGCGCGTATTTTTTACAGGAATGCCATCAATATCGGACTGCCGATCATCGAGTGCCCGGATGCGGCAAAGGAGATCGCTGCAGGAGATGATGTGAAGGTGGATTTCGATTCCGGTGTGATCACGGACCAGACGACCGGAAAATCTTACAAGGGGCAGGCTTTCCCGCCCTTCATGCAGAAGATCATTTCTGCCGGCGGACTTGTCAACTATATCAATGACGAGCAGTAATCTGATGATAACAGTGTCAAAAGTCATCACCCACGTTGCACTTGTGCAAAAGTGGGTGATGACTTATTGACACGCCCCTCAGCGAGGGCGTAGTGGGGCGTAGCCACATGAGAGTCATCGCTGAGGGAGGATCGCGAGAGCGCGCAGCGCGCAGCGATCCGGTTATCATAGTTATGACACATATCATGTATGAAGCTCCCGACCGCAGCTGCGCAGCCCCGATGTATGAAGGCTGTGGAGCTTGCGGTGCGGGAGTTTTTCTTATCTCCGGAGGTGAGCGTTCAGTGGGTACAGGACGAAAAAATGCAGACACCAACGGTACCATGATGCAGTATTTTGAATGGTACCTGCACAATGACGGAAATTTCTGGAAGCAGGCGGCGGAGCAGGCGGCATCCATCAGCAGAGTCGGTATCACGGCAGTATGGCTTCCACCGGCGTATAAAGGACAGGCGGGCATCAATGATGTCGGCTATGGCGCTTATGACCTGTATGATCTGGGGGAATTTGATCAGAAGGGCACGGTCAGGACCAAATACGGAACTAAGGATGAGTACCTTGCGGCCATTCGTGCTTTTCACCGTGCATCCATCGATGTCTATGCGGATATGGTTTTTAATCACAAAATGGGAGCGGATTATCCGGAAATGGTTGATGCCTATGAGGTGGATCCGGCCAACCGCAACAGAGCCGAGAGCGGTGATATGAAAATCGAGGCCTGGACAGGGTTCAATTTTCCGGGACGGAAGGACAAATACTCGGATTTTCACTGGGATCACACCTGTTTCGACGGCGTGGATTATGACCAGCGGACAAAACACTCTGCCATCTATGAATTCGAGAACACCCATTTTGATCAGGATGTGGACAGAGAGAACGGCAACTACGATTATCTGATGGGCGCCGATCTCGCGTTTACTGTGCCCAAAGTCAGGGAAGAACTGTACCGTTACGGTCTATGGTATCTGAAGACGACGGACGTGGACGGTTTCCGGCTGGATGCCATCAAACACATCTCCAGTGATTTTTTCGGCGAGTGGCTTGGCAAGCTGCGAAGAGAGACGGGAAAAGAACTGTTCACGGTCGGTGAGTACTGGCAGGCAGATCTGCAGACGCTGGCAGCGTACATCGACAAGGTCGGTGGATGCATGTCGCTCTTTGATGTACCGCTGCACATGCATTTTTTCCAGGCGTGTCATTCCAACGGGAATTACGATATGCGTCAGATGTTCAACGGGACGCTTGTGCAGAAGGATCCGACCCATGCCGTGACCTTTGTGGCCAATCACGACACACAGAAGGGACAGGCGCTTCAGACTGTCATAGAAAACTGGTTCAAACCGCTCGCTTATGCGATGATCCTCCTGCGTCCACAGGGTTATCCGTGCGTTTTTTACGGCGATTATTACGGCGTGGCCTGTCAGGGCGTTCCGCCTTTCAGGAATGTGATCGACAAACTGCTGCTCGTCCGCCGCGACTGCGTATACGGTGCCTTTCATGATTACGCAGATCATCCGGATATCCTCGGATGGACGCTGGAAGGAGATGACAGACATCCGGGATCAGGGTGCGCTGTTCTTGTCGACGACGGGCCGGGTGGAGAAAAATGTATGTACGTCGGTCGGAATCATGCGGGAGAGATCTTTGTTGATGCGCTGGGTGGTCGTCAGGAGCAGATCCGCATAGGAGATGACGGACAGGCTGTTTTCCCGGTCAGCGGCGGAAATGTCTCGGTGTGGATACGGAAGGATACATCGACAGCAGAGGCGGTGAAGGAGTGATACTACAGAACGAAAGGGAACCGAAGCAGAAGCTCCGGTTCCCTTTATCAATCGGGGTGACAAGATTTGAACTTGCGACCTCGCACTCCCTAAGCGCGCGCTCTAGCCAAGCTGAGCCACACCCCGACAACATCGCTTATTATACTAAAACAGAATTCAAATTGCAACACATTTTAAATTGAAACGAGTTTTGCTTAATTTTGCGATATATGATAGGATGGAATAGTTAAATATAAGTACATGAGGGAAGGAACAAAAATATGTCATCCAGTAATGTGTTTATTCTGTTGGTCATGATCGTCTACCTGCTGTTCATGCTCCTGATCGGTTTCGTTGTATCCAGGAGAAACCAGTCCGTAGGTGATTTCTATCTGGGAGGCAGGAAGCTCGGACCGTTTGTGACAGCAATGAGTGCCGAGGCATCCGATATGAGTTCGTATCTGCTGATGGGACTGCCGGGACTCGCCTATCTGTCGGGTTTAGCGGATGTGGGCTGGACGGCGATCGGACTGGCGGCCGGTACTTATCTGAACTGGCTTTTTGTCGCCAAAAGGATCCGCAGATACACGGCAAAGACAGGATCTATCACGATTCCGGATTTCTTTTCTGACAGGTACGGTGATAAACATCGCATTCTGATGCTGATCGCTGCTGTAGAGATCATTGTTTTCTTCATTCCTTACACAGGTTCCGGCTTTGCTGCGTGCGGGAAGCTTTTTTCCAGCCTTTTCAATGCCGACTATCATATTGCGATGATCATCAGTGCTGCCGTTATCATCGCTTACACCATGACCGGAGGCTTTCTGGCAGCAAGCCTTACGGATCTCATTCAGAGCATTGTCATGACGATAGCCCTGATCATCGTTCTGCTGTTCGGCATCTGGAGTGCCGGTGGCCTGGATGTCGTGATCAGCAATGCTTCACGTCTGCCGGGCTATCTCAGCATGGATATGACATATGATCCGACAATGGGAACCTCGCATGCTTACAGCATCATTACGATTATTTCCACTCTTGCGTGGGGCCTCGGCTACTTCGGCATGCCGCACATCCTGCTTCGTTTTATGGCGATCGAAGATGACAGCAAGCTGAAACTGTCCAGACGGGTTGCTTCTGTCTGGGCGGTGATCTCGATGGGCATTGCTGCCATGATCGGTGTTGTCGGCATGGCGATGAGCAAGGCCGGCGTGATCCCGACGCTCACGGGATCCGATTCTGAAAAAGTTATTGTAAATATCTCAACGCTGATGAGTCAGTATGGCTGGCTGTTCGCTGTATTTGCCGGCATTGTCCTTTCCGGCATTCTGGCAGCAACGATGTCAACGGCTGATTCGCAGCTGCTCGCTGCCTCCTCGTCGGTTTCTGAGAATATCATTCATCAGTTTTTCCACCTCGATCTCGAGGAAAAGACACTTCTGAAGATTGCCCGTGTGAGTCTTCTGATCATTGCCGTGATCGGTATCGGCATTGCATGGAATCCCGACAGTTCAGTCTTCGGCATCGTTTCCTTCGCCTGGGCCGGTTTCGGTGCCTGCTTCGGACCGATCGTGCTCCTTGCGCTTTTCTGGCGCAGATCAAATAAGTATGGCGCGCTGGCAGGCCTTATTTCCGGCGGCATCATGGTGTTTGTCTGGAAATATGCTGTACGTCCGCTCGGCGGTGTCTGGAATATCTATGAGCTGCTGCCGGCATTTCTGGTTGCCATTATCATCAATGTCATCGTGAGTCTGCTGACACCGGCACCAGAGAAAAAGCTCACGGATGTGTTCGACAATGTCAGTGAATCGCTCAGAGCAGACAGGCAGAAGGCCTGAGATTCCGGAAATTCAGAACTTGAGGTTGACATCGATCGGCAAAAATGGTAGTTTGTAACCAATCAAATACATAAATACGTTGAAGAGGAGTAGTAGATCCGAATTCCCGGATACAGAGAGCTGCCGGATGGTGCGAGACAGCTGAAGGATCTGATCGAACTGGCCTCTGAGTGGCTGCCCGAAAGGAAAATATAGAATCAGAATTTTCCGATTAGACGCAGACGTAAACCCGGCGTTACAGGGAAAGGATATCATGGCAAGAGGACCTGAAGGAAATCAAACCGGTGTATCCCATGAGTGCACGCAGGAATGCGTGAATGAAGAGTGGTACCGCGCAGATTATATGCGTCTCTTCCAGTCCCCTTCGGATGGGATTGGAGGGGACGCTGTTTTTATTGTATAAGTCCGTCGCATGCCAGAGGCGGACTGCACACCCGAAGGGCGT
>ONKP01000085.1 GCA_900318405.1 uncultured Eubacteriales bacterium | reverse complement strand
AGGGAATGGTCTGAACTGAACGGTGTGGAGATTACGGCTGAGATGATCAATTGCTCAGGGTGCAGGATTCCGGGGATTAAGACGCCATATTGCGATTCCCTGTGCCACATTCGGCAGTGCGCCATGGGGAAACAAATGGAGACATGCGGCAGCTGCAGGGAAATGGAGCACTGTGAGAAGCTGGGAGCGATTACCGAGCACAACGCAGACGCTTTGAAACGCCTGAAAACTGGCATTTGAACAGAAGAAAGGACAAGATGGAGTATCATAAAACCATTACCCTGAAAGACGGCAGAGCCTGCACGCTCCGAAACGGAACGGCGGAGGACGGGCTTTGACTGAAGCCTGCATCGAATGCGCTGAAAATGCCGGCTACGTCCAGCTGGAGCTGGGAGGGCAAAGAGCTATGTAAGGGACTGGCACAAAAAAGCGGAAAAACGAGCAGAAACCATGGGAAAATAGCTGATTTTCGCCGAGTGTCGCACTTTTCCATTTGGAGGAAGAAATATGCAATCGGAATATAACTTCATTACCCTGCGTGACCGACCGGAACTTATGGATCGGGCAACGACCTGGTTTAATGAAAAATGGCGCGTGCCGAAAGAGGCCTATCTTGAATGTATGACGGCCTATCTGAACCGGGAGACGGAATACGGTTGGTATCTGTGCCTTAGCGGTGAGCGGATCGTCGGCGGGCTTGGGGTCATCGAAAACGACTTCCATAACCGCAAGGATCTGACACCGAATGTTTGCGCGGTGTACACCGAGGCGGACTGCCGCTGTCAGGGGATCGCCGGACGGCTGCTGAGTATGGTCGTGGAGGATATGCGGGCCAAGGGCATTGCACCGCTATACCTTATCACCAATCACACCGGGTTTTACGAGCGCTACGGCTGGGAATTCCTCTGCATGGTGCAGGGCGATGGGGAACCGGAGATGACAAGGATGTATATTCATCGGTGAAACAGTCATGACACGCTTCGTATCACGGATGTGAAAGACCGTTTCTCGTGGTATTTACAGAGCTTCGATATCATGGATTCCGTCAGATGTGCAGACAGAAAGGACGGAATGAAAATGAAGCTCTTCAACCTCACCCATACACAGACGGATTATCTGCTCACGTATCCAGAGGAGCACAGCTATTCCGCCGAGGACGAGGCGGGGACGTTGCGGCGAAAGACAGACAGCGTCGATGAAATCGAACTTCTTGCGTTTGTTGACGGCGCGATAGTTGGTTCGGCCGGCATTGGCTGCGTTGCCCGGGAAGAAAAAACCCGGCACCGCGCAGGAGCTCGTCCTGATGTGGCTGGAGTTATAAAACAGACTTATAAGAAACGGAGGAACAGAACATGAGAATTCTTGTATTGAACGGCAGTCCCAAGAAAAAGAGCGACACCTTCCGGCTGACGGATGCCTTTTTGAAAGGCTTGAACCGCGTCGGCGAGCATGAGGTACACATCGTCAACGTGATCGACAAAAAGATCGCGCCATGTCACGGCTGCTTTAGCTGCTGGCAGTTGGGAGACGGGCACTGCGTGATCCCGGACGACCAGAACGCTATTCTGGATGTATACCGGGAGGCCGACGTGATCATCTGGAGCTTTCCGCTGTACTGCTACGGCATGCCCTCCCATCTGAAAGCGGTGCTGGATCGGACGATCCCGCTGGTCAAAATGAAGATGGTGCAGCAGCCTGATGGCACCGTACGGCACGAAGCGCTGGTGGATTTTTCCCGCATCCACACGGTGGTGATCTGCGGCTGCGGCTTCCCCCACTGGGAAGGGAACTTCGATGGTTTGAAGCAGATGTGCAAAACCTGCTTCGGCAATCCGGAGATGATCTGCGTGCCCGAAACGCCCCTGCTGAACGTACCGGCCGCGGCCATCGTGGCTGACCCGCTGCTGGCGCGATTTGAGGAAGCCGGGGCGGAATATGCCGCGAACCTGCGTCTCTCCTCCGAAACAGTGGCGACCCTGGAAACGCCCATGATGTCCGCGGAAGAGTACATCCGGAAGACGAATGAGGTATGAGATGGCCGTTCTGGACGGCGCACCGGCGTGTATCAAACGCCCGGGAGCTTTGGCTGAAAACGAGAAGTGGTTGAAGAACCCGACGGTGCGGGCGGCATGATGCCGCTATGACAGGAAGGAGGAAACCATCTTTGGATAATATGACCGCGCTGGTAAGTTGTTTTGCGAGAGCGTATCACTACAGAAACAGCAACTTGCCTGTTTTTGCGGATCATATTGCGGAGAAGATGCTAACGGCAGAGGAGTACGACGCAATCTCGCTGAACATGAAACAGGGCATTCAATATTTCGCGCCGGATTTCCATGGGACACAGGAAGAAGTCCTTTAATTCATCGTCAAT
>ONKP01000069.1:8081-15698 GCA_900318405.1 uncultured Eubacteriales bacterium | reverse complement strand
GTCGTAAAAGCGGCTTCCCGGATGGACGATGAAAAATATCTCCTTTGAAAACAGCGGGAGATAGGACAGTGCGGGATTTTCTGTGTTAAAAGGGGTCAGACCGATGTCGTACTCGTCGTCCAGAACCTTCTGCTCAACGTAAGAATCTGGAAACTCTGTGTAGTCGAGGTGAACCGCGGGATTGGTGTCCGTGAAGGCGTGAATAAAGGCCGGTGTCAGGTAGCGGAGAATGCCGAAGGCAGATACAAGCTTTAAGAGCCCGAGGTTCTGCGCCTTCAGGCTGCTACGTTATATTTGGGATAATTTGCCATGAGACGATTCCTCCATTTTCTTCAGAAAAGCAAAACCATCTGTTGCCCCGGGGATAAACAAAAAGACGCCGGGGAGAGAAATCTTCATTCTCTTCTCGACGCCCTTGTCGTTTACTGACCTAAGAATAATCTTGGCTCCTGCAAAGTTCAAGCAACCGTTTTTTGGATCACATCACCTTTTGGTTTCATACGAAAATCTGGTTTTTCAGAAAATTTAACATGATGATCATCTTATCGGAATCAGTACTTTAACTGACGGCATTGTTCTGAGATGGTCTTCTGAATACGTCTGGCTTTCTCTTTGCTGATGCCGGCGAGATCAGCTGCTTTATCATAGTCTGCCTGCGTCGGGTGAGCTCCCTTACCAAATAATGAAGTCATATGTTCATCGCCATAGGAATCCGCATAGGTCAGATCATAGGCAGGCGCGAGGCTCCACTGGTTTTTATCATCATGATAGAGAAAAGCAAAGTTTTTCACGTGATCGTCTGTGTTATGCGCCGCAAAGTTAAAGCACATAACTCTGTAAATCTGTTCCAGTTCATTTTTCCGCTGTTCTGTCATAATGCTGACGAGTTTGATGATGCCTGAATAATCGAGACAGGGAATACGGTAAGAGCATTCCAGCAGTCCGCCGACGGAAACCATGTGGATTTTCCGGTGATAATTCCGGTCAAAACGTCTGGTTGCAAAAAATCCGCTGCATAAGCTGCTTGGAATAAGCTGTACGTCAGGCGTATGTATGCCGCATTTCTGAGCACAGAGAGAATATTCGTATTCCAACCGGCCCGCTTTATTCTGCAGCCGCCCGTCACTGCTGCAGGGAAATTTGACGATCCATTCACTCCCGTCGGCAGCCTGCCAGTTGACTTTTGGTCTTGCACCTCCGGATGATCCTCCGGCTTCGAATACCTGATCGAGAGATTTGTCCGATCGATCTGCATAGATATTTACGCATGCAGTGCAGAGGTTGTCCAGATCTTCAGACTGAAGGCGCTCAGTGATGGAAAGATCTGGCTGATATTCCAGTGCCCCTCTGCCGGTATTTCCTATGATCGCCAGCCTTGTCAGCGGAGTTATTGATTCTGGGGATATTCCTCTGGAAATCAGCATGCGATCCATCAGCAGGCGGCCCCAGCCGTCTGGCAGCGAGTCATCAAAAACACCGAACAGACCGTAAAACGGGTCAGAATCCGGTGTAAACACGCGGTTCTCCAGTGGCAGAGAGAGCGGGCTGATGGAGAAGCCGTTGCGGAGCCACTGTTCACTGTACTGAAATCCACAGATCAAATCTCTCGACTGCTGCAGTGTTCCGACCAGATCTCCATGATAGAAAACGTGCACTCTTTCAACATTTTTCATTCATTTCTCCTCTTACTCCGGTCCAGTTCTTTCTGCATCTGGTCGAGGCTGCGATAGGTCGGTCGTTTCATCACCTCATCCAGATCATTCAGGTATCCGATGGCGGCCAGAAGCTTACAGAACGATGTCAGGGATATTTCACCTGTCTGCTCAAAGCGCTTTACACTGCCCAGGGATACACCCGATTTTTCAGCTATTTTTTCCTGTGAATAACCGGCTTCCTTTCTTCTTTCACGAAATCGGTCACGAAGCTGCCAGCGCATTTCACTCGGCATTTTCCAGGCATCGAGGTTAATCATGATTCCGCACCGTCCTCTCTTCATCTGAGTCAACTCAGCTTTAGTAGAACTGTTTTGATTATAGATAATATATTATCTAAATAATATGTTAATGTCAATTTTTAGATAATATATTAGCTATAATTATAACACTATAAAATGAATTGGAAGTTGAAAAGCTGAATTGAAACCCAAATGTACAGAACGGGTTTTGGAAAGCTCGGAGACTGGACAAATCATAACATCGAGGAGATCATCAGCGGTTACTACGACATTCCTCATGGCGCCGGACTTTCGACCATCACACCGCAGTGGATGCGGTATGTATATAAAAAGCACCTGCCGATGTTCGTTCAGTTTGCTGTCAATGATTGCAGGAACGGGGGTATTCACAGTGCGCTCCCGCGTCGCCGAAGAAAAGCTTTGGGAACTGACAGGAGATCGATGAAATAAAATGAAACGCTGCGGGCATCTGGCCCGCAGCGTTGGTGTTAGTCACTTCTGTACTCCCAGGAAGTGTTCTTTCGCGAACTCCATATCCTGTACGAGCTCGGCAGTTCCGACGTATTTGCCGTTTCTGTCGCGGACAGCCATGTACCTGACGAGCATGGTACGTCCGTTCTTTTCCATCCAGACCGAAACGAAATCACGGCGGTTGTTTCTGAAATCATCGATGATCTGCCGTACCATCGGCTCAATTTTTGGCGGATGGCAGGAGAATACCTCACGGTCGATCGCTGCTGCCGGACGCTTGAACACCTTCGGCCCTTCATTGAAGAAGCGGTTGATGTTGTCCACGTCGACGAAGCTGATCTCCATCGGGATCGTATTCAGGAGCGCGGTAAGCTGCTCGATGGTGAGATGTCCTCCCGGCATAACGACCTCGCCATTCGAAGCGCTTCCGCTGAATGCCTGCTGTTTCTCCGCTTCTTCCCAGGTCTCCGGCTCTATACCGAAGCAGACAGCATAGTCCTTGGCGTCGCGATAAATTCCGTGCCATTCCTCATCTGTGAAGTTCACCGCGCAGATCGGGAACAGGATGTTCTGCTCTTTATAGACCATCTCCTCGGCACGCCTGAGAACGGCATCCAGACGCTCGTTCCACTTATCGTCGTGTTCACTTTCCTTTGCGAGTGCACCGAGTTCATCGCGGATCTCATCGTCTACCGTCCACATGACTTCCGACGGGCCGGACACGCCGTAGCGGACTTTCAGCATCGGGTAGAGCAGATCACCTTTTTTCGCATAATGAATGGACAGCTCACGGATCACAGGGAGAAGCGATTCGTCCCTGGTTTCCCGGAACTTTGCGAGAAGCCCTGTAAAAGCATTGTTTTCCTTTGTGAGAGTGCTAAGCGGATGTCCCGCCATCGCCTCCAGCCGGGCTGCGCGGGCGTTTTTGTCAGAGTAATCTCTCTGTACGGGAGCATTAACCTGACCCGCCTGTTTCAGGACGTTTTCTTTCGGCGCATTCTGCTCACTCTGATGGAACGCTGCCGATTTTTCTCCTGCCTGTGCCTGCTGTCTCTTCAGCGACGCTTCGACTTCTTTTTCCGCGTTTGCGATCTTCTCCTCTGTGGTTGATCCATGGAACAGTGCGGAGTGGATATCGCAGAGCTTCTGTACCTCAGAGAGCGGGGTCCCCTCCTGCAGCATTTCCTGCTCTGCCTGCATGATCTCAGACGCCTCAACCTCGCCGAACTCGTGGACAAAATCTGATCTGACAGCTTCCAGATCCTCGCCTTCGCCGAGCCTCCTCAGATAAGTTTTGAGCTGTTCTGTACGGCTGTCATCTGAAGTGGCCGCTGACGAGACCTTCCTATCGGACCGGGCCGCTGACGTGCCATTCTCTTCGGATGTTGCTGCTGACGAGTCCTTCCCTTCGGATGTTGCTGATGATGAAACGCTTTCTTCTGATTTTGCCTCAGGCATCATACCCGGCATATCACCGGTGAGCTGAAAACCGTTTCTGATGAGTGTGGTTACGACGTCCATCATCGAAATGTTTTTCATCTTCGCACCTTTGGGAATTGTCATCACCTTGCCAACCGAGAGCAGCATTGGTTTTTTGGTGATTTCCGTGAAACCAAGCCCGGCCATAATATCGATCAGTTCCGGGTATTCCTGTGTCAGTTCGTATACGGTTTTATTCAGATCAAGTATTTTTTCCATGGTGGGTATCCCTTTCTTATAATAAAAATGCTGACCGGCATTTCCTGTATTCATCTTACAGGCACAGAATACCATGATGCAGAGAATTCGTATGTTGTCAAAACAACAGGAGCAGATTGATACAGAACTGTGGCATTCTGTATGAAATGGATGTTTTCTGTCTGGTTTCGCCGGCTTGACAGACTGATTATTCGTGATAATAATACGAATTGTCCTGAAGATGCAGAAAATGGTATGGGGGATTACATGAAAGAAGATCGTAAGACGGCTGAGACGTTTCACCCGGTCGAAGGGAAATCCAGACTGACAGATGAGGATTATGAAGTCATAGGGAAATCTATCTTATTCAAAAATATCGGCAGAGAAGATCTGAAAGCTCTGCTTCCCTGTCTTGGGGAAAACAGGAGGACATTCGCAAAGGATAGCGTGATCCTGCGGGCGGGAGGAAAGCTCTCGAGCGTCGGCCTCCTGCTCTCAGGTGCTGCACATATCGAACGCTGTGATTACTGGGGAAACCGGCACATCGTCACTGCGATTCAGCCGGGGGATATTTTCGGAGAGGGTTATGCAGCTGTTCCCGGCAGTACCATGAATGTGAGTGTGCAGGCAGATGACGACAGCAGTATCCTGTTTCTTGATCTGTCGAGGATGCTGCATATGTGTACCTCGGCCTGCCAGTTCCACGCGCGGCTGATCGATAATCTTGTCCTGCTTCTTGCGCAGCGGAACCTCATGCTGAACGAAAAGCTGACGCATATCACGCAGCATACCCTGCGCGATAAGATTCTGTCCTATCTTTCGTCAGAATCCATACGTCAGCATTCATCTTATTTTGATGTTCCCTTTGACCGTCAGCAGCTGGCCGATTTCCTGAATGCGGAGCGGAGTGCGCTCTCCGGCGAACTTTCAAAACTGAAGAAAGAGGGCATCATTGACTATCAGAAAAATCATTTCCGGCTGATCGTCCCGGTGGATGAAGACTAGCAGAGGATTAATCAGTACTGATAACGGCTTCCGCAGCCAGCAGGCACACTTGCGATAAAAAACGCTGGGTTTGCCGGCCATCTGCGGAAGCCGTTAATGATTTGATGAAAACCTATGATTACTGTGCGAGAACTTTGCGCACGATTTTCTGCAGCTCCGGCACCGCTTTTTCCTCAAACCAGGGATTTTTCGCCTGCCAGCGGAAGTTCAGCGGGCTCGGGTGCACGATCGGGAAATAATCCGGCAGATATTCCTGATAGGCTGCAACCGTCTCGGTGAGATTTCTGTGCTTCCTGTCTTTGAGATAGTAATCCACAGAATATTTGCCGATCAGGATGGTGAGTCTGATATCGGGCATCATACCGAGAATTTCCGGGTGGTATTCCGATGCGATGAACTTCCGCGGCGGAAGATCTCCTGAACGCCCCTTGCCGGGGTAATAAAAATCCATGGGAACGATGGCGATCTCCGGCGAATAGAACACGCTTCTGTCAATCCCCATCCAGCTCATCAGTTTTTCTCCTGACTTATCGTTGAAGGGGATGCCGGTTTCCTCCACTTTTCTTCCGGGTGCCTGTCCGATGATCAGTATTTTTGCAGCTGGGTCAACCTGAAAGACGGGCGAGATGCCCCGCTGCGTATAGCTCTGATTCCGTTCATCTGCTTCCAGTTTTTCTTTGATTTCTTCTACTGTCATTTTCTTTATGCTTCTTCGCCGAAGAACAGCTTCAGATCGTCGTCAACGGTTCCGATACCGGCAATGCCGAAGTTGTCAACCAGCACCTTTGCTACATTCGGGGAAAGGAATGCCGGCAGTGTCGGTCCGAGGTGAATGTTTTTGACACCGAGGTAGAGGAGTTCAGAGCGATCAGAGCAAGAGAGTAAGAGTCATTGCACTGTCCTGCATCCAGAACACGCGGAATTCCGTTGATATCGCCGAGGTTCAGCTTGTTGTATTTGTACTTTGCGCAGCCTGCGGTCAGGATCACCACATCCTTCGGCAGACGCTCTGCGAACTCCGTGTAATAGGAACGGGACTTCTGTCTTCCGTCGCAGCCGGCCATGACAACAAATTTGCGGATCGCACCGCTCTTTACCGCGTCAACGACCTTGTCTGCCAGGGCAAAAACCTGCTCATGTGCGAAACCGCCGACGATGGATCCGGTCTCGATCTCTGTCGGTGCCGGGCACTTCTTTGCCTGTTCGATGATGGCGGAGAAGTCCTTTGTCTGTCCGTACTCGCCATCGATGTGTCTGCATCCCGGGAAGCCCGCCGCACCGGTCGTCCAGAGACGGTCCTTGTAGCTCTCTGCCGGAGGTACCACGCAGTTGGTTGTCATCAGGATCGGGCCGTTGAATTTTTCAAACTCCTCTTTCTGCTTCCACCATGCGTTACCATAGTTTCCTGCGAAGTTCGGATATTTCTTGAATGCCGGATAGTAATGAGCCGGCAGCATCTCGGAATGGGTATAAACATCAACGCCCGTTCCCTGTGTCTGCTCCAGCAGCATCTCCAGATCGCGAAGGTCATGGCCGGAGATCAGGATGCCGGGGTTATTGCGAACGCCGATATCTACCGTGGTGACTTCGGGATTTCCGTAGGCTTCTGTATTTGCCTTGTCCAGAAGTGCCATGCCATCTACGCCGTACTTTCCGGTCTCAAGAGTAAGAGCAACCAGATCGTCTACCGTCAGGGAATCGTCAAGCGTCTTTGCCAGTGCTTTCTGAATAAAAGCGTCTACCTCTTCGTTATCCTGAAGAAGCGCATTCGCATGTTTGGAGTAAGCGGCAAGTCCCTTCAGACCGTAGGTGATCAGCTCGCGGAGAGAGCGGATATCCTCATCCTTTGTGGAGAGAACACCAACCGTAGCGGCTTTTGCGTCAAACTCATCCTTATTGCCGTTCCAGAAAGCTGCATCCGGCAGATTGTCCCTGCTGTCAAGCTGGCCGAGGAGCTCTTCCTTTACGGAAAGTGTCTTTTCAATGTCACGGATGATTGCTTCGCGGTCGAAGTTTGCATTGGTGATGGTTGTGAACAGATTGATGGTCACCAGGTGGTTAACGGACGGATCAACCTTTTTTCCTTTTTCGCGAAGTCTGGTGGTCACACAGGAAAGTCCCTTGGTGACATATACCAGAAGATCCTGCATGCGGGCTACTTCCGGTTTCTTTCCGCAGACACCGGAGATGGTGCATCCCTTGCAGCCGGCGGTTTCCTGACACTGATAGCAGAACATCTTGTTTTCCATCTTTCTTTCCCTCCTCGTGGGTGCTGTTATTTATCACTGTGTTTCATGTTGTCGTTTGTAATTCACAGTGTATCCTGCGATGACTCCTGTATCGTCTGCCGCAGGAAGTAAACAAATCTGTAAATATGCGTGCAGCGCGTTATATCTACGATCACAAAGCGGATCGCTGTGTCATCAACTGCGCTGATTATGACACTGACGGCATGATTATTGTGTTGTTATAACAACGGAATGCAGATTCTGATAAAAATCGACGTGATC
>ONKP01000069.1:0-8070 GCA_900318405.1 uncultured Eubacteriales bacterium | reverse complement strand
TGAAAGCATGCAGGCAAATGATGGGAACAGGGTGTATGATGCATACAGGGAAAAATAAAGAAGGCGCACAATTCGGAGTTAAAAGTCATCACCCACGTTGCACTTGTGCAAAAGTGAGTGAATGACTTATTGATCCGGTTATCATACTTGTGACACCTATATCATTTGATTGCAGGAGGAATCAGATCATGCTCGTTACATTAAAAGAGATTCTTAAGATCGCTGAAGAGAAAAATATTGCCGTCGGATCATTCAACTGTCCGAATCTGGAAGCACTGGAGGCCATTCTCGCTGCGGCTGAGGAGAATCAGCTGCCGGTGATCCTTCAGTTCGCCCAGTGCCATGAGCCGTGGATCAAATTATCCCTGATCGGACCGATCATGATCGATCAGGCAAAGAAGGCAAATGTGCCGGTATGTGTTCACCTGGATCACGGTGAAACGCTCGACTATCTGCAGCAGGCGCTGGATCTGGGATTCACCGGCATCATGTATGACGGCTCAACGCTTCCCTATGAAGAGAATCTGGAGAACACGAAGATGGCCGTGGCAATGGCTGCGAAGACAGGGGCCTCTGTAGAAGCAGAGCTCGGAAGCATGGGACGCAGAGAGTCCGGCCTCGGCGACGGCAGCGGTGCCGAAGATGATACAAAGATCTACACAGATCCGGCGCAGGCAAAGCTTTTTGTTAAGGACACCGGCATTGATGCGCTGGCATGTTCCTTCGGGACGACGCACGGTATCTATCTGGAAAAACCGCGCCTGAATTTCGACGTCGTCCGGAATGTCAGAAAGCTCACCGGGGGTATCCCTGTTGTCATGCATGGCGGTTCAGGTGTCAGCCATGAGGATTATCACAATGCGCGGTGTCCATGGCCGCAAGGGATGCAATGCATAAGGATGTCAGCGCTGCCATGCGGACATTTGCCATGATTGACTGACTTTGTATCTGCATGCAGGCATCTTTTTACCGGTTCTCTGTCTGCGGGCATGTCTTTTTCACTGCACCTGCAGCTCTTCTTTTTGCGTATGGCAGGGAGCAGCTTATGGTGTATTTTTCTGCCCGCTGTCCGGCAGGCTCCGGCTCCTGCGGTATTTACCTGGCGCCATGCCGGTCTTCTTCCGGAAGACGGTGATGAAATAATTGTAATCGGAAAAACCGCACATGGAAGCAATTTCATGAACAGACAGATCAGGATCGTCCGCCAGAAGCTCTTCTGCGCGGGCGATTTTCATATCCCGGATATGTTCGGCAATTCCCTTGCCGTAGTTTTCGGCGGAAATCTGATACAGCTGCGTCTTCCCGATGTAAAAATGATGGCAGATCTTTTTTACATCGAGATCCTCCAGATAGTGCTCCGTGATATATTCATCGATCCGCACGGACAGGTCCTGCTGCCGGAGCGTGATAATCCTGTCCAGGCAGAGATAGGAGGCGACAGCCTGCAGAATGTGCGAGGAGGCAATGATCTTATCGTGCGGTGTGATCGGAAGACTGTCGATCAGAGGCTTCAGGGCCTGCTCATCCAGATGGTATCTGCTGCAGGTGTGACGGATCTGTTCCCAGCCCTCTTCATGAGAAGGGTAGGAAAAGAGGTGACCGAACAGAATATAAGCCGCGGGCAGATTGCCGACGAACACCGGTGCCACGGCTTCCGTGAGGCCGGCGTGACACTGATACACAACGGATTCGTGAAGAGCCTTTGCTTTTCTGCAGGCCTGCCGGTCACAGGCATGGCAGGCTGCTTCAGCCTCAGGATCCTGACGGATGAAGGCGCAGGCTTCTGACAACTGTTCGGGGTAGGACGTCAGCTCTCTGAAATCTTCATCAAAGACGGTAATACGGATGCCGGTGAGCTCATAGAAGTCTTTCAGAAGCCCGTTCAGTTTTGTGAAGTCAAAATTTGACAGCATATGACCGTGTTTCCCTTTTTGTTCAATGATAATTCGAAGCGTATCGATGTTCACACTTATCTGATCTGGCGTGAAAGTCCAGAATACAGATCTGTGTTGTCTGCCAGAACCTGTAAACAATTCATCCTTTATAATGTAACACAATGTCGGGAGGATGCTAAGCAGATCAGCGGACAAAATCAAAGTTTTACGGACACTGCATGCTATAAGAAGGGCAACGGAGGCTATACAATACTGACAACAATAAAAATTCCGAGGATATCGGGAAATGCCTGGGATATCTGGATATACCCGGGATATAGAAAAAACAATGAGCAGCTGTCAATACATGAAACATCCGCAGCAGGAGCGGTCAATGTTCATCAGAAACGGGAGGTATGAAAAATGGCACGGAAAACAACATTTGCACTGGCATTCTGCAACCGCGGCTTTATGCCGGGTGAGCTGATCTATGGAGCAAGACAGGACATGATCAAGGCTGTCACGGACGCCGGGTACGGCTATATCGCCATGGATGAGAAGCTGACGCGGTTCGGCGGCATCGAGACACGTGACGAGGGAAGATTATATGCGAAATGGCTGAAAGAGCACGAGGGTGCGTTCGATGGCGTGATATTTTCCATGCCGATCTTCGCGGACGAAAACGGAGCAATCACGGCACTGCAGGAGATCGGCAAGATGGATTTCGCCCACCGCCGCGACGCTTTCTGCGGCAAGTTCTCCGTGACAGATGTATTCACACAGTATGAGGTGCCGTTTACCGTCATGAAGCCGCATGTGGTGCATCCTCTCTCGCCGGCATTCCGGAAAAATCTGGATGACTTCGCCGCCATCTGCCGCGTCGTGAACGGCATGAGACGTTTCAACATCGGCTGCATCGGCGCCAGAACAACGGCCTTCAAGACCGTGCGTTTCGACGAGATCACCATGCAGAAGTACGGGATCAACGTAGAGTCTTTCGATCTGTCCGAAGTATTTTTCAAGGTGCGTCAGAAGAAGGATGACGATCCGACGGTTCTGGCAAAGGTCGAAAGACTTGAGAACTACACAGATTTTTCAAAAGTTCCGCAGCCGAACAAGATGACACTGGCAAAGCTTTCCGTTGTCATTGACGAGTATATTGCAGAGTACCATCTGGACGCCCTGGCGCTCCGCTGCTGGAATGAGATGGAAGCTGAGCTTCGCATCTGCCCGTGCGTACTGCTCTCTGAGCTGAACGACCGCGGGATTCCGGCCTCCTGCGAGATTGATATGTGCTCTGCGCTCTGCATGCGCGCCGTGAGTCTCGCCAGCGGACAGCCGTCGGCGGTTCTTGACTGGAACAACAACTACGGCGATGATGAGAACAAGGTCATCCTGTTCCACTGCGGACCGGTCGCACAGTCCCTGATGACCGGAAAGGGAACCGTCACCAATCACAAGATGTTTGACAAGACGGATCCGGGCTCCGGCTGGGGCAGCAATGAGGGCAGGATCAGACCGTTCCCGACGACGATCACGAACTGCTTTACAAAGGACGGAAAAATAACGATCTACGCGAGTGAGGGCGAGTTCACCGGTGATCCGATCGAGGACGATTACTTTGGCTGCGCAGGCGTATGTGAGGTGCCGGATCTGCAGAACAAGCTGATCAGACTGGCGCGCGGAGGCTTCAAGCACCACACCGTTGTCGGCGTCGGACATATGAAGGATATCCTGAAGGAGGCGTTCACGACCTACCTCGGATGGAACTGGGTCGAGATCGACTGAGATCAGCAGAGGAGGCATGAGAGCTTATGAAGATCGGCGGACTGGACATTGGAACAACCGGGTGCAAGCTGACGGTGTTCGATGAAAACGGAAAATTTCTGGGACGCGCATACCGGGATTATCCTGTGCGCCGCGGTGCGGATGCGCACACGCTGGATGCGTCCGCGCTGATGGATGGCGTATATGGCGTGATCCGGGAAATGGCGTCGCAGGTTCCCGATCTCGGCGGATTCGGCGTGACAAGCTTCGGAGAAACGTTTGTGCTGACAGATGAGAAGGGCATTCCGCTGGAAGACTGCATGCTGGATACGGACAAAAGAGGCTCTGAAGAATGTCATGAGCTCGAGGAAAGGCTTGGCAGCCGGCATATCGCGGAAATCGCCGGTGTCCGGCCGCATGAGATGTACAGTCTTCCGAAACTGATGTGGGTTAAAAAGCATCAGCCGGACCTGTATGCCAGAGCAGCACATGCCTTCCTGATCGAGGATTACGTGGTGTTTATGCTGACCGGCGTGGCGCAGATTGATTATTCACTGGCGACGCGCACGATGGCCTTCGACATCCGGAAGCTGGACTGGAGCGATGAGATTTTCGGGGCAGCGGGTATTGATCGCCATCTTTTTTCAAAGCCCGTTCCCACAGGGACGCCGGCCGGGCCGGTAAATGCTGAGACAATGGCAAAGACCGGCCTGTCAGGAAAAACTGTCGTCGTTTCCATCAGCCATGATCAGATCGCTGCTGCGGTCGGCGCGGGTGTATTCGATGCCGGTACGGCTGTCGACGGCGCAGGTACAGTGGAATGTCTGACGCCTGTATATGCAGGCGTTCCGCCGATGGAACCGATGTATGACGGAAATTACGCGGTGGTTCCCTACGTCGTTCCGGGCACCTACGTGACCTATGCTTTTTCCTATACCGGCGGTGCGCTGATACAGTGGTTCACCGAAACACTGGCCGGAAGGGAAAAATCCCTGGCGGAGGCAGAAGGCATATCCGTCAATGAGTATCTGGAGCGGCAGTATGCGGAAAGCCGGGGGCAGGATACGCCATCCGGTCTCCTGGTCCTGCCGCACTTTGCGGGAGCTGCCACACCGTACATGGATACGGGATCCAGAGGTGTGATCGCCGGCCTCACGGCGGCATCGACAGCTGCGGATATCTATCGCGGATGCCTGGAGGGCGTCGTGTATGAGATGTGCCTGAACGTTGAGCATCTGGAAAAATCCGGTCTGCAGTATCACCGGATCCGCGCAACCGGCGGCGGGGCGAAATCTGCGCTGTGGATGCAGATGAAGGCGGATATGCTGAATGTCCCGGTCGAGGCCCTCAGGACCCCGGATGCCGGCACGGTCGGCAGTGCCATGCTGACGGGCGCTGCGCTCGGTTACTTCGGAAATCTGCAAGAGGCAGCCGAACAGATGGTGGAGGTTCGCCGGACCTTTGAACCCAGGCTGGAGATGCACGAAAAATACAGGAAGATCTATGAGCGCTACCGCGAACTGTATGAAGCCGTGCGGCCGCTGATGTGAACCCGGCAGTCGGGGAAGTTCTGCTGCCGCTGAAAAAACTGCGGTGGTTGCGATTCGAAGAGCTTATTCAATGAATATGTGATGTCAACGGAACTTTTGTGTTTGACATTACATATTTTTTGCTATATAGTTAGTCACAACAAACACAGTTAACCATATCAAACATTGCCCCGGCGTTGTCTGAAAGACAGAATTTTTATAATTCCTGTTCTACACTGTCATTCGATGACGTTGAGGATATGGAGCCGGGATGAATCCGTACGAAAGTGACCGGATGCGGGAGCTGCCGATCCGCCGGAAGGCGATAAGTGACCGGCTGCGGAAGTCGATGTTTCAGATGAGGCATACAGGAATAGATTTCAGGAGGCAAATACTATGGAAAAAAATCTTCAGATAGAAAAAGTACACGGCAGACAGATCATTGATTCGAGAGGTAATCCCACGGTTGAAGCAGAAGTAACCCTTGCGGATGGAACCGTGGGCCGCGGTGCTTCACCCTCAGGTGCTTCCACCGGCGAATTTGAGGCGCTGGAGCTGCGCGACGGGGATAAGACTAAGTTTAACGGCAAAGGCGTGTCCAAAGCTGTCAACAATATCAATACAAAAATTGCCGAAGCGCTTGTCGGCGCAGACGCAGCGGATACCTATGCCGTTGATAAAATCATGATCGATCTGGACGGCACAAAGGATAAATCCAACCTGGGTGCAAATGCCATCCTCGCTGTTTCCATTGCAGCGGCAGACGCGGCTGCAAAATCCCTGCACATTCCGCTGTATCGTTTCTTCGGCGGCTCCAATGCCAATACGCTTCCGGTTCCGATGATGAACATTCTGAACGGCGGTGTACATGCCACCAATTCCGTGGATACGCAGGAATTCATGATCATGCCGGCTGGGGCACCGACGTTCAGCGAGGGACTGCGCTGGTCCGTTGAGGTATATCATGCGCTGCAGCAGCTGCTGAAGGAAGAGGGCAATACCACGGCGGTTGGCGATGAGGGTGGATTTGCACCGAATCTGGCCAGTGATGAGGACACGATCGAGCACATTCTCAGGGCCATTGACAAGGCCGGCTATGAACCCGGAAAGGACTTTGTGCTCGCCATGGATGCAGCTTCCTCGGAGTGGAAGAGCGAGAAGGGCAAGGGCTTCTATCATCAGCCGAAGTCCGGCAGAGATTTCACCTCTGACGAACTGATCGCACACTGGAAGAGCCTGATTGAAAAATATCCGATCTGGTCCATCGAGGACGGCCTCGATGAGGAAGACTGGGAAGGATGGCAGAAGATGACCCGTGAGCTGGGCGATAAGGTTCAGCTTGTCGGCGATGACCTGTTTGTCACCAATACCAGCCGCCTGAAAAAGGGTATTGAGCTCGGCTCCGGCAATGCAATTCTGATCAAGCTGAATCAGATCGGTTCTGTCAGCGAGACGCTGGATGCCATCAAGATGGCGCATAAGGCTGGCATGCGGGCAATCGTTTCCCATCGTTCCGGTGAGACTGAGGATACAACGATCGCAGATCTGGCTGTCGCTCTGAATACGGGCGAGATCAAGACGGGTGCTCCGGCGAGATCGGAGCGGGTAGCCAAGTACAATCGTCTGCTCAGAATTGAGGAGGCACTTGGCGGCGCCGCCGTATTTCCCGGCAAGGGTGCATTCAGTATCCGGAGATAAAATAAAATGTCCTGACGCAGCAGGTCACAATCTGGTCTGATGATTAAACAGGATAAATCACACTTCGTGGGATTTACCCCGTAATCGCGATATTTGCCGCATTTAATCACTTCGTGATCAGCTGTGGCTCTCTGTCAGCGTAAACAACAGCAGCCGCAGTCTTCTGTACAGAGGACTGCGGCTGCTTTCATACTGTATTGCTGCCCTGTTCGTATCATGTGGTACAGGACTTCGGACATCCGGCAGGTTATTTACAGGCCGGCAATGCATGAACAGTGAACGGGTCGGTCAGAAAAATACCCGCTCGAAATCCGGATGCTCACCGCTCCAGCCCGCCTGCGGCATGGTGCGCAGACGATACAGGTCTTCCTCTGACAGGGAAAAGCTGAAGACATCAAGGTTCTGACGCATCCGCTCCGGAGAAGAGGACTTCGGCAGCGGTATGATGCCCTGCTGCACGGCATAATGCAGGCAGATCTGCGCTGTCGAACAGCCGTATTTCTCCGCGAGCTCCTGCAGCAGCGGATGGCTTGTCACGCGGCCGCGGCTCAGCGGGCTCCAGGCCTCCATCTGAATTCCGTGTTCCTTCGCAAAGGAAACGGCGCATTCCTGTCCGTAGCCCGGATGAATCTCCAGCTGGTCTACCATGGGCGCGACCTCACAGTCAGCCAGCAGCGGAAGCAGATGCTGCGGGAGAAAGTTGCTGACACCGATGGCACGGACATCGCCTTTCTTATACAGTTTTTCCATGACATGCCATGCCTTCAGATCGGTCTCTGCCCATGACGGATCGGAGAGATCCGGGCGGGGCCAGTGGATCAGGTAGAGATCCAGATAATCTGTCTTCAGTCTTTTCAGCGTAGCGTAAAAAGCGCTCTCCACATCATCAAGTTCTGTCTTCCATGCCTTGCTCGTCAGAAAAAGAGACTTGCGGTCAATGCCGAGTGTCTTAAAAGCATCGCCCATGCCTTCCTCTGTCCCGTAGAAGGATGCGGTATCAAAATGACGGTACCCGTTGTCATATGCCTGACGCATGAGTTCGTTGACTTCGTCTGTCGCGAGCTTGTAGCATCCGAAGCCGACAGCGGGGATTTCCACCCCGTTGCGAAGTTTGTATGATGGTATTGTCTGCATGATTTTTCCTCCTGTTTCCTCCTGTTGGCGTCGCCTGCAGTTCGTGGCGCTGTTCAATCCCTGTTCAT
>ONKP01000071.1 GCA_900318405.1 uncultured Eubacteriales bacterium | reverse complement strand
TGATATACCGGATGACGATACTCGCCGGCAAATTCCGTCGCCGGTGTCAGATAGCCCTGGTTGGCCGCTGTCGCCGCAATCGAGCGCGCATCCATCAGTGCCACGCCGGCCACCTGCCCCTCCTGTACCTTGGAGCCCTCGCGGTTCGGGAAGTTTCTCGTCGAGTGACGGATGGACAGATCGCCGTTGGCGGGCGTGTCGCCTGCGCCGAAGCACGGTCCGCAGAATGCCGTCTTGACGATGGCGCCCGTCTGCATCAGATCCGCGATCACTCCGTTGGATGCCAGCTCGTGATAGATCGGCGCCGATGCCGGATATACGCTCAGCGTAAAATCATTGCAGCCGATGTACTGTCCGCGCAGGATGTCTGCCGCGTCACAGATATTTTCAAAGCCGCCGCCTGCGCAGCCGGCAATGATACCCTGGTCGACCAGCAGCTTTCCGTCATGTACCTTGCTGTGGAGATCGTAATCCACCTTGCCGTTAAACGACACCTGTGCTCTCTTCTCCACATCATTGAGAATATCGTCGAGGTTTGCGTTCAGCTCCTCGATCGTATACACATTGCTCGGATGGAACGGCATGGCGATCATCGGACGGATCTTGTCCAGCTCCACGTAGATGCATCCGTCGTAATATGCCACAGCACCCGGATTCAGTTCCTTATATTCTTCAGAGCGGCCGTGCACGTCATACCACTTCTTCGTCTCCTCATCGGTGCGCCAGATAGAGGAGAGACAGGTTGTCTCGGTGGTCATGACATCGATACCGATCCGGAAGTCACTGCTGAGATTCGAGACACCGGGGCCGACGAATTCCATGACTTTATTTTTTACATAGCCCTTGTTAAATACTGCTCCGATGATTGCGAGCGCCACGTCCTGCGGGCCCACGCCGGGCACGGGTGCGCCGGTCATATAAACCGCAACGACATCCGGCATGGCGATATCATAGGTCTTGCCGAGCAGCTGTTTCACCAGCTCCGGGCCGCCCTCGCCCATGGCCATCGTGCCGAGCGCGCCGTAACGGGTGTGCGAATCGGAACCGAGGATCATGGTGCCGACGCCGGCGAGCATCTCGCGTGCGTACTGATGGATAACCGCCTGATGCGGCGGTACATAGATGCCGCCATACCGCTTTGCGCAGGAGAGGCCAAACATGTGGTCATCCTCGTTGATCGTTCCGCCGACCGCGCAGAGGGAATTGTGGCAGTTCGTGAGCACATAGGGAATCGGGAATTTCTCCAGTCCCGAGGCTCTCGCTGTCTGAATAATGCCGACATAGGTGATGTCGTGCGAGGTCATTTTGTCAAATTTGATCTGCAGCTGTTCCATGCTGCCGGAAACATTGTGCGCCTTCAGGATGCCGTAGGCCATCGTCTGCTTTTTTGCACTGGCCTTATCCGTCTGTACGCCCGCCTGTCCGAGCTTTGCAGCCGCATTCGCGTCATCCGCGATCACGTCCGTTCCGTTGACGAGGTAAACGCCTCCATTCTGTAATTCCATTTACGCCTCCTTTATCTGTGACATAGCATGAGCAGAAACGAAACTTCCTGTCATAAGTACCAGAATACAGATACTTCACCATAATCATTATCAGGGTCAGTCGTACATGTCAGTTTTTTGACTGCCTCTCATATTTTCGTGATGTTTCCTGCGAAGTACACCGGAGTGTTTACAAAGAGCCTGCATCTGTGTAAAAATACAGGAATCAATACCCGGCGCTTCGCGCTTTTATCATAATAGATGATTGATGCTTTTTTCGCAAGGCAGGAAGGGAGCTCACCCATGCGGATCTGGGGTAAAATCTGGAAGGATAATCACATGCTGAAAGACGTCACCATCACAGATGACGCTGAAGATACGCGGACGCATAAGATACTCCGCGCGCTGGAAGAGATATGTGCCGGATGGGATCTGTCTGTCCCGGTCTGGCTTGCATCCAATATCCGGGATTTCAAGCGGACAAAAAAGGTTCGCTTCACGCAGGACAACTTCGTCAACGACGAAATCCCCTTCGATTACCTGGAGATGCAGGTACTCGAAGAGGACAATGTATAAGTTTTACAGAACCCTCACCATCCCCGTCAGCAGTCGCACGAGATGCTTCACGCAGTCCGCTGTGAAGGTATTGTCATCTGCCACAGCGCTGCCGTCGGCCTTGTCGGAAATCACACGGATGATCAGGAATGGCACATCATTACGCCATGCGGTCTGCGCGATCGCGGCGCCCTCCATCTCGGCACAGCTGCCCTGGAAGGTTTCAACCAGTTTTTTCTTCACCTCGTGATCAGAGATGAACTGATCTCCGCTCACCACACGTCCGCGGAAGGTACGGATATCCGGGTTCACTTCCGCGCACACCTGCTCTGCTTTTTTGATCAGCTGCAGGCTGGCCGGAAACATATATGTCTCCATGCCGGGCACCTGTCCAGGCTTGTATCCCCAGACGGTGGCATCCATGTCGTGCTGCACGGCCTCCGTGGAAAGTACGATATCGCCGATATTGATGTCATTCTGCAGGCTTCCCGCAATGCCGGTATTCAGCACACAGTCCACATGATACGTGTCGATCAAGATCTGCGTGCACATCGCTGCATTGACCTTGCCCACACCGCTCTGCACGATGACCGTCGGCTTCCCGGAAAGTGTCCCCCGGTAAAAATCCATGCCGGCTTTTTTCGTCACCGTCACCTCTGCCATCTGATCCTTCAGGTCTTTAACTTCTTCCTCCATTGCTCCGATAATGCCAATCAGGCTCATATATTTTCTCCTTCAAATCATCCATATCACAAGTGATGCCACAGTAGTACTGTATAAGTCTGCTCACCGATCCCAGCGGTCGCTGAGTGCATTGATCTGATCCGCGAATTTCGCCAGATCCTTATTGGCACCGCCCTCATTGTGCCGGATCACAGACATCAGGCGCTGTCCTGCAGCCACCAGACGATCAAATACGGCATTCTTTTTCCGTTTCGCAAGAGTATCGCCCGTCTCTGCCGCGATGCGTACACCCGCCGGCTGTGCAAGGAAGGCATTATTCGCCAGATCGAATTCCCAGCCGCTGTACGGTGCGCAGGCATCGACGCCGAGTTCTTTTTTCAGCCGGCCCGCAAAGAAATCGGTGACGGTATCTTCGCCGTGACATACGAAAAATCTGGCGGGTTTCACGGTAAAAGCGGACGCCCATTTCATCAGTCCGCGGTCATCCGCATGGCCGCTCATACCGGGCAGCTGAGCAATCTCTGCGCGCACGGCGATCTCCTCGCCGAAAAGCTTCACGCTCTCCGCACCGTCAACAATGGACCGGCCGGGCGTGCCCACCGCCTGATATCCGACGAACAGGATCGTGCATTCCTTACGCCAGAGGTTGTGTTTCAGGTGATGCTTTACACGACCTGCATCGCACATGCCACTGGCCGAGATGATCACCTTCGGCTCATCGATAAAGTTGATCTCCTTGGAGTCATCCGCCGTGACCGCCGTATGCAGATTGGAGAACGCCAGCGGATTGATGCCCTGTTGGATCAGTTTACCCGCCTCCTCATCATAACAGTCGTGCGGATGCCGCTGAAACACCGTCGTCGCCTCGATGGCGAGCGGGCTGTCCACATAGACATGAAAATCGCCGTGACCCGTCACCAGCTTCTGTTCCTTGATCTGACGGATGAAGTAAAGCATTTCCTGCGTGCGTCCGACAGCAAAGGAAGGAATGACCACATTGCCGCCGCGGTCGAACGTCCGCTGAATCACTTTTGCCAGTTCAGCCACGTAATCCGGCTTTTCGTCGCCGTGACTCCTGTCACCGTACGTGGATTCCATAACCACGTAATCCGCCTCCGTAATGTAGCTGGGATCGCGGATGATCGGCTGATCCAGGTTGCCGATATCGCCAGAAAAAACAATTTTTTTCGTCACGCCATCTTCTGTGAGCCACAGTTCGATGCTCGCGGACCCCAGCAGATGCCCGGCATCGACCAGACGCATCCGGATGCCGTCTGCGATGTCGATCATCTGATCATAGGGCTGTCCCGACAGGAGCGAGACAGCTCCCATGGCGTCTTCCATGGTAAAAGGCGGGACATACTCCGCTTTTCCCAGCCGCTTCCCCTTGCGGTTCCGCCACTCGGCCTCAAATTCCTGGATATGCGCGCTGTCGCGAAGCATGATGTCGCACAGATCAGCCGTGGCCTCTGTGGTATAGATCGGCCCGCGGAAACCCTTTGCATACAGCACAGGGAGATTGCCCGAATGATCGATATGTGCGTGTGTAAGCAGAACAAAATCGAGATCAGACGCCGGCACGGGAAGATCTCTGTTCTCATAGAGATTTTTTCCCTGCTCCATGCCATAGTCGACCAGAAATTTCTTTCCCGCAGCTTCCAGATAATAACAGCTGCCGGTTACCTCATGATCCGCCCCGATAAACATCAGTTTCATGTCGATACCTGTCCCTTCTCCGAACCATCGGCAATTTTCAAAATCCCCTCTTTACAGTATATGCCAACCGCAGGCAAAAACGCAATCTGCGACGTTCTTCTGTTAATACATGTGCTCCTCTATCGTACCGTCTTCCTTCACATCCATAAAGCACTCGGAAAAATCATCGCTGTCCATGATCTTCAGCACACGATGCATTCCCACAGCGAGTTCTTTCTTCTCGTATTCTTTTCGGGAGATCCAGTACACTTTTCCTTCCTCTGAACTTTTCAGCTCTCCTGAAAAATCATCTGCCCTGTACAGCAGACCCACGTTGTGGAAGCCGTCGCGGTACCAGTGGTAAATCCCCTTCAGCTGCGGATTCCTTATGGTGAGTCCCGTTTCTTCCCGGATCTCACGGATGACGGCAGCGTGAAACGTCTCCCCGGGTTCCACATGTCCACCGGGAAATGTCGTTCCCGTGTAGGTGTTATTGACCTTGTCAAGTGCGAGTACTTCATCGCCCCGGCAAACCATACACATATTCATAAAAATCACCTGCTCAGGCAGATGCCGGTCAGCAGCCTTCACCTGATTTTCCATTGATTACTCCTTTACCATTTTTAGCGCCCTATGATAACCGGATCGCTACGCGCTCTCGCGATCCTCCCTCAGCTCGGGCTCTCATGTTTCTCCGCACCACTACGCCCTCGCTGAAGGGCGTGTCAAAAGTCATTCACCCACTTTTGCACAAGTGCAACGTGGGTGATGACTTCTGACACTGTTATCATATCATCTGCAGTCCGAGAACAATCATATATACATAGGCAATGGTTTTCGGCATCATGAGTGCACCGACCGCCGGATATTTTTTTGCCAGAAGCGTGACCGGTATATAACAGCCAAAGCTGACGATGATCGCGACAGCCATGGACCGACCATACGCCGTTCCGCACATGAAGAAAAGTATGATCATGCAGATTCCTGTCACGGCGAAGGGCAGATTGCGTGCCAGGGACCATTTTGCGTTGCCCTCGTAATGATACCAGTTGTTCTGCGGAAAGAGACAGAGAACAATCCTGAGAACTGCCGTTGCGATCATAACTCCTGCGATGACGGGATTGCCCGCACCGTACAGCTGCGTGTAAATGGCATATAACAGCAGATAAAACAGCGTCATGGTGATGGAAGACACCTTCAGCCCGAGACCCAGCCGGTATTCTGTCGTCGGTTCATTTCCCCTGCGGTACCTGCGGACACGCGGAATCAGATGAAACGCGTCACCGGCGCCGAGACAGGGCGTCCCGCGGACAACGCAAGCATCGCGATGCCGGCTATGGCATCAAACACCAGATAACTGATATCAAAAATCGATTCAAAAACAGCCATAAAGTTTCTCTTCATACATTTACCTCTTTTACATACTGCTTCAAAATTTCATTTACCTGCTGTTGATCAACTGCACAATACTCATTTCACTTCCACTTTTTCAGTATCAACATTTTCGAAAAGCTCCGGTTCCGTATCCTTTAGTATCTGCGCCAGCACTTTATAATCCAGGTACTGCACGCCATATGTTCCCTCATGAATCTGCTGAGCCAGATTACTGTGGTAATAAATATCCATCGCTTTTTCCAGAGATATATTATTTTGAGTCGCCAGATACGAGATCAGACGTTCTTCCAGTCGCTCCTGGTAGTATTTTTCAAGGGTATCTCCATTCATGGCGCCACCTCCGACGCATTCTTAAATACCAGAACCTGATTGATTGCTCTTTGTGTGATGAAAGCAATCTGATCATATCCTGAATACACGCGTATTTCCTTTAAGGCACGTTCTTTATCCCAGATTCCTGTATGGTACATATCAACCACACGGAACACCTTATCATTTGCCACTTTACCTATAATCATGTCATATTGCTGATACTCAAGGTTTCCATCCCGGCACTGACATACAAAGTCAATCCAGGTGTCAAGATCATCTCCAAAATCTCTGACATTCAAATCATCCGTTTCCGATGACATCTCATACTCATTTAAAATTGGCTTCGACCCTTTTAAAAACGCCTTTCGCTTCGCCCATTTTTCTGCCTGTTTTCTTACAGTCGTAACATAGAAACCCCGCCCGAAATCCAGATCACGAAAAGAGTGATTAACATCCGGATGTCGGATGATCAAATCAGAACCATGATATACAATCATACTGACATCCCCCTGTTCTTTAGATATTCATCTATATCATGTACAACATAATCCGTACTCTGTGTATGAAGAATATCATAATATGGAATAAGATACTGATCGATGCAACCGCTGTCTTTAACTGCCTGATACACCTTCGCCGGGGTTGTATGCCAGCGATCTGCACAGGCATGAAGCATATATATCACAAAAGAGAAACTATCTTCATTCATATTGCTGGTCTCCTCTCCCGATTCATGCCGGGAATCGATTTCACCTTCTATTGAATCCATCAGATATTTCTACCCGTTTTTCTGTCACGAATCCGCGCTATGCTATAAAATATTATAACAACCGCTCGAACTTCTGTCTCGTATTCTGCGGAATGCAGGGTCAAAAGAGCATAACAAGGGAGATCATTTTGGTAAATTCTGAATCTGATATTTTTCTGGATTTTGCACCCATGGAGGGCATCACAACAGCCGCCTTCCGCAGCGCGCATCACGCGGTTTTCGGCTGCGTCGACCATTATTATTCGCCGTTTCTGAATACAGGACGTGCCTTTCTCTCCAGAACGAGAGACCGCCGGGATATCGATCCTGTCAAAAATAATGGCGTCCCGTTAATCCCCCAGCTTCTTGCCAATGACAGCCAT
>ONKP01000077.1 GCA_900318405.1 uncultured Eubacteriales bacterium | reverse complement strand
TCTGTCTCCGGATGAAGAGACTGCGGTCAAAGTAGGCAGACGCCATGGAAAGCCGGTAATTTATCTTGTCCGTGCCGGAAATATGAAGCGTGACGGATACGCGTTTTACCGCTCTGTGAATGGAGTCGGGCTCACGAAGGAGGTACCTGTAAAATATCTGCGAAAGAAGATCTGGACATAAAGCAGAAGTAGAGGGATGTTTCCGCCGGGCATTCTTCTGAGATTGACGGATTGATTTACGGTGTGGTGGACATGGCGGAGCAATATCATGTCAATCTCCCGGAATATCAGAAAATCGCAGAGGAGTTCAGGAAAAGAAATATTGCATGAACGGAGGCGGGAAGCAGCCGGTGTCTGATACTGCAAAGGAGACATAGATACAAAGACTGAATCCGAAGACGAAAAAACGTATGGGAGGTAAGGATCATGGGAAAAATCAGAATTACCAGTTACGGTCATTCCTGTTTTAAAATCAGCACGGAATCGGGGGCGGTCATTCTGGATCCGTATGAAGACGGGAAGGTTCCGGGGCTTGTGCTGCCGGAAAATCTGGAGGCCGACGCAGTGTATTGCTCGCATCAGCACGCAGATCACAATGCGGCGCACCTGGTCCGTCTGAGCGGGAAGGGGGAACCATTTAAAGTATCTTTTCTCACGGTCCCGCATGATCATCACGGCGGCAGCAGGCGCGGAATGAACCGCATCACATTCCTGCAGGCGGAAGGAATCTGCATTGCGCATCTGGGAGACCTCGGAAGACTGCCCACGGACGAAGAATATGAAAGCCTTCGAAAAGCCGACATTGTCATGCTGCCCTGCGCCGGTTATTTCACGATTTCTTCAGAGGAGGCCTGGGAGGTTATTCAGCAGCTGAAAAAACCTTCTCTCAAAATTCTGATGCATTTCCGCGATGGAAAGAGAGGGTATGAGGTGCAGGAAGATATCCGCGATATCATGAAGGTCATTCCGGGAGTAAAGCGTCTGCCGGTGTCGGAGCTGGAAATCGATCCGGACCGGATTCCGCATTCCGTTGTCACGCTGGAGCCTGCCGTCTGATAGAAGAATTTTTTCCGGGATTCCGGGTCAGGATACTCATGTTGTCGGTTATTTCCGAAAAACACTGGTCAGGTTATTCCGAACGACCATGGGGTAATTGGGTTTATCATGAGCTCCGAAGTCCCACGCCTCTTCTGCTGCCGCCAGGATATTTCTCTGCCACGCAGAAGACGGATGAAGAAGTATGCAGGGTGTTTTCGGATTATCCAGGACAGGAGATTTATAATGGGATTATTGATCGCAGTCATTTATCTGATTTTCGTCAGTCTTGGACTTCCAGACTCTCTTCTGGGTTCGGGGTGGCCGGCGATGCAGGTAGATCTTAATGTACCCTCATCCTATGCGGGATATGTATCCATGACCATTTCGTTTATGACCATCATTTCGGCACTGATCAGTCCTCGTCTCATCCGGAAGGTTCACACGAAATGGATTGTGATTGTCTCGATTCTCCTGACGGTTCTCGGACTGTTCGGATTTTCATTCGTCAGCGCATACTGGATGTTCTTTATTTTTGCCGTCCCTTATGGTCTTGGCGCCGGTGCGATCGATGCTTCCATCAATAACTACGTGGCCAACAATTTTTCCGGTTCCGTGATGAGCTTTCTTCATTGCTTCTACGGTGTAGGGGCGGTGATCAGTCCCATGATTATGGGTCTTGCGCTCCGGACGGCGAGGTGGAATGAAGGATACCGATGGACGGCCTGCATACAGCTGGGGATTCTCCTGGTCGTTGTGTTTTCTCTGCCGCTGTGGAAGAAGAATGAGAAGCAGGCGGATGAGGCCCTGGCTGAAAGCGCGGGGATCAGTGAAGCCATCCGTGTTCCCGGTGTACTTCCGACACTCTTTGCGTTCTTTTCCTACTGCTCAGGCGAGGCAACCTGCTTCCTGTGGACTTCCAGTTATTTTGCAGGGACAAAGCAGGGACTGAGTGATGAGAAAATCGCTTCTTTTGGATCGCTGATTTTCGGAGGATTGATGCTGGGCAGACTGATCTCCGGCTTTGTCTCCGACAAACTCGGCGACAAACGTCTTATCCGGATCGGCATAGTGACGGAGCTCATCGGAATCGGTATGATCATGATTCCTGCGCAGAATTATCTCCCCGCGGCAGTCGGATTCGTTGTGGCCGGCACGGGAATGGGGCCGATCTATCCTGCGATCCAGCATATGGCGCCGGCGAACTTTGGAAAGAAAAACAGTGCGGCTGTCATTGGCCTTCAGATGGCCTTCGCATACGTCGGAAGTACATTCATGCCGATGCTTTTCGGAAATCTGCAGCAGTGGATCGGGATATGGATCATGCCATATTATCTGCTGATTTTTGCCCTGCTCAATATCAGCCTGCTGGAGTTTTCCTACAGGGTCATTGGAAATGCGGCCGCGGCGGCACCACGGCATCCCTGGATGCGCTGAATAAATATTTCGGCATTGCGCAGATGCCGATTGCAGGGTCGACCTACTGGAACAATGTTCATGGCCTTTATGCAGACGAGGCACCGCTTTAACCAGCTTACGGGAAAGTCTCATTCGGACATGAGGAGGAAATAATTTATGAAAATCAGGACTGCATCCATATCGGATCTAAGCGCGGTCACAGAGGTGGAGGCGGAATGCTTTCCGCCGGCGGAAGCCGCCGGCCGTGCATCGATGGAACAGCGCCTCAAAACCTATCCGGATCATTTCTGGGTGCTGGAAGACGAAGGAAAGATCGTTGGGTTTGTAAATGGGATGGTCACGGACGAGATGCATCTGTCCGATGATATGTATGATGATGCGTCCATGCACGATGAAAACGGCGCCTGGCAGATGATCTTTGGCGTAGACACGGTCCCTGCTTACAGAAAGAGGGGCTGCGCGTCAAAACTCCTGACATACGTTATTGGTGAGGCAAAAAAACAGAACCGCAGAGGCCTGGTCCTTACCTGTAAAGATGCACTCGTTCGGCTTTGTCGATGAGGGCATGTCAGAGTCCGTACACGGCGGAGTGCCGTGGCATGAAATGCGCCTGACGTTTATATTGAAGGGCATGGAACTTTGACCGGGCGGACTTTGAAGATCAATACGCAACACCGGTCAGCTGCTGCTGTTTTGCCTGAAACAGCCGGTTGTAAATCCAGATGAATCGTCCGACTCCGATCATTGCGGCGATGGTTCCGACACCGACTCCGACCGGATGACCGGCTGACAGCAGGCCCAGCCGTGCAGCAGAGAAAGGCAATATGCGATCGAGATGATCGGCGTCACACCGAAGGCGGATTTCGTGTTCAGAATGATGCCGAGGGACAGAATGATCAGGCCGGAAAAGTAGAACACAGCGCGCAGAACTTTTTGCATATATGAAAAACCTCCAAATGGACAAATTATGTGCATCGGTTCAAGCCGGCATCAGATCATACGCAGACCGAGAACAATCATGCAGACATAAGCGATGGTCTTCGGCATCATGAGCGCGCCGACCGCAGGATATTTTTTGGCAAATATCGTAACAGGTATATAGCAGCCAAAACTGACAAGGATCGCTGCCGTCATGGCGCGTCCATAGGCTGTTCCGCTCATAAGGAAAAGAACAATCATACAGATGCCGGTTACAGCAAAGGGAAGATTGCGCGCCAGAGACCATTTTGCGCTGCCCTCATAATGATACCAATTGTTCTGCGGGAACAGGCAAAGGATGATTCTCAGGACGGCCGACGCAGTCAGGATCACGGCAGCTGCCAGACTTCCCACACCATAAAGCTGTGTATAAATGACATAGAGAAGCAGATAAAACAGCGTCATTGTAATAGATGACACCTTGAGCCCGAGCCCCAGACGATATTCGGTTGAAGGCTCATTGCCTTTAATATATCTTCTGACACGCGGAATCAGATGAAACGCGTCACCGGCGCCGAGCAGCAGTGACAATAAACCATACAGGATAAGCACCGGGCGTCCGCCCGACAAAGCCAGCATCGCGATTCCGGCCGAAGCGTCAAACGTCAGATAACTGATATCAAAAATCGATTCAAAAACAGCCATAATCTGCTCTCCACACTCGCTTACAGGTAAAAACAATATACTCGATGCCTGCAAAGCATCCGATGTGATTTTACCGCCGA
>ONKP01000080.1 GCA_900318405.1 uncultured Eubacteriales bacterium | reverse complement strand
ACACTTATCAGAATACAGATGCCTCCATCCGCAACAGAGCGCGGACTGGAGGCATCTGTATTTCCAGACATTGCGTGACGATTATTTCCAGCAGTATCAGTAATTGTCAAGAAAACTGTGCCGTGTGCCCGACTGATCTTTGTAACCCGTGACAGCCGACAGGTACACGTTGTCCATACTGCGGAAGATATTGCCCTCGACGGCCGGCGTTGATTTTTTCAGCTGGGCAATGAGCTCCCTCGCTTCAAGCCGCTTGGATACCTCGGAGCCCTGATCTTCCAGCGAGCAGAGATCCGTGAAATGGCAGGCGCAGCGGATAAAGTGCAGTCCGTTCAGATCACGCCATGCCTTGATGTCTTTTTCTCTGATGAGATAGAGCGGGCGGATCAGTTCCATGCCCTCGAAGTGGATGCTGTGCAGCTTGGGCATCATGGTCTGCACCTGCCCGCTGTACAGGATGCTCATCAGTGTTGTCTCAATGACGTCGTCGTAATGATGGCCGAGCGCGATCTTGTTGCAGCCGAGCTCCTTCGCTTTCTGATACAGGTATCCGCGGCGCATGCGCGCGCAGATGTAGCAGGGCGACTTCGGAATGTTGTCCACCGCGTCAAAAATATGCGTCTCGAATATCGTGAGCGGTATGCCGAGAATGTCTGCATTGGTCCGGATCATGCCGAGCGTGGCATCGCTGTATCCCGGATTCATGCAGAGATAAGTCACCTCGAAAGGAATCTTGTTGCGGCGCTTCAGTTCGCGGAAACACATGGCCATCAGCATCGAATCCTTCCCGCCGGAAATGCAGACCGCAATGTGGTCGTTTGGCTGCAGAAGCTGATAGTCGACGATCGCCTTCACGAATTTCCCCATGATCTCATGTTTAAAGCGCTTGCGGAGAGATTTTTCCGCCTGCTCCCGCTTCTCTTCATTTCCGATATCTTTCTGCATCTGGTGCAGAAGCCAGTTTCCGTAGCCGCCGTCCAGCAGTACGGCATCGTAACCGGCTGCGATGAGTTTTTCCACGGGCTCGCGCGAGAGAAAACCGGACATGCAGAACACGACTATTTTTCTGTCGCGTGGAAGCCGGGGGGCCTTTGAGGCTGCATCAGATTGTACAGAAGCCTGTCTGTTGAGTTCGGAACTGTCGGACTGTGCAGAATTTTTATCACTGCCTGCTGCGTTTGATGGTGAAGGCGTGTCCGGGACGGCCGATGCGCCATCCGGACGTATGGCGATCAATTCATTTCTCGGGATGCGGATGGCGCCGGGAATTGTATCGAGCGCATAGTCGTTTTCACTCCGTATATCAACAAGGATCCGCGTATCGGGGTCCATCGCATGCAGTTCTTCAGGTGTAATCGTCTGAATATTCATATTTCGCTGATTCCTCTGCTGTATTTCTTAACATTCAGCCCGGAGTGATCACCGGGATCAGAATGTTTGAAAGTCAATGGGTTGTTATCAAAACACCACCTGCACGAGAATCATGTACAGGGCGGTGCCGGCGATCATGGCGGGCACCATCTGGCGGCGCAGCCGGAAGACAAGAATCGTCACAGCGATGGAAGCCAGTTCCGGTATCCCGTGCGTGCCTCCGTTCGCAAACGAGGTGACGAAGTCCGTGTTCCGGATGCAGTAAACGACGAGAATGCCGAATACGGCGGGGCCGAGAACTTTGCCCAGATACTCGACGTATGCCGGCACCTTTCTTCCTTCGGGAAAAATAATGTACGGAATGAATCTGGTGAACACGGTCCCGAGCACGCAGATCAGGACAGTGATGGCCATTTGTGTGGTTGTCATGAGCGGGTCACCTCCTTTGCCTCAGGTGCGTCGGGATTTTTTATATCTGCAGTCTCGGGATCCTTTTTTGCTGACGTTTCGAGATTCCATTCTTCTGCTGTATCAAGCTGCCGGCGGAATACAGTCAGCAGAATCAGGACAAGGATCATTGTCGGAATGATGAAGCGGTCAGGCCCGAAAATAGCGAGGCATACGAGAGATCCTGCCACGCCGATCAGCTCACTTCCGTGTGCGCAGAGCCATGCCGTCGCCGGCCCCGAAGCGTTGGCTGAAGAAATGCTGCTTACTGCAGCAGTTTCCGCCGATGTATTTTTCACTGCAGCGGACGCATCGGAAGCATTGTCAGAAGCTGCATTGGCATCTTCGGTTACTTTGCTGGTCCTGCGTATCTGACCGGCGGTACGGCCGCTCACATGTCCGCGTCTGCGTGCCTGCATTTTGTCCGAATCACTGAGCCACTGATTCATGAAGATCGTGACAAACATAGCTGTCATGATAAAGTCAAGTCCGGTGGTGTCAAAGGTGATGAGCGAGCCGCAGAGCCCGCCGATTGCCGAGCCGCAGACCCAGTACGCCTGATCGAGTGCGGACACGCTCGTGTAGAAACGTGTCTTGTCGAGCCCTGCCGGAATGCGCGTCGAGTAATTGACAGCGAATGTTTCGTCCGAACAGGTGTAGATCAGGTAGAACTTGGCCTTCCCGGTGCCTCTGTACTTCGGCAGCATGGCCATCCCGTAAAAAATGTGCCTCGACCCGATCATCAGAGCAGTGATCAGCGCCGACAGCGGGTCATAGGAGGACAGGAGAATATCCGTCAGCAGGAATTCAAGGGAACCGGTGTACACCAGTAAGGCGGTGAGAACCGGAAGCCAAAAGGGGAAGCCTCTGGTCGTCATCAGGATGCCATAGGATATCCCGAGAAAAATATAGGCGGCCATGATCGGTATGGTTTTTGGAAAAGCAATGCGGAATTCTTTCATGAATGTATAACCCTGTTAATG
>ONKP01000082.1 GCA_900318405.1 uncultured Eubacteriales bacterium | reverse complement strand
ATTTTTCCTGCCGGAAAACGCGGATGAATTCCCCTTTGACGAATATGACTACGTCGTGGACGCGGTGGATACCGTGACGGCGAAGATCGAGATCATCATGAAGGCGAAGGAAAACAATGTGCCTGTGATCAGCTGCATGGGCGCCGGCAATAAGCTCGACCCCACGCAGTTCCGCGTCGCTGACATCTACAAGACAAAAATGTGTCCGCTGGCCAAGGTCATGCGGCACGAAATGAAGAAACGGCACGTGAAGCACCTGAAGGTCGTCTACTCCGAGGAGAAGCCGATCCGGCCGCTCGAGGATATGGCCAACAGCTGCCGCACCAACTGCATCTGTCCGCCAGGGGCAAAGCACAAATGCACGGAGCGGCGTGACATTCCCGGCAGCATTGCTTTTGTACCGCCGGTCGCGGGTATGATTATTGCCGGAGAGGTGATCAAGGACCTCACCGGCATCAACGAACAGATCAAAAACGGAACCTGGAACAGATCCTGATCACAGATTTCGCACACGCCGCAACGATCAGTAATGTCCTGTACAGTATCGCAATTATTCAACACCGCCATATGGTGTCAGACCTGAGCAATGGTGTCAGGCCTGAACAGCACCACTTACCATGCGCCACCGCCGCCTCCGCCGGAACCTCCGCCGGAGAATCCTCCACCGGAAAAGCCGCCGAAATTCCCGCTGCTCTCTGAGGGCGGCGTCGCATTCATCGCAACGGACGAGGACTGCATCATATGATGGAAGTCGTCCCGGAACGCCATATAGGTAAAAGGTCGATAGCCGTAATACCACGTCGGTTCCGGCACGGGGATATCATATTTCTCAAACTGTGAGATCCACTGATTTTCCAGATCAAACACACAGGCATACGCCAGCGTGAAGTAAAAATAGGATGGATTCTCCTGACTCAGCATCTTCAGCTGGCTGAGCTCCGCTTTCTCGATAAAATTCCTGTAACCCAGTACATCGCCGTAATATTTCAGATTTTCCTCTGTCCTGTAAGCGGCGCAGCCGGCAGCGAGGAAATTCAGGCAGCCGGCGGCCAGCATCAGCAGCGCAGCCGGCACAGAATACAGCCCGCAGACAAAAACAAACAGCATAGCCAGCAGCAGAACGCAGACGATCGTGTGCACGACACTCTTTCTGGGGTGTTCGCTGTATTTTTTCTTCCGATACACAAGGATGCCGCAGAGTATCACGGCCGCCACTGTAATTATGCCGAACCACATGGCACTGCTCATGTCATCCGTATAAGCCACCCAGGCCGTATAGATGGCCGGGCAGACCGTCATCTCGACAACAGCAAGAACATACAGAAACGCCTGCAGTCCTTTCCCGCGGATCTGCCTTCCGGCGCTTTCACTGTGCATCTCGCCGACCATATCCATCGTCTCGTGGAACGTGTATTCCAGCCCGTCGGCGGTAGAAACCGCACCGACTTTCCTGCTGCCCGGGAACATGCCTTCCAGAAAAACCTTTTCATCCGGTTTCAGCGCGGAAAAATCATTGTTCATCAGCCTGAACTGCACCTTGCCCACAGAAGGCTCCTCGATGCAGATGTAGCCGCGATCCGCCAGATAGGGGATCAGCGCCACCTTGTGCTCTGTCTTGCCGCTCCAGATTTCTTCGACATCGAGAGGATTCATGCCCTTCGGCGGGTAAAAATTCACGACCGGCACCACGTGCCGTCTGCCCCGCTTACAGTTTCTGAGAAGCGCGATCAGCGGGATCAGGAGCAGCGCAGCGATAGCGATCCATGCCGCTGTGCTGTGTGAATGGAAGACAAAATATCCGTCCGGCAGCTCGCACCGGATGGTGATGCCCTCATAGGGATACAGCGCCGTATGGTACTGTCCTGTGATCACGAGCCCGTCAACGGAGGATGTCAGTTCATCCGGATCATAGCCCGAAGTACCGGACGTACCGACGGAATAGCCGACTTTTTCAGCATCAAAGGCCGATGGCATCGTGATCCGCCACGAAACCGAAGCGATCGGGCAGGCCCAGCCGGTACCGACGATGTTGTAATACAGCTCATCCGCATCATCGAGAGGGTCCGGGCTCAGAATACTGTAGGTGTAGCTCATCACATAGGTATGTTCACCCGTGTAGTCCTCATCAGATGAACCGATATAATAAGCGCCGTCTTCTTCGCTGACCTCGGTATTCGCGTCAGGGCTCGTCACCTGAAAATCCGAGACACGCGCGATGACATAGCTTTTCTTACCATCCCCGTACTCTCGGTAGTGGTTTGTGGGGATCTCCCTCACCGGACCGTGGTGCGGTTCGATAAAATCGTAGACATAGGTCTCTGTTACATCATAGACGTTGTCCTCGTGCACCGTGATGTCCACGTCCAGCGATTTGATGTAGTAATCCGTCTCTTCCGCGATGATATCCACGGATGAGCCATCAGCCGCTTCCGCCGTTTCCACAATCTCAGATACAGCCGCAGGATAAGACGCCGTTCTGTCCTCCGCGTGAACCGGAGCGGCCAGCAGAAACAGCACAGCGAGGATCATCAGCTGTACCGCAACGCAATGTGTCCATTTTCTGATAGCAGGCTGCCTGTGCATAAATCTGTCCCTCCCCGGAACCCACATACAATGAATAGTGCCACATACTGTATTAAGCCCGACTGCTCCATCGCTGCGCG
>ONKP01000087.1 GCA_900318405.1 uncultured Eubacteriales bacterium | reverse complement strand
AAAATTACCCATCTGCTTTTCCTCCCGCCTGATTCAGTCTCCGATACTGATGGTGCGGATGATCTCCTCCACCGTCGTGATGCCCTGTTCCACGAGATCGTCAGCGTTGCGCAGCATCGGCACATAATCCGTCTGCTCGGCGAGCCGTGTGAATTCCTGCTTGTCGCCGCCGGACGTGATGCAGTGCCGGAGCTCGTCATTCATCGTCAGGACCTCAAATACACCGATTCTTCCCCGGTAACCGCTGCCGTAGCAGTAATCGCAGCCACGGCCGTGATAAAATTTCCGGCCGGGATAATTCCTGATCTTTGACAGCTCTATTTTTCCCTCGTCTGGTGTGTACTCTTCCTTGCAGTGCGTGCAGACTCTCCGCAGCAGACGCTGAGAGATAATGCCGCGGAGACCGGCGGAGATCAGATAGGGCGCCACGCCCATATCCTTCAGACGGTCGATGGCCGAAACGGCGTCCTCCGTATGGATGGTCGTGATCACCAGATGTCCGGTCATGGCCGCACGCATGGCGATCTCGGCTGTCTCGCCGTCACGGATCTCGCCGACGCAGATGATATCCGGGTCCTGACGCAGGATAGACCGAAGACCGCTGGCAAACGTGAGGCCGACCTTTTCATTGATCTGCACCTGGGTGGCACCGGCGATGTGATACTCGACCGGGTCCTCCAGCGTGATCAGGTTTGTGCTCTCCGAGAGCAGCTCCTGCATCAGCGCATACATGGTCGAGGATTTACCGGAACCGGTGGGACCCACGATCATGATGACACCGCTGGTATTGGCGAGAAGCTTGTCCAGCTTCTTATTCTCAGACTCCGGAATACCGATACCCTTCCGGGTGAGCATCTGTCCCTCTGTGCCGAGAAGACGAACCACGACCTTTTCGCCGTAGATGGTCGGAAGTGTCGAAAGACGGAGATCGATCTCATGGTCCTTCAGTCGGATCATCGCACGTCCGTCCTGCGGCACTCTTTTTTCAACGATATTCATTCTGCCCATGACCTTCAGACGCGAAACGACAGCGTCCCGCAGATCCTTCGGCACCGTGAGCACCTTGTGGAGTCTGCCGTCGATTCTCATGCGGATGATCATCTCATCCTCCGTGGGCTCCACGTGAATATCCGATGCCTTCTCGTTGACGGCACGCTCGATGATCGAATTCACAAGGCGGATCGTCGGTGCGTCCGCATTTTCCTCTGTCTCGTCGGCTGTTTTGATCTCGTCCTGTGTAAATCCCGCCTCGGCACGCATCTGCGCCATGGCCTCGGCAGCGCCCTCGTTGCCGTAGAGCACGTTGATGGCATGGTCGATGGCAGCCCGCGTGGAGATCATCGGGACGATCTTTTTCTTGGATGTATCATGTGCCTCTTCGAGAGCAACGAAGTTCAGCGGATCGGCCATGGCCAGGAACAGCGTATCCCTTGAAACCCTGACCGGAACGATGACTTCCTTCTTCGCCAGCGCCTTCGGCACATATTTCGACATGGACGGCTCGATATCCGTCTTCGACAGATCGATGTAGTCAATGCCGAGCTGCACGCGGAGCGTATCGATCAGCTGATCCTCTGTAATATAGCCGTCGTCGATCAGCTCCTGACCGAGACGCTTGCCGTTGGCCTTCTGCCTGACAAGTGCCTCTGCAAGCTGTTCCTCTGTGATATATCCCTGCGACATGAGCATATCGCCCAATCGTTTGTTCTTCATGTTCTCACTTTCCTCTGCAAGCTGTCTGTATCATATGATGATAGAGGTGTCACAAGTATGATAACCGGATCGTTATGTCGTTACAAATTCCTGCCAGATAAGTTTTGATTCAGCTCCCGGCATTAAGCGAATGGATAACGACCTTCTCCTGCGCCATCACCGTATCGCCGTTCAGCACAACCAGTCCGAAAGAAAATGTACCGTTTTCATCCATCGCCGGCATGTCACCAAGAGCTTTCTCTCTGTATGCAGCTGCTGTCGCCGTATCCTCAATGGAATCATATGGCACCATGTACATCTCCAGATCAGAACCCAGTGTCGTACCGAAGGCGGCATCCGGGATCAGTGGCTGCGTCATATCACTGCCCGGGCTGTTCGAGCCTGCGCCCGCGCCTTCGCCCGCACCCGGCGTAGACGTGCCTGACGGCATGTTGTAGTAATACTGAATATAAACTCTGGCCGGC
>ONKP01000091.1 GCA_900318405.1 uncultured Eubacteriales bacterium | reverse complement strand
CGGGGAATGCTGAGAATAAAGAACAGGCTTCGGTACAAAGTCAGCCGCAGGCGCAGACGCCGGCAGTAAACAGGAATAACACAGGAACGGCCGGCGCTGCGGGAACAACGTCGAATAACCGCAGAACCAGATAAAAATCGTGATAACAAGGATGTGCATTTCGGCCATGGAAGGCGCGAAAGGACAGTACATTGGTGGACAGAGTAGAAAGCGTAGCATTGCCATATCTGAACAGCCCCAATTATAACTATGGGACTGCCATCGCGAGCACGTCGACCGGCAATGAAATATTTGAGAACGTCATGAAGCAGGCAACGATCTCTTCCATGCTGAATGATGAATCGCAGGGCCAGGGCACGGCATCCGGCGGGACGGAAGAGGCTTCGGAGCAGGATGACGGAAGCCGGTATTCCGAAGATCTCCGCAAGGCATGGGAAACGCTGAGGGCACAGGAAGATGCCTTTTACAGGACATCACAGGCAGCCCGTGCCGCGAGAAAACCGCTGACGAATACAGCAAACAGTACCTTTGCGAGCACAGCCAGTGCATCAGCATCCGGCACAAACGTCTCAACTGCACAGACACTTACCGGTGCGGGTTCGTCGGGAACCGTCACCGCAGATACGCCTTACGAAGCAGCTTCGGGTGGAACCGTGACGATGGAGCAGATCTTTCAGAAGGCGGCGGCGAAATACGGTGTATCCTCAAACCTTCTGAAAGCCGTGGCCAAGGTGGAGTCCGGTTATCAGCCGGGCGTAGTGTCATCCGCAGGTGCGATCGGTGTGATGCAGCTGATGCCGGGAACCGCATCTTCGCTCGGCGTCACGAATGCATATGACGCAGAGCAGAACATCATGGGCGGCGCAAAGCTGCTCTCGCAGCTTCTTGCCAGGTACAATAACAATCTGGATCTGGCACTTGCTGCATATAATGCAGGGCCGGGCAATGTGGCAAAGTACGGCGGAGCACCGCCGTATACACAGAAATATATATCGATGATCAAATCCATCATCGTCCACATCTGCATCAGACCTGACCGCAGCCGCATCTGCAGCGGCAAACTTACTGAGCAGTCCTGGTTCATCTGGTGATGGGAATACGCTGGGCAATCTGGCAAAGCTGGCAGAGCTTCAGACATTGAACAGTGCGGCGTCTACATTCAGCAGCTTCGGCAGCGACGATGATGACAGTTCTTTGATCTGATGTGAAATAAACGAACGGGAATGGGGAAAATATGAGCAGGATTATGAAAGATTGCACCAAAGGCGTGCTTTATACACCCGACGGCAGGGAATGGCCGGTGAGAGTAGAGAACGCAGATGATTCTCTCACGCTTTTCCTGAATGATTACGGCGGTTATGGCACAGAGTATGGTACGCGCGTAGACTTCTATGATGACGCCATGGGCATTATCCAGACGGAATGCGAGGTCAGAATTCACGAAAATCATGACCATCCGGAAGTGCCGGAGAAGTGGATCGGCAGCTGTGTGATCAATAACGTCGTGAAGATTACGCAGCGTCACCTGGATGTGCGCGTCGATGTGGATATCCACACGACGTTCGAGTCCAGCACCCTCGGAAAATTTGAGGGCACCATCAAAAATCTCAGCGCCGGCGGTCTTCTTCTCCTGACGGACAGGGAGATCCCGGAAAACAGCGTACTGGGCTTTTCCTATGCTTTTCGCAGGCTGGAAAGACCGTTTATGATCCGTGTGATGCACTGCAGAAAAAAGGCACCGGAAGGCAGCTATTACGGATGCACGTTCATCAACCTCACGGAGCGGGCAGAAGCGGCGATCCGCGGCTATGTTTTTCGCAAGATGCGCGATGACGCCCATGCGGAGGAAGACCGCAAGCTCGCAGAGCTGAGAAAACGCAATGAAGAGGAGAGAAAGGAACGGATGGCCGCACAGCTCGCCGAGGCAGAAAAGCAGCAGAAGGCCGGCGCTGTGCGTGAAAGACAGAATGCTTCCACAGGGGTAAGTGTTGGCGGTGTCGAGAAACTCTGAACCTTTCTGTATGCATGCCCTGTAACAGAGCGGCGGAACACGCGGAAACTCAGGAGCGGTCTCTGCAGCCCTCCTATGACATATAAAGTATAGGCAGGCCAAAAAAATCACGCAGAGTTCAGAACGAAACAATGGTGCAGAATCCCGTAAGAGCAGAGAGTTTTGCACAGCGATGATGAGAGGGCTATATGAAAATCAATCTGGCCATGATCGTGAGGAATGAAGAGCGGTGTCTCAGGAGAAGTCTTGAGGCAGCCGCTTCTTTTGTCGACGACATCATCATCGTGGA